>JAKISS010000047.1 GCA_021648485.1 Gammaproteobacteria bacterium
TTTCAATATTGCTCAGGTCAACCTTGCGATGGTGTGCTTCGCCATGCAACGAGCCGCCTTTTTCAAAAGCCTTCATCGTTACTGGCGTGTACGTTGCGCCTTTGGGCAGTGTGTCGGGCACAATACCTACCTGCATTTCGGGTGGAAAATGATTACTGTCGATAACGCCAGTGCGTGCCTGAACAATCGCCAAACTGTCAAAGTGGTGAATCATACTGTTGATCTGTTTGGTGTAAGTCACAGGCTCTTCAACAGGAAGATCGTCCAGCCATGCACTACGGTAAGCAAACGATTGCGTGCGCTCCTGTTCGGAAAGTTGCTTGTCGATGGTTCTGGCATACATCGCTTCACTGAGAATATTATTGGGGACGCGTGCTGGCCAGAATGTCGGCAAATAAGGGTCGTAATCAGGTTCATAGCCATCACGGCAACTGGCGGTATCACAATGCCATGGGATAGCCATCCAGCGGGTGATGCCCCCCGCAACCTGACCACCCTTCAATGGCCCGGCAGGCAGGCTGATCACATCGCTATTCATGAGTGGCCCATAATAGTGCCCATTAGTGGGTTCAGTGACATCACTGTGTTTGAGGCGAAACGGTGCCATATACATTTTTGCCGTACGCATGGGCCAGGTCATTTCACAACCGGGATGAAATGCATCAGCCAGACAAAACTCCATGGCAGCCTGAGTCAGCATGTCCGGCTGTTGATCAATCGGTAACTGTTCAATAGCCGTAGGTGCCGTCGCGTCAGGATCATAATCGGCATCGAAATCACCTTCGACCCATTGATCGAGAAATGACAACTGCAAATCAGACAGGGTCGCGTTTTGACGCACAGAGCCGGATGCTGGAATACTCATCGCATCTCCATATATCCACGGCCACAGCTGCGCGGCTTGCGCACCGGGAACAGTATAACGACGAAAATTATTAGAGATGGTTCTGCGCATCTCGCCATAAGCTGATGACGGGTCACCCAGTTTCGCTATCCATTCAGGTGTGGTGTAGTCAAACTGACCTCCCCAGCCGAAAGCCGCAGAAAATCCGGCATTCACCCATTGCAGGTTGGTCATGCGTTGAAAAACAGGCAGGATATCGCGCGTAAACGAAGGTCGGGGTGGACGGTTTAACATATGGTTGTTGATCGCGACATCGCGCATCAAATCCCACATGGTGCGCACCGATTTTTGCATCGGGGCAAAATCGGGCGGCGCACTGATCACCCATGCAGGCAGTACACGAAGCTCAACACCTTTGTATTTTACCATTGCGGTGACAGGCCCATCAGCGATATCGTCATACCAACCTTCGTTGTTGGAAAACGTGATGGCGATATCGCCATTAATATTTTCTGCCTTTCCATGGCCACCCAGCATCACAAGCCTGCCGCATTCGTCAGTGCGCATTTCACCGAGATAGACCGGAGTGCCCATAAAGTTACCGCGAAAACTAAGGCTGTCGTGATCACTGATCGAACGGCCCGACACCTGGCACTGTCCACCATCAATGAGCAGCGTCTCCCGGTCGGCAACATTATTGTTACGCAACAATGACGGCGGCGCGTCAGCCGCTTCGGGAATATCCAGCGCCAGTTGAAACTCATACCAGGATGATTTTTGATTGGCCAGATGTGCAGACCACTCGATTTCGGCATTATCCAGAGTCAGTTCCTTAACGGCTTTGCCTGCGGCATTAAAACCATATATTCGAAATTTCGCCGCCTGGCGTTTGAGAGCACCGGTCTTATCCCGGTAAGGCGAATCACTGCAATCAGGCACGGGTTCGACAACTTCCGGACCCACAAAATAATCATCCGGACTATTGCCGACACGCATTACCCCAATCGGAGGATAGATGCCAGCATAAACAATGCAGTCACTGCCGTCATCGGCATCATCTTCAAAGGGCGGATTGAGTTTGTCAGGCTCTTGCCCTGACAACCCGTTAGCCTGCTGACGAGCATTTGCACTGGCCGGGTAAACCACTTTCCGTGCAGCAGCAATACTGCCAAGTGGCTCGTGTGTATCGAGTGTACGCCAGATATTAAAAGCAAGATTTTGACCAAACTCACTCTGACCGATAGCGCAAATATCCTGCTGCGGAAAACTTAATTCAGCGACGCGAATATAGGGACTCTCGGTTGTACTCCACACAGCACGCGCATCATCAATCGGCATATCGTCACAGGTACGCAACTGAATTTCGAAGCTGAATTTTGCGGGACCATTACGCAGCCGTTGCTGTAAATCAAGGGCCAGATAGTCATTATTGTCGAAGGGTGCGCCACCTTCGGTGTTATCAGGTACCAATCGATATTTAACAACCTGCTTGCTACCCAGTTTAAAAGGCAGGATTGCCCAATAGTTTGCCGTCAAACAACTGGCCTCAACTTTCTCCATTGCGTTGAGTACATCACCAAGCTCAGGGTGGTCAGCAATATATTGCGAATAATTCCGATTGATAACACCTGCCGTCGTAAATGCGCACATTTGTGTTGCATCGGCTGCAAAAAAACGATCAATGTTTTGAAATATAAAGTCCGCAGTATCACCGTCCCCAAGCAGCATCTGACCTTTTACATCGAACAGCTTCAAGCCGACACCTAATGTTGATTTCAGGTCAGGGTCTGTTGGCCCCGTGTCGCTGGAAAAACGTACAACACATTGATAAGAATCACCTGCAAAAATACCGACTTTAAATGCAGGATCTATCTTCGGGTCAATATTGAACTCACCATAAACGATGCCATGCTGCTTTTTGAACACTGCACGCCTTGCTGGAATGGCACCGCCGGCAATGCCATGTTTCTGCCCCAGCTCAACAAACATTTCTTTGAGTCGTTCGGCGGTAGAATGTTTATTCCAGCAGCTGACATTGTTTGCTGAAGGTTCTTGCCCGTCATCCTTTTTGTTTGTCATGTGTAATCCCTGCCTGAAGTTTATGTTGTGCCGTTCACATCGTTATTGATATGAGCCGGAATAAAAACGGTTTTTCTGCGGAAAAACAAATCAGGTGACGGGAAAAAATGTCCTGATTCCTCCTTGATTCATTCTTAATCAATGAGTTGTGAATCCTGTGAATTGCTGATAATCCTATAAAGTAGCGCAAAAAAAGCATGTGCGCTCCTTAAAAATCATATGCTTTTAGCTGTACTCGCAGCCCACTCTGTTAAGATTAACAACCTATGTATAAAGATCACAAAATAATCACCCGCAAACGCCTGCTGATACTCTCAGCTGTGCTGCTGACCGGGTTTCTGATCAACGAGATTCTGATCTCGCAATTTGTGATGAAAGATATACCAGCATCCATCAAATCTGATCTGGCTGTTGCTGCACAAAGTGGACCCGTGAGCTGGGAAGACCAGGTGAAACCGGTGCTGGAGCGACGCTGCATTGTGTGTCACGGCTGTTACGACGCGCCCTGCCAACTGAAACTTTCTTCCCCTGAAGGTCTGCTACGCGGCGCAAGTACCGAAAGTATTTACGATCCGTCACGGGTAACGCCCATGCAACCGACCCGCTTGTTCATTGACGCCAAAAATACTGCCCAGTGGCGTTCCCGTGATTTCCACCCCGTGGTCAACGAAAGCCTGCAAAATGACCCGGAAGCCAATCTGAAAAACTCAGCGCTTTATCATTTGTTACGACTGAAACAACAACATCCTCAACCTGGTGCAGATACCTTCGCTGACAGCTTCACCCTGGAACTGGATCGTGAGCAAACCTGCCCGACACTGGATTCCATGGATGAATTTGCACGCAAACGTCCTTTATGGGGCATGCCCTATGCCATGCCCAATCTACAGGAACAGGAATACCGAACCCTGGTTTCCTGGCTGGCCCAGGGTACACCGACACCGGCACCGCCCACACCCTCCACCGCAGTGCAACCACAAATCAAACACTGGGAGCTGTTTCTGAACGGAACCAGCAACAAGCAACGGCTGGTCAACCGCTATCTCTACGAGCACTTGTTCCACGCACACATTCACTTTACCGATTCACCACAGCGGGAATTCTACCGGCTGGTGCGCTCACGCACCCCGCCCGGACAGGTCATCGATGAAATCCCCACCGTACTCCCCTTTGATGACCCGGGTAGCACACCTTTTTATTATCGCCTGCTGCGCTATCACCCCAGCATCGTAGCGAAAAACCATATTGTCTACGAATTCTCCGCAAGCCGTATGGAACGGTATCGGGAATTGTTTCTGAAGCCACAATATTCCGTAGACACACTGCCCTCTTACCAACCCGAACTGGCCTCCAATCCGTTCAAAGTCTTCGCCGCCCTGCCCGCAACATCACGTTATCGTTTTCTTCTGGACGACGCGCGCTTTTTTATTGAGGGATTCATCAAGGGACCGGTTTGTCGTGGACAGATTGCCCTGAATGTTATCGAAGATCAGTTTTGGGTGATGTTTTTTGATCCCGACCAGCCAGTGATTACGAATAACCCTGACTTCATCGGCGAAATGAGCAGCAACCTGCAACTCCCCGCCGATGGCGGTAGCAACCTGGATCTCCTGCGTATCTGGAGCGATTACTGGCAGGGACAGCGGCGCTACATGGAACGTAAACAAGCCTGGTTCAAAACCATCGGCACACACGATATCGGCCATGCGTTGAACTACATCTGGGATGGTGATGGTAAAAACCCCAATGCTGCGCTCACCGTTTTCCGGCATTTTGACAGTGGCTCGGTCGCCTATGGACTGGTGGGTGAAAATCCGGAAACCGCCTGGGTTATCGACTATCCGTTATTTGAACGCATTCACTATTTACTGGTGGCCGGTTTCAATGTGTACGGTAATCTCGGGCATCGCATGAGCACCCGGATTTACATGGATTTTCTGCGTATGGAAGGGGAAGATTATTTTCTGGCCTTTCTGCCCGTCAGCCAACGCAAAGCCATCCGTGACAGCTGGTATATGGGTCAGAGAGAAAGTGTCGAGAAACTGTTTTCTGCGCCCCAGGAATGGCTAAACACGGAAGCTGTGAATGGTTACCGCACGAATGATCCTCAAAAAGAACTGTATAAATTTCTGAAAATCCGTCTTGCGGGCACAACGCAACAAACACAAAACCTGAATCGCTGTAGCCAAACGGATAATTGCAAAGGCTCCCTGCCTGTCAATGTTAAGGCCCAGGCAGACAAAGCCATGAATGCCATTGCCCGTTTACAGGGTGCAAACCTGCACGCCTTTCCCGATGTCACCTTTGTGCGGGTCAGGGCTGATACGCCGGAGAAAGACCTCGCCTACACCCTGATTCGTAACAAAGCCTATAAAAATGTCACGTCATTTCTGGCTGATGCGCATGAGCGGGATCATACCGATATCGCACAGGATACGATGACCGTCGTGAACTGGCTGGAAGGTTCCTACCCCAACCTCTTCCTCTCCGTGGCACTGTCAGACATTGACGACTTCAGTCAACGCGGTGTCAATATTCGCAGCCAGGAAGATTACGCGGCATTTATCGAACGTTATGGCGTGAGCCGCACTGACCCTGCCTTCTGGAAACAAGCCGACTGGTTTCAGGATAAATTCCGGGATAACAAACCTGTGCAGGCAGGACTGTTTGATTTGAATCGGTATCAGGCTCATTGAGTACTTCAAAAAAGCGAATTTGTGGTGATGGTAAGGAAGTGTTTTGAAGAAGTGCGGTGTTGTTAACGCAGAGGCGCAAAGAGTGCAGAGAAAACCTTTTTGAAATGTTTTTTCACTGCGCACTCCCTCTTCATTCCATGGCTGCGTTGAAATTCCTCACAATAGACCGGCTATTACTCGTTATTTCGCCTTGCCATGAAATGAATATGACGCACGCTGAACACCTAAATATCAATCGCTACGGGTATATTGTAGTCAAAAAACAGATATTTTTAGATTAGACATAAATAGCTTCCCGCTGCACATAGAAACGTAACACAATACTTACGACTTTTTTGGCCGCATATGCGGAAACAACAGCACATCGCGAATAGACGGCGAATCGGTAAACAACATCACTAACCGGTCAATGCCGATGCCTTCACCTGCTGTGGGTGGCATTCCATGTTCCAGAGCGGTGATGTAATCTTCATCGTAATGCATGGCTTCATCATCACCGGCTTCTTTTTCTTCCACTTGTTTGCGAAAGCGTTCGGCCTGGTCTTCGGCATCATTCAGCTCGGAGAAGCCATTGGCCAGTTCGCGGCCACCGACAAAAAATTCAAAACGGTCGGTAACAAAGGGGTCTTCATCACTGCGTCGTGCCAGTGGTGACACTTCAGTAGGATACGCGGTAATAAAAGTGGGGTCTTTGAGTTTATGCTCAACGGTTTTTTCAAAGATTTCGATTTGCACCTTGCCCAGGCCGTAATTGTCCTTTAACGGGATGTTAAGTGCTTCAGCCACTTGACGGGCAGCTTCCAGTGTTTGTAAATTCTCTAACGGCAAGTCAGGGTTAAAATGCAGAATGGATTCTACAATCGTCATGCGCACAAAAGGTTTACCGAAATCGAATTCTTCACCTTGATAAGGCAACACGGTAGTACCGTGAATTTCCTGCGCCATACCCCGCAGCATGTCTTCGGTGAGGTCCATCAGGTCTTTATAGTCGGCATAAGCCTGATAAAATTCCACCATGGTGAATTCGGGATTATGGCGAGTCGATAAACCTTCATTACGAAAGTTGCGATTGATTTCAAACACCCGCTCAAAACCACCGACCACCAAACGTTTCAAATACAGTTCCGGTGCAACACGTAAATACAAACCCATGTCCAAAGCATTATGATGCGTTACAAACGGACGTGCTGTGGCACCTCCGGGAATCACATGCATCATGGGTGTTTCCACTTCCATGAAATCACGTTCCAGTAAAAACCGGCGCATGTAATCCACCACTTGTGAGCGCACCCGGAATGTTGTTCGTGTGACCTCGTTCATGATGAGGTCCACATAACGCTGGCGATATTTGGTTTCCTGGTCGGCAAGCCCGTGCCATTTTTCCGGTAACGGACGTAAGGATTTGGTGAGAAGGCGAATATTATCCACACGCACAGATAATTCATCCGTCTGGGTTTTGAATAATACGCCTTCGGCACCGATGATGTCGCCGATATCCCATTTTTTGAATTGCTGGTTGTAAAAATTTTCAGGCAGCTCATCACGAGTCACAAATAATTGCATCTTGCCGGACATATCCTGCACATGGGCGAAGCTGGCTTTGCCCATGATACGGCGGCTCATCATACGCCCTGCTATTTTCACACGTACCGGATTGTCTGCCAGCTCTTCTTTCGATTTTTCTCCGTATTCGGCGTGCAATTCACCAGCCATCACATCACGCCGGAAGTCATTGGGAAAGGCATTGCCGGTGTCGCGCAGGGCTGACAGTTTGCTGCGGCGCTGTGCAACAAGTGCGTTAGTGTCTTCTACGGTTTCGGTTTGTTGCTTGTTGTTGTCTGACATGGATAACGTCTCGTTATGTTTTTTGTATTTTCTCAACAGCCTCTACTGAGGTGAAGAGATTAAAGTCCGGATTTCAAACTTGCTTCAATAAACTGATCCAGCCCGCCATCAAGCACAGCCTGTGTATTGCCCGTTTCCACACCGGTACGTAAATCCTTGATGCGTGATTGATCCAGCACATAGGAGCGAATCTGACTGCCCCAGCCGATATCGGCCTTACTGTCTTCCACCACCTGCTGATCGGCATTGCGTTTTTGCATTTCAAATTCGTACAGTTTGGCTTTGAGCTGTTTCATGGCTGAAGCCTTGTTTTTGTGTTGCGAACGATCATTCTGACACTGCACTACAAGCCCGGTAGGATTATGGGTAATGCGCACGGCAGACTCGGTACGGTTAACATGCTGACCACCCGCACCCGAGGCACGGTACACGTCAATACGCAGATCAGCAGGATTGATGTCGATATCGATATTGTCATCTATTTCTGGTGAGACAAAGACTGAAGCAAACGAGGTGTGTCGGCGACCACCGGAATCAAAGGGTGATTTTCGCACCAGTCGGTGTACACCGGTTTCGGTGCGCAGCCAACCGAAGGCATATTCACCTTCAAAGTGAATAGTGGCACTTTTGATACCGGCCACGTCACCGTCGGAAGCTTCCACCAGTTCGGTTTTGAAACCATGCGCCTCACCCCAGCGCAAATACATACGCAACAGCATTTCAGCCCAGTCCTGTGCTTCGGTGCCGCCGGAGCCGGACTGAATATCGAGGTAGGCGTTGTTGGGATCCATCTCGTTGGAAAACATGCGACGAAATTCCAGCTTGGCGAGCTGGGCTTCCAGTTCGTCCAGATCCGCCACCACAGCATCCACAGTTTCCTGGTCATCTTCTTCTGCGGCCATTTCCAGCAGGTCAGCAGCTTCGCCCAGGTTACTGTCCATGCTGCGAATGGTGTTGACCACCAGTTCCAGCGAGGAACGCTCTTTGCCTAATGCCTGAGCACGCTCGGGGTCATTCCAGATTTCAGGCACTTCCAGTTCGCGGACTACCTCGTCCAGCTGCTCACATTTGGTTTCGTAGTCAAAGGTACCCCCTCAGCGCGTCGGCACGCCCTTGCATGTCTTTGATGCGGGAGGAAATAAGACTGATTTCAAGCATGTGGAGTAAACCCTTGTTTAGAACCGGGAAAAACGCGCTATTCTACAACAGGTGGGGGCCGAGGTGAATGAAATAACCGCTGAGTTTGACCTTAATGAGCAAAACTGAAAAAACTTGTTCACAATGGGCAGACGAACCTGTCCCCACGCTAAAGTTCTATATGTAGCGTGTGCTTGTGCTAAGTGGATAGCATCTGCTTATGATTAGGTATTGCATGTACTTTGGAAGCCGCAAGAGCCCTTACCCATGGAGACTAAAAAGCCCCTATGGGGGAGTCTAACAACACTACACAGGGGAGACAGTCCCGCCTCCTTATAAGCTTTGAAAAATTAGTCCAATACCCCCACAATACCTCCCAAAGCGGCCAAATGTAACAATACTGAGGATATATTCGATGGTAACAGCAGCGGAAAAAAAGAAAAATGAGATAACAAAAACTATCAAGACAAATGAAAAAAAATGGGGAAAAACTGCAATGGATGCAGGGTGGACCGCATTTCCCAGCATTATTTTGGAAAAACAACATGCTCTTGGTTTAGATGCTTTGGATGTGAACATTATTTTATATTTGTCCACCTACTGGTGGGAATCAGAAAACAAACCCCATCCAACAAAAAAGACCATTGCTGAGGCGATTGGCATTACTCCACGCACTGTTCAACGGCGTATTGCGAGTTTAGAAAAAGCTGGATTCATGAAAAGAGAATATCGCCCTGATAAGGACAAGGGAAATAAATCAAATAAATACCACTTTGATGGCTTGATTAAAGAAATACAGCCATATGCACAGGAAAAAATTAATGGCATAAAAGAACGCAAATCTGCTGAGAAAGCTCGCAAGACCCGTAAACGTCCACACTAAAACCTGTTCCAAAAGAAAAAATATTTAAAAAGTTTCTGCGGCGTGGCTCAATAGGATAGAGCACTCTGACTTCGACATATTATATAACCTAAGAATCTTATGATATGGGCAGAGAGGTTGCGGGTTCAAGTCCCGCCGCCGCAACCAAATTATCCCGCTCTCTTCTGAGGCCGACTCGATGTACTCCACCATCAACTGGGCACTACGTTTGCCATTAAACTCATTGACGTCCAGCCGGTAGGCCAGCTCAACCTGCTTCACATCCACCGGCCAGTCGTCATTGGTGGTATTAAAAGCAATGGCGGCAATCACCTGCTGACTACGCGACAAACCAATATGACACTCTCCCTGACACCCGTTTTAAAATCCCCATTCACTCGATAAATATGGAACCCCAGTAACGCAAGTGATGGATTTGCGTAAAACAGATCTGTTTTGACATAGATCACACCCATCACAGTTAACAAAAGTGCCAAAACAATCATCTGCCGTCCACTATCAAAATCAAAACTGATCAAAGGAACCACATAAGTCGCCAGGAAGGTCAGGTGTTCATAGTTGATACCTTCGATCTTCTTTATTTCAAACGGAATATCAGTAGCCCCCTTCAAGTCAAAATCAAATCGTTTGTATGCATATAAGCAATAAATCAACGAAATAATTGAAATGACTGGTATCAGGTTAACAACCAGCAACATTTTCCATGAAACCCATTCATTAAACAAAAATTGGTGCTCTGGAATTTTGGCTGTAATAATCAAAAAAAGATAAACAACAGCCCCAAAGACAATATGTAGAGATCAATTTTTCGGCGTATATTATTCATATTCTTAAGAAAATCATTACGCTTTATTTTTGATATATTGGTAACGAACAGGGCGATTCAGCTTCTTGACGTAACCATCATCAAGCGCTCGCTTCAACCAGTCAGTAACTTGTGATTTATGCAACCCCGTTTTTTCAATCAGGTCATCTTTATTGAGCGGGTCAATCGCAAGTCGTGGTAATTCACTGACAAATAATTGATAGAAATCAGTGTGTGTATTGGCCGTCGCTTTTGGCCCGTCGGATTCCTGTACATAGTGGATTTCAACAGCGGGCTCTTGAATTCCAATGGAAAATAAATCGGCAGGCTCATTTGCTTGCGAAAACAGATCAGGTTGATCTGTTTCTCTATTGTTGTCACCCATTAATGATGTGGTTAACAGTGAAGCTAAATCGAGACGCTGGATATCTTCTTCACACCAGCGCCCCCCTTTTTCCACCAATATCTCATTGGCTGCATCCTTGTCTTGCGTTGGCTTTACCCAGAGCGGCACCCATTGTTTCTTGAGGTTTTCTTCCGCACCGTTCAGTGTGCCGCCTTTTTTACCGGAATGAACCACAAGTGACGTATCTGCCAGACAATAAATGTATCTGTTTCGCGCCATGGCATTGCCCGCATTAAAGCCTGCCTCAGGATAAAATGGCGATATCAGCACAGCATTGCCATCCACCAGGCCGTTACGCCATTTGGCACTTGTCGCAGCCCTTAAAAGGCTGTCTGCCATAACGCCTATCACCCTTCCCCCGGCCTGCATTGCACCCAGCATTGCTGTTTCATCTACACCTCTTGCACCACCGGAAACAATAGTGATGCTTTGAGCCGCGGCTTTAGCACCTAACTGTTTGCTAAACAGCAAATCGGCATCACTGGCATTACGGGAACCGACGACAGCGATACCCCCCGCATTGAGTAGAGATTTATGACCACAACCGAACAACACTGGTGGGGCACTCGTTTTCAGCCGGGATTTCAGCCGTTTTGGGTATTCAGGGTCGGAGCGTGTCACCATCCAGAGTCCGGCCCGTTGCCATTTTTCCACTGCCAAAGCCAGACTATGGCCACGGCCCAATAAAGCCAAAATGCGTTCCGTGCTGATTCGATTGTCATGCCAGCCTGTCAACAGGGGCTTTGGGTCAGCGGCTAACAGTTCAGCAGGTGTCCTGTTTTTCTCTTTCAGCCACAATGCAAAACGTCCCCATTCCACATTCGTTAGTGGTTTGGCACTTTCGTTACTTGCCTTGATGAAATAGCAGGTCAATAGCAAGGTGGCCTGTGCGGTGGCTGATAAATTCATGAATCTTTTACCGAAGTTGAGGCCAGAGCAACCGGAAGTACCGCGCCGCTCCCAGCCTGTTGTAATAATGCGGCTAATACGGTTAACGTCCAGCCGGAGTCCACAATATCATCAACTAATAACACCGGGCCGCCTGGCACCGGTTGGTTAACCGCAAAGGCACCATCCAGATTGCGGCATTGATGAAAACGGTTTTGCTGACCTTTTTGCGGTTGGTTGTCTTTTACCTTTGTCACCGCATCCACAAACAGCAGTCCCAGTTGTCTGGCAAGGCGCCTAGCAAAACCGGGAACCAAGTCTGGATGGTTATTTGATGGTACGCAACAGACCCAGGTTGGCGCAGGAACAGGTTGCCAGCGTTGCTGAATCATCCCAGCCATGGCTTCAACCAAAGCATCACCAAAGTGGTTTGCATGTTTCTCGTCAGCCACTGTTTTACCCCAGCCTGCATCCCTCCAACGAGACAGTACACGCCCTTCCCGGGCGCGAAGGTTTTGTGGCAGATTACCGCGAAAACCATACTCGACAAAGGCATTGGCCGCCACCTGGACTTTGGGTTGAATCGGCATTTCTGCCTGTTTCAGAAAGCTGGCCGCACGGTGTGCCAATTGAGCATCCACCGTGATATTAACCACTGGCTGACCAAGACAGGCGGCACACTTGCCACAAAGAGCCGGAGCCAGATCATCCAACGCCCGGCGCAAGTAATTCATCTTGCAGTCGCCATCGATCAGATAAGCCTGCACTTCGCCCCACTCCTGCTCACGCTGAGCGGTCAGGTGTGCAATGCGTGCATGATTCATGGCATAGGGCACTACGGTTCTACGCCACTGAGTGCCAACTTTAATCACGGGTGCCGGGTTTTCCACACTGAGTAATTTCAAGACCTTTTCTATTTGGCCGTGACGAAGGTTGCTTTGTTCTTCGATAGCACGGATCGACAGGCCATCATCACGCTGTGCCAAAAGATCCAGAATTTCATTGACATGAGCTTCAGAAGGAAATGCCGACTCACGAAAAAATTCGTGAATATCCTGATCTTCCACACCCGACATCAACACCCCGACTGCCTGCTCAATACCCCGCCCGGCACGGCCAACCTGCTGGTAGTAACCCACAATGGAACCAGGTGCCTGATAGTGAATCACAAAGTTTAAATCAGGCTTGTCGTAGCCCATGCCTAAGGCCGTTGTTGCCACCAGCACTTTGAGCTGGTTGGTCAACAGCAAATCTTCGAGATGTTGGCGGTAGAGGTTACTGTTCTCGAAACCATCCGCCTTGACACTACCGTGATAGGCTTTGGCATCGATACCGTTTTGTACCAGCCATTGTGCAAGCTGCTCGGCATCCCGTATCGTCAAGGTGTAAACAATACCGGTACCCGGCAAGCCTGGAATCACCTGAACCAGCCAGGCCAAACGAGAGGCTTGGTCAGGCAGTATCAAGGTTTGCAGAGCAAGGCTTTCGCGCCCCAGCGATCCACGCTGAATCTGAATATTGCCTAACTGTTGTTGAATATCTTCCACCACACGGTTATTGGCAGTGGCCGTTGTGCCAAGTACCGGTGTATGCGGCGGAAGCTGGCGCAGAATATTCACAATACGACGATAATCAGGGCGAAAATCATGCCCCCAGTCAGAAATACAGTGCGCCTCATCAATTACCATCAGGGCAAGGTTATCAGCAACGGGCTGTAATACGGTTTCAATAAAGTGGTCGTTCGCCAGGCGTTCCGGTGAAATCAGCAGGCAGTCGATTTGATTATCCAAAATACGCTGCGTCACCGCTTGCCAATCAGCCACATTGGTTGAGTTCATGGTTTCGGCCACAATGCCCAAACGCTTGGCTGACTCAATCTGGTTACGCATCAGCGCCAGCAGAGGTGAAATAATAATGGTTGGCCCCATACCCCTGTCGCGGAAGATTTTGGTACTGATGAAGTACACCGAGCTTTTTCCCCAGCCGGTACGCTGTACCACCAGCAGCTTTTGCCCCTGGTTGACCAGGGCATCGATCGCTTCCCACTGACCATCACGAAATTGTGCCGTCGTATCAGCTAGTGCGGTTTGCAGCAGTTGTTCCGCCTGGTTTCGGTTCATGTTCAATCCTTTGCATTGTAAATAGTATCCAGGTTGTAATAATCACCCGACAAGCGTTGCCAGCAACAATCGCTATACAGCACACACACTCGTTGCCGCATAATATGTCCGTAGTGAGAGCTCTGTTTGTCAGAAGAAACTGCTTCTAAACCGGTTCGATGTACTCCACCATCAACTGGGCACTACGTTTGCCATTAAACTCATTGACGTCCAGCCGGTAGGCCAATTCAACCTGCTTCACATCCACCGGCCAGTCATCATCGGTGGTATTAAAAGCAATGGCATCAATCACCTGTTGACTCCCCGCAGGCCGCACTACCAGTTTCAGGTGTTTTTCACCCACAATGCGCCGATTCACCAGTTCAAATACACCGTCAAACAAGGGCTCGGGAAAACCCTGCCCCCAAGGACCACCAGCACGCAGGGCTTCAGCCAGTTCCAGGTTTAATGCATTGTCACTCAACTCACCGTCACTGAGAATTTCCCGGCGCAGGTCTTCAGCACTCAGATGGCGACGTACTTCGACATCAAAAGCCTCGCGAAAACGATCAAGATCGTCTGC
Organism: Gammaproteobacteria bacterium; assembly: GCA_021648485.1. GTDB lineage: Bacteria > Pseudomonadota > Gammaproteobacteria > SZUA-152 > SZUA-152 > SZUA-152. The sequence continues at coordinate 14,266 of JAKISS010000047.1, forward strand.
GGCCAGACTCAACCCGGCAGCCATGGCGTGGCCACCAAACTTGCTCAACAACCCTGGATGGTGAGCCGCCACCGCATCCAGTGCGTCACGAATATGCAGACCGGGCACAGAACGCGCCGAACCTTTAAGACTGCCGTCATCGGTTTGAGCAAAAATGATCACCGGTCGATGCAGCCGGTCTTTGATGCGCGAGGCAAGAATGCCAATAACGCCCTGGTGCCAGTGGGGCTCAAACAGGCACAGTCCCGTGGGCAGTTCTTCTTTTTTACCCGCAGACGCATCCAGCTCCATTTCATCCAGAATGAGCATGGCCTCCGCTTTCATTTCAGTTTCAATCTGTCGGCGTTCGTGATTGAGGCCATCAAGACGCTGTGCCAGTTCGGTGGCACGGGCCCGGTCATCAGTGAGCAGCAGTTCGATGCCTAGCGACATGTCGTCTAATCGTCCTGCGGCATTGAGTCGCGGGCCCAGCGCAAAACCCAGATCTGTGGAAGCCAGCGTGGACAGGTTACGTTTTGCCACAGAAATCAGTGCCGAAATGCCCGCCGAGCATTTTCCGGCACGAATACGCGCCAGTCCCTGCCCCACCAGAATACGGTTATTGTGATCCAGTGGTACCACATCCGCCACCGTGCCCAGTGCGACCAAATCCAACAGTTCAGCCAGATTGGGGCCGGACTCATTGCCAAAAACTCCCTGCTTCCGCAATTCCGCACGCACAGCCAGCATCACATAAAAAATCACCCCGACACCGGCCAGGTTTTTGCTGGGGAACTCATCCCCCTGTTGATTGGGATTCACAATGGCCGCTGCCGCAGGCAGTTCGTTACCCTGTAAATGATGGTCTGTGACCAACACACGAATACCACGCTCGTTAGCCGCAGCCACTCCTTCGATACTGGAAATACCGTTATCCACAGTCACAATTAAATCAGGAATGAAATCGGGATTGCGCTCTGCCGCCACGGCAACAATTTCCGGCGTCAACCCGTAACCGTACTCAAAACGATTCGGTACCAGATAATCCACCTGCGTTGCGCCCAGCATGCGCAGTGCGCGCGCAGCCAGCGCCGAGCTGGTGGCACCATCGCAATCAAAATCCCCGACAATGAGGATGCGTTGCTGTGACGTCACTGCCTCGGCCAGCAACTCCGCCGCGGATTCAACACCTTTTAACTGATCCAGCGGCAACAGATGAGCGAGACCTCGCTCTAATTGCTGCACAGACTGAATACCTCGTCGGACATAAATACTCTCCAGAACGGGGTGCAGGCCTGCTTCGGTCAAAGCAGTTGTGTCATCCGCAGGGCGGCGCTTGATGGTGATACTCATGGTATGCCTTTGGGGATCATGCGAATAACGGGGGAACTAAAATCTTTTGTGCCAAGAAAAAAGGCTTGAACCTTTTACCGGTCAAGCCTTGTTCTGTGGCGTTTTTACCGGAGAAACCGCTTATTCTGAACGGCTCGTCACTTCCAGCAGGTGATAACCAAACTGGGTTTTAACCGGACCTTGCACCGTATTGAGGTCAGCACTGAAAACCACCTGATCAAATTCGGGCACCATTTGACCTGGGCCAAAAGAACCCAAATCACCACCTTGTGCGCCCGAAGGGCAACTGGAGTGCTCTTTTGCGACACCACCGAAATCGGCACCGCCTTCAATTTCATCCTTCAACTTCTGACATTGTTCTTCACTGGACACCAGAATGTGTCGCGCTGTTGCTGTTGCCATGATGCTCTCCACTGTTTGAATTGTCGTAAAATACCCTGTGCAAAATAAATACACCTGATAGATTTCGCGCAGTATAACAGAGCCGGACTGACCGAAAAATGGTGGGGCAACAATAATAACAACCGCAAAGAGCACAATGTTACCTGTTTCTCGACCACGAACACAGCGTCATAAAACCCAACGCGAAGGCGCTAAAGAACGCGGAGACCTACAGCATTTAGGGTTTTTTATATTTTGCCCGCTATCCTCATCACCCTTTGCGCTCTCTGCGTCTTCGCGCCTTTGCGTTGGATTTTCATTATTCAGGCCCAACCAGCATTTGTATGAAAACAGGGTGATTTAGCTCTTAATTCGCATATTCGCTGTTCGGGAATGAACGCACTACGAATAAGGCGAACCCCGAGCGGGATTCGCCTTAAACGTTTCAACAGATGGATCAGTACATTTTTTATTTGTCCACAGCACGAGGTAGAATGTTGTCACCCTTACCTGCTTTGGGATCAGCATCAGGACTGTTAATCAGCACGCTAATAGCACCAGTCAACGCCGCACTCATGGTGTGGTCCACAATCGCATTCGCTGTTGTTCTGCCTTCCGGTGATACGATATCAACACTCACTGCTTCAGAAACGGCGACGCCATAGGTGGCCATATCGTAGAGTATATTTTTGGGACTGCCATTAAGGAAAACACGATCCCAGATACCGGCGATAGGATGCAGGGCTATGGGATTATTGATATTGGCATTAACAAAATGGAAGCGCACACGTTCACCGGGTTTGGCGGCCAGCGTCAGGGTGGCATCCGGGTCATGAACAGGATCGTAATGGAACATACGACCGTTAATCAGTGAACCTGTAGAACCTTCGTTCTTTATCATCGCTTTGTAATTGTCGGCATCCGGGAAGTATTGTCCCTGAATCAACACATATTCACGATCAGGTTTCGGGAAGTCCTTGGTATAACCTTCTTTAGGATCAACAATAATCACGCCATACATGCCGCGTGCAATATGCTGCGCCATGACACTGGCTCCACAATGATACATCCAGACTCCTGGGCGTCTGGCTTCAAACTTGAAGTGTTTGGTTTCACCGGGTTTGACCGGCGCAAATTCCTCCAGCACATGCACTTCCGCTGCATGGAAATCCATGGAATGGGATTCCTTGTTGGTTTTGGGGTTGATGAGTTTGAAGTCAATAATATCACCTTCGGTTACGCGCACGACTTTGCCGGGAATCGCACCATCGAAAGTCCATGCTTTATACATGGTGCCTTTGTTATCGATCTGCACGGTGGTTTCTTTCGCGGTCATGGTGACATGTACCGTTTTGGCTTGCACGACTTGCGCGCCTACCAGACCAATGGTCAATACCATGGCACTTATGGATAGTTTGTTAAACATGGTTACTCTCCCTTTTTCAGTTAGAAGCGTGGCTGAAACTAAAACCACTTTTTAAAAAAAGCAGCATCCTGGCCGGAATACTCAATCCTCCATTACTACATTCACCCACCAGCACGCACTAACCGCATTGGCAGAGTTTTCTCAGATACTTGACCAGATCATGAATTTCATCGTCGCTTAGACTGTCACGCCAAGGTGGCATCAGCACAGATTTATCAATTGCCAGCCCACCTTCTTTAATCACTTTAAAAAGGTCAGCATCGCTGCGCCCTCCCATTGCCTTGGCACTGGTATGATCACGCGGTTGTACGGACATATCCTGCACATTGAGTCCCATGCCATCACCCGTCATACCGTGGCATTGCCAGCAATAGTTTTTGTAATTATCTTCGGCGTCATCCGACCATGCTGCTGAGGACAACATCAATAAAGACACGAACAAAGTCAGGAATAATTTATTTTTTCTCATCCCAGTTCTCCTTTGCCAGTGCTTGCAGATACTGCACAATTTTTTGAATATTCGGTGCCGAAACATGTCTATTGGGCATGGGTGTTTTGGGATTCCATGCCTGTGGATCAGTGATAAAACTGACCAGATAATCCGCCTGATAACGTTTGGCTGCGGTGTAAACTTCCGGCCCGGAAAGACCACCGTAACCCGGCTCAATCTCATGGCAGGCCATGCAGCCGTTAAATTTGTCAAACACCATTTCACCAAAGCTGACAGAAATGCTGCCGCCCTTAAAAACAGCCGTACCCATCATTTCTGCGGTTGCTTTGAGTTTCATTAGAGCCTTGGTTACTTTTTTGGCATCATTGGGTGACAAGGCCGGATGCGGTCTCAATGTTGTCGTATCGATCATGTCACGCTTATTACCCGGTTTAATATGCTGGATGGGATGATGTCCAGCGGGCCGAATGCGACGTGGTTTAACCAGCCATTTTTCCAGCCACTCAGCATTGTATTTGGAACCGGCATAAAATAAATCCGGCCCCTTACGCTGCCACAGTTCCTGCACACTTTGCGCGGCAGGACCGCTGAGTTCATGACAACTCGCACAGCGGTTTTGCAGGATGAGCATGCCGTCATCGGCTAAGGCTGCATTAGCAACAATGAGCGCAACCAATAAAAAAAGATATTTCATGTTATGCCTCTAATCCCTGTGCCGACGCCGTTCACGCGCCAAAGGTGTACCTTTGAAACGTGGGTTCTCAAACAGGCCGTAGCCTTTTTTCATGGCTTCACTGAAGAAAAAATCCGGGTCATAATCAATATCCTTCCACACATACCAATCGTCCATGGGTGTGCCCGCATATTCCATAACAGTAATGGGGCCACCGGGGTGTTTGCCTCGGGCAGTGACGTGTTTGTCTACATGGTCATGGAAGATAAAACGACCTTCATCCTGATTGGCTTCAATGATGACGTCATAACGTTCACCAGGACCAATCAGTACAGTGTCAACGTGATAAGGGATAGGTATCGGCAAACCATCTTTGTGAGTGATCAGCATATCGTGACCATGTGAATGCAGCGTATGTATCGCCCCGCCCGCACCATAAAAACGCACTCGCACAACATCACCGGTTTCAAAGCGTATTGGCTGGGTTAACGGGAAGGACTTGGCATTGACTGAAAAATAATCCTCAACATCATACGGCGTGGCACCCTGACCGAATTTATCGGCATTTTCACTTTCCCAGGTGGAAAGCATCATGATCACTTCTTTGGTGACCCGTTTTTCAATGGGCAACGGATCTTTCGGGGCAACAATCAACGGACCCCACATACCCCGGATACCCACATGCTCGTTCACATTGACATGGCAGTGATACCAGAGACTGCCGATGCGGTCAGCCTTGAATTTATAGGTGTAGGTATCTCCGGGTTTGATGGGTTTCTGGGTAACACCCGGGACACCATCACTCCGCCAGCTACCGGTTTGCAACACGCCATGCCAATGAACCGTGTGCGTCAGAGAGGTGTTATTGGTAACGTGGATAACCACATCATCACCCTCCTGAACATGAATCAGCGGGCCGGGTACCTGGCCGTTAAAAGCGAAAACTTTATATTTCAGATCGGGCGCAACATCAATCACCCTTTCCTCGATAGTCATGGACATTTCCCGTTTGGCCGCCAGTGCAAAACTGCCAAACCCCAACGCAAAACTCAGCAAAAACAGACAAATGGTCTGTCGAATTGTGCGCGAGCCGTTGAATCTCAAATCACTCATGGTTTTGCCCCCTCCAGGCTCAAATACTCTGCGTACTGGTCAACATTTTCATTAACATGTAAATGTTATGCATTTTTATTTGAGCAACAACCATTTGTCAAGCATGGATTTTTTATCTGTTTTTTATTTAACCCAAGTCATTAATATAAATAGAAAATATTTTTTGACTAACAGATATTGCAACTCAAATGTGGACTGAAATCTGGGTAATATCAAAAGCCCTCAAACAATTGCTCCGGTGTATCGGGGGGTTATGTTGTCGTGATACTGACAAGTGGTGTGGTACAAACGCAGAGAGCGCAAAAATGCAGAAGACGCGAAGTTTTTAGTATTTTTCTCTGCGTCTTTGCGACCTTTGCGTTAAACCTAAATTAATCAATTAAACCGTAGCGAGAGCGACTAAGGTGCGGAAGATAAAGCATTTTTCAGGTTATTTTGGACGAAAGCGTATCACCCATACGGTGAGTTCAACATGTTCTGAAAAACACTTTAGATTCTGTGCATTAGGTGTTCGCAGTAGGTTTAACTGATTAATTTAGGTTAAATACCCGGTGATTTTTAAAACCGATGTTATGCACTCGTCGCCATAGAGTGGAGAAAAACACATGGCCACCCGCTGCATCGCCATCAGGCTAAACCAGGTAGGGTGGAACAAGCGCAGCGGTTCCACCAAACGGGAAAAGGGACCGATTCAAGGTTTACTCAGTTACCGACGTTGACTCGCCATTGGCCGGTGAGTGTTGTTGCATAAGCGCTTTTCTCCTGGTTCAGGCCATCGGGTTTTTATTGACGGTTTTTGATTTTTTATCAGCGGTCGTGAGCACAGAAGCGATTTGTGGTTCCTTATTTAACATATCAGGTGGAACCGCTGCGCTTGTTCCCCCCTACAGTCGGAGGCCTGCGTAACATCCGTTAATTAATACCCTTAACAGTGAATTCAGCCGCAGTATCCACACCATAAAAAGTCATTGATTGCCTCCGCTCACTTCACACAAATTCCCCGACGGCGGGTACACGCGGTATAATCCGCCTTCACACGCTGCCCTAGGTGAGCGAAGCCACGACCCAATGAGTAAAACCAATGACCACCCCGAAAAAACAACGCGAGTTTATTCCCCTCAATATTGCCATCCTCACCGTATCCGACACCCGCACAGAAGCCGAAGATACCTCGGGCAAAGTGCTTGCCAAGCGACTGGAAGACGCAGGTCATCAACTGGCCGAAAAGGCCATTACGCCCGATGACATTTATCAAATTCGCGCCGTCGTTTCGCGCTGGATTGCTGACCCCGAAATACACGTAGTAATCAGTACCGGCGGTACCGGTGTCACCGGTCGTGACGGCACTCCGGAAGCATTCCAGCCCCTGCTGGACAAAGAAATTGAAGGCTTTGGTGAAATGTTTCGGATGATTTCGTTTGATGAAATCAAAACATCCGCATTGCAATCCCGCGCCCTGGCTGGCGTCAGTAATGGCACATATTTGTTTTGCCTGCCCGGCTCTTCCGGTGCCTGTAAAACCGGCTGGGACAATATCATCAAGGATCAATTGGACCACCGCACCGCACCCTGCAATCTGGCAATGTTGATACCACGACTAAAAGAACGCTAAAGCATGGAATCTGTTTCAACCGAAGTAATTTTTTATATTCTGCAAGCCATTGCCGCACTGGGTCTGATGGTTGTTATTTTCTTTTTCTGGAAGCAGTCCCGTAAAACCAAACATCAGCGCCATGCCCATAAAGTGGTGGACTCTTTGGGGATAAAATATTTGCGCAATGTGGTGTTGCCGGACGGTATCGACGGACTGGTATTTATTGACTACTTACTGTTAGTCCCCGGCGGGTTTGTGGTATTGGACACACAACACAGTGAAGGGCATTTATTCGGTGGTGAAACAATCGATCAATGGTCACAGATCATCAACAATAAAACATACAAATTCAACAATCCCTTGTATGACAATCAACGAGCCTGTCAGGCGGTACAGTGGAATTTACTACACACGATCAAAGCGGAAAACTCACCCGCTGATACACACTGGCAGGTATACGGCTGGGTGGCATTCTCCAGCGCGGGAAATTTCCCCAAAGGCATTCCGGCACAGGTCACCATGATCGATGAACTGAAAAATAATTTTTCACCATTGATCAATAACGACAACAGTATTGATGAGCATTTACAAAAAGCCTGGCAGAGTTTGCATCAGCTTTCCATCACGACACAAACAGAAAACAAACCGTAAAATACGGGCGGCTACGGGGCATTGTGAAAACCTGATGGCAGGTTTGTATGTCGCGTTCACTCCGGGGACGGGATATCCCCATCATTCATTGGATAAATTGTGTTCAATACACATTTCCAAAAACATAAAGAACGCCAGACACCACTTTTTCAGCAATAAAATCAAATGGTTATAGCTTTATATTCCACAAAAAAAGATATTTCCAGTAGTGGCAATCACTCACCGCCACACAATAAAACATCAGCAAAACTTACGCCATGCTTGACAGTGTTGTCAGTGATGCCCATATTCCGGTGAGCGGTACCCATCAGGTTTTATCACCGCTGCCACTATTCATAAACACAAGCAGTATAAAGCCGTTTGTAAAAACCATATTTATCAAACAGGTCTGTCATGATAAAAAAAGTGCTCATCGCCAATCGCGGTGAAATTGCGGTACGTATTGCCCGCGCTTGTACCGAGCTTGGCATTCAATCAGTCGCCATTTATACCGATGCTGACCGTTATTCCCTGCATGTAAAAAAGGCAGATGAAGCCTATAACCTCGGCCCGGACTCTGTTTCCGGTTATCTGAATGTACATCGCATCGTCAACCTGGCCACGGCCACTGGCTGTGATGCTTTGCACCCCGGCTATGGCTTCCTTTCAGAAAACCCGCTACTTGCCGAAGCCTGCGAAAAATGCGGCATCCGTTTTATCGGCCCCAGTGCTGCCATCATCCGCCAGCTGGGAGACAAACTGCAAGCCCGCGCCGCAATGATCAAAGCCGGTATACCCGTCACCCCCGGCAGTGAAGACAATGTGGAATCGGTGCAGGAGGCGCTGGTCATTGCGGAAAAAATCGGCTATCCGGTGATGCTGAAAGCCACCAATGGGGGCGGTGGCCGAGGTATCCGTCGCTGTGCAGATGCCGATGAGCTTAATCGCAGTTATGACCGGGTGGTGTCTGAAGTCAGCAAAACCTTTGGCAATGCCGAAGTGTTCCTGGAAAAGTGTATCGACAACCCACGCCACATCGAAGTACAAATATTGGGTGACCAGCATGGCAAAGTCATCCATCTGTTTGAACGGGACTGTTCCATTCAGCGCCGTCATCAAAAACTGATCGAAATTGCCCCTTCGCCACAGCTCAGCGAAGAGCAGCGCAAATACATCGGCAAGCTGGCAGTGACTGCTGCCAAATCTGTGGGCTACACCAATGCGGGTACTGTGGAATTCCTGTTAGCTCAGGACGACTCTTTTTATTTCATGGAGGTCAACACCCGTCTGCAAGTGGAGCACACCATTACCGAACAAATCACCGGCATCGACATTGTGCAGGAACAAATTCGTATCGCTGCCGGCCTGAAGTTGCGTTACAACCAGCGTGATGTAAAACGCCGTGGTTATGCCATGGAATTTCGCATTAATGCCGAAGACCCGAAAAATGACTTTCTGCCCAGTTTTGGTCGCGTAACCCGGTATTACGCCCCCGGTGGCCCCGGTGTACGCACCGATGCGGCTATTTACACCGGTTACGACATTCCGCCCTATTATGATTCCATGTGCGCCAAACTCATCGTCTGGGCGCTGGACTGGGATTCACTGATTGACCGCGCCAATCGTGCATTGAAAGACATCGGCGTTTATGGTGTCAAAACGACGATCCCCTATCAGCTGGAAATTCTGAAATCGCCACATTTTCAGTCGGGCAAATTCGACACATCATTTGTTGAATCCCACCCGGAGTTAATCAATTATTCTGTGCATCGCTCATCACGCCGACTGGCTGCCGCACTCGGTGCTGCCATGGCAGCACATATGGGCTTATAACAACCTTTCGCCATAAAACTTACCACTGACTCACAGGGAAACCCATGTCAAAAGTCTACATTACCGATACTATCCTGCGCGATGCGCCTCATTCAGACTCTGATTTCAAGAACTTTTAAGCTCGATTGCCCTATCATCTTACAGAACAAGCGTCAGATTCAGATCGATAAAATCATGATAGACTTGGTTGTATAAAAACCTGGGACCAACAATACGATATTCAATAAAATATGAGTGATCAAAAATATCTTTTAAACCAACTTCTCGATCAAATGGCTAATTATTTATTAACTGGCCGCGAAATTGAATTTTCAGAATGCGTTCTGGAATGGTACCGAAAAGAATACTCGTGTGAACAAACACCAAAACCAGAACCGACAGACCTGAAACGACTTGCTGTAAAAGCAAGTATCATGGAACGGTTGGTCGAAGTTTTAAATGCTGCACCGCGATCTGGGCATGAAGCCGCACCTGCCTGGTGCAAAGAAGTCGGCGCAGTAGCGCAACCGATAAAACTTCAGAGTGACCGGCTATTAGAAGACGAAGAATTATGTGAAGCCTTTAACAAACGAAATCTCCAGGTTGTAAAAAATTTTATGTATTTTATTTAGAGATATCAGCATGCCTATCAAACACTATCATGCAAGCCCATTAATCCTGTCAAAAATGCACATCGAAAATGCACTAAAGCGTTTAGGTGATCTTTTACAAGAACAGAATGAACATGTCGAGTTGATTACCGCAGGTGGTGTAGTCAGCGTACTACTAATTGGAAATAGAAATATGACACGTGACATAGACGCGATATTCCCGGATAAGCAACATGATCTTCTTGTTACTCTCATTGACCAAGTAAGCCAGGAACAAAATCTTCCCAGCGGGAAACATGCGTGGCTGAATGATGGCGTATCATTTTTTGGCCTGGAAACAAAAAGTAACAATGTGGTTTTCAAGCATAGTAACCTGACACTTTATAGTGCAAGTTGGTACGAATTACTTGGCATGAAACTAAGCGGCGCATGGCGTCGAGATTCTGATTTCGACGATGCCATAGAAATATTAAAGAGAATTGGTTCTGATAATAAATTGGATATTTTAAAAAAATCGATAAAACATAAAAATTTTTCACCTTACACTGATGATGAAACCTATACAAAACGATTCAATAGAACATGGAACAATGCATACGGTGATGCCATCGATAAAGCTACCTAAACTACAAAAACATATTCATCAAACATGGTTCATCAAAAAACAACGCAAATGCACTGGCAGGCTGGCGGCTATCGCTACCAAATCTATCGGTTACGCTAATGGCAGCGCATATCGGTTTATAACAACCTTTCGCCATAAAACTCACCACTGACTCACAGGGAAACCCATGTCAAAAGTCTACATTACCGATACTATCCTGCGCGATGCGCACCAGTCATTACTGGCCACACGTATGCGCACTGAAGACATGCTGCCTGTTTGTGACAAACTGGATGCCATCGGTTTTTGGTCGCTGGAAATGTGGGGCGGTGCCACCTTTGATGCCTGCATTCGTTTTCTGAAAGAAGACCCCTGGGAGCGTCTGCGCCAATTGCGCGAAGCTTTGCCCAACACACGATTGCAAATGTTATTACGCGGACAAAACCTGCTGGGCTATCGACATTACTCCGATGATGTCGTACGCGCCTTTGTGGCATGCGCTGCGAAAAATGGCATCGATGTGTTTCGCATTTTTGATGCACTCAACGACGTGCGTAACTTGCAGGTTTCCATTGACGCCGTCAAAAAAGCCAACAAACATGCCCAGGGCGCAATCTGCTATACCATCAGCCCGGTCCACTCCACAGCACAATATGTCGAAATGGCGATCACTCTGCAAAAAATGGGCTGCGACAGCATTGCCATTAAAGACATGGCAGGTTTACTGACACCCGCAGCCACCGCTGAACTGGTAAAAGCATTAGTGGACGCACTGGATGTCCCTGTACACCTGCATTCACATGCAACAGCCGGGTTGGCCAGCATGTGTCAACTGAAAGCCATCGAAAATGGCTGCCGTCACATCGACACGGCTATTTCTTCACTTTCCGGTGGCACCAGCCACCCACCCACAGAGAGCATGGTCGCAGCACTGCGAGATACCGAATACGACAGCAAACTGGATTTAGCGGCCTTGCAGGACATCGGTTTTTATTTTCACGAGATACGAAAAAAATATCATCAATTTGAAAGTGAGTTCACCGGACTCGACACCCGCGTACAAAACAATCAGGTACCCGGAGGAATGATTTCCAACCTCTCCAACCAGCTCAAGGAACAGGGTGCGCTGGAACACATGAACGCCGTACTGGAAGAAATCCCCCGCGTACGCGCCGACCTGGGTTACCCGCCACTGGTCACGCCCACCTCGCAAATCGTCGGCACCCAGGCATTACTCAACGTACTTTCTGAATCCCGTTACCAAACCATCACCAACGAGGTAAAACTCTACCTGCAAGGCAAATACGGTAAACCACCCGCAGAAGTAAACGCCAATGTACGTCGGCAGGCTATCGGCAATGAAAGCGTCATCACCTGTCGTCCCGCAGATTTACTGACACCGGAAATGGCTCGCCTGTGCAGTGATATTGGTGACATTGCCAAGTCAGATGAAGACGTATTGACCTACGCCATGTTCCCCGACATTGGCCAGGAATTTCTGGAACAGCGCCGCAATGGTACGCTGGAACCGGAAGCGCTCGAACCACCACCGGGGGGTTCACAAGATTACTGTGTGGCCGCCACAGAATTCAATGTCAGCTTACATGGTGAAACCTATCACATTAAAGTCACCGGTACCGGCCATAAAATGCAGGAAAAACGGGCTTTTTATATCAACGTGGATGGCACACCGGAAGAAGTGATGGTCGAATCCCTGGATGCTGTATTCACCAATG
>JAKISS010000048.1 GCA_021648485.1 Gammaproteobacteria bacterium
ATAGTGAGTTTATTATCTTCAATACGCTCGCCATCAATGCGCACCGCACCCTGTTTGATCATACGTATGGCATCGGAGGTGCTCTTTACCAGATCCGCCATTTTTAAAAGATTGGCAATGGCAATACTGCCATCTGATGCAGCCACGTCAACTTCCGGCATATCGTCCGGCATAGCACCTTTCTGAAAACGGGCAATGAACGATTCTTTGGCTTTGTCTGCCGCTGTCTGATGATGAAAACGAGTGATGATTTCTTCGCATAACAGAAATTTGATATCCCGCGGATTGGTGCCTTCTTCGATCTGTTGCTTAAAACCTGCAATTTCGTGCATGGGCCGGAAGCTGAGCAGCTCAAAATAACGCCACATGAGTTCGTCTGATATCGACATCAATTTGCCGAACATTTCTTCTGCCGGTTCATCGATGCCAATGTAATTACCCAATGATTTGGACATTTTTTGTACGCCATCCAATCCTTCCAGCAATGGCATAGTGAGCACTACCTGTTGTTCCTGACCGTATTGCTTTTGCAGTTCACGCCCTACCAACAGATTAAATTTCTGGTCCGTGCCTCCCAATTCCACATCGGCTTTCATCGCCACTGAGTCGTAACCCTGAATCAGCGGGTATAAAAATTCGTGGATAGCAATGGGTTGTCCGCCTTTATAACGTTTACTGAAATCATCACGTTCCAGCATGCGCGCCACGGTATGCCGGGCGGCCAGTTGAACCAGCCCGGCTGAGCCCATTTCACTCATCCATTGCGAATTGAACATTACCCGGGTTTTGTCCGGATCAAGAATTTTAAAGATCTGCTCTTGATAGGTTTTGGCATTTTCAGCCACCTGTTCAGGAGTCAGTGGTGGCCGAGTTGTGCTTTTGCCGGTGGGGTCACCAATCATGCCGGTGAAATCACCAATCAAAAACAGGATGTCGTGGCCCAAATCCTGAAACTGGCGCAATTTGTTGATGAGTACGGTGTGCCCCAGGTGCAAGTCCGGCGCAGTCGGGTCAAACCCTGCTTTGATGCGCAACGATTTACCTCGTGCCAGCTTGTTCTTGAGTTCTTCCTCAATGAGGATTTCCTCCGTTCCGCGTTTGATGACGTCCAAGGCTTCACTTGTTGCTGATGTATTCATTTGTTGCACAGTTCTCAGGGATTTCAAAATCAATGGCCGGAGATTATAACGTATCTCGCACAACAAGCCGGGGAGATTTCCACAAACATTAAACCCGTAACACCTAAACCTGCATTGACTCTGGCAACAGTTGATACAGGCATTCACAGGCTCACATCAATACCTATAAGAAAAAGCCCCGACAATGCCGGGGCTCAGAGATCCAACGTATATAAATATTGTTGTCAACCCGCTTTTATTGAAAAACTTCCACAAAAGACATCATGCCAGTATCTGCGTGTTCGAGGATATGGCAATGGAACTGCCAACCACCGGAACGCCCACGCTTGCCTATTGCGAGGTCGGCATCTTCGATTACCGCAACGCCACCATGCGCTTCAATGTCTGCGCCAGTGAGGCCTTCAGCGGGCGAGAAGTCAATCGCAATTTTAGTGATCGATACTGAGCCTGCCGGACCATTACGGGATGGCAAATTGACCATGTCAACATTTTCCAGCTGCGGTGCGGGCACCACTTTCAGCACGTTACCCTCTTTGTCTTTGTATAGAGTCTCCAACACCTGAAAGAAAAAGCCGTGTAAGTGAAAAGGGTGATCACCACCGGTCATATTGACCAGATTCCAGACTTGAATTTCACCCACCTGTGCATCAGGTGCGTCATCACTAGTCACTTCGCTGAAGGTTTTGCCGTTGATAAGGAATTTAATCGTACCATCTGCCATGGGCATGCTGTGGTTAAACGTGAGAGTGGTCTCAGCAGCACCGGTAATATCGATGGGTTCAATAGTACGCAACTGCTCAGGCAACATAAGCTCCTTAGCAGGCTTATGACTTTTCTCAAAAACCAGGCGCATTAATGGGATATCAGGATAATTGCCATCCATTTCATCATCACCCATCATTACCATGCCGTTATCCATAATATCGATGGTATGACGACCACGGGCACTGTCCTTCCAGTACACGATCAATTCAGAACCAGGTTTTCCCTTGGGAACAAACATGATATCCGCACGCTGACCCGGCACCAAAAACACATCTTCTCCATCATGAATGGGAGCCTCCAGAAGGCCACCATCACCACCTATGCGTGTCAGTTCGTGACCCGGCACAACAACACGCATGAACCGCGTATTGGCAATGTTAACCATGCGCCAGCGCACCGGGACTCCTGATTTAACATGCAGGGTCGGCATCTCGCGACCGTTAACCAACAGGGTGTTGCCACTGCGGCCATCAATTTTTTTCAGTAAGATCTCTTCCATTGTGCCGTTAAAAAATGCTTCCACCTGACCGTGCTCATCGAGTAACACATCGTCAAGAACCAATATTTTTTGTTCGGTTGCGTGGATAAAATCATCAACCGATTCCTTTTTCTCAGACACCAGCAATGCACCTGCCAACCCCTTTTCAACCTGTTCGTTAGAGCGCACATGCGGATGATACCAAAACAATGAAGCCTCTTTCAGCTCGAACTCGTAGGTGAACGACTCCCCTGGTGGGATAGGATTTTGTGACATTGATGAACCATCCATGTCCGCAGGCAGACGCAAACCATGCCAATGAATGGTAGTGGGTTCGGGCAGATTATTGGTGAAATGCACAATCAGCGTATCACCCACGGTTCCGCGAATCAGCGGCCCCGGTACCGTGCCGTTGTAGGTATAGACTTTGGAAGGGATGCCCGGAATCATTTCCACGTAATCTTCGCGTGCTTCGAGATTAATTTCGACAACGTGTGGATCGGGATTGATATCCACCAATTGCTGTAGACCGAAAGCTTCAATAAACTCCCGATAACCATCATTCGTCTCAAGATGAATATCGGCAATATGCTGTAAATCGAGCTTGGTATTTTCCCACAGTGGCATACTGTCGGTTTTGGCAAGCGCCATGCCGTCAGCGTATTTAGTAACATGCGGAACATCTCCGGCAGTTGCAAATGGCAGTGCAAACGCACTGCATAGTAGTGTTGTTGTCATTATTAATTTTTTCATATTTTTCGTATTTCCCTCTTTGTGTTGCTTGTAATTCCATATATCCGGAGCTTTTGATTCGCGCCGCTACCATAAGCTTGAATAACCAGACTTGCATCCTTAAATAACGTTTGTGCTCTACAGACAATCAAATTTTCCACTAATGTATCTCCTTACCAAAGAAGATAAATGGCACGACCTGAACCTTCGCTGAAAATCAACCGGCCAGCAGAAATGGAATTACTTGACTTCTAAAGCAGAACAAAAATAAACCACCTCTAGTTAAGGTTAGGTTTTATCTATGTAGTCATGCAAACAAAAACATCAGAATTAAGGTTTCGATAATTATGAAATAATTCCATCGCCGCTGCGCGTAGCACACACCCACAGCATTATCGGCTTTGACAACAACCTGTCGATGAAACAAAGAATCAGAAGGATGAACAACTTGGAAATAAACAATAACGTGAACAATTAAAATATTCACGACGTAAAAACAAGGGCTTGCTCAAACCACAATATCTTTATGTTAAACAGGGAGGTAATTATTCTCTGGCACTCAAAGAACTTGCGCCAAAAACAGTGGCCCTATCTACTCCCGACTCAAACAAGAAAACAATTTTTCCTGTACCTGAGGATAACTGCGCAATTCCTCACGAAACAGACTACCCATAACAAAATATACAAAACCCTGACTATTTTCTGCCTGCATCAGTTCACCAACCGCATTGTAATTTGCTCCCGGCATGTTCTCTCCCGCGCCCATTTCCTGTACTTCAAAAGGAAAAATACGAACCTTGTAATCCAGTTCTTTTTTCAAACACCGACCTAACCAGCCAATAGCTGAACTTGACTGCTCACCATAGCCACTGAGAATAATATCAGCATGAGAAGCATTGGACGTGTAAACATTATTTTTTTCAAAGCTGTGTAGTTGTACAACATAACCATCAGGTTCTATGGCCATCAGGGCGTGCGTAAAAGCCAACATATAACCCTTTGCCGGTGGTGTCCGCGAATCAGGTGATAATGGTGAATGCACAGGCAACTCAGCCGGACTTGTATTCCAGGCTGCTGCCCGAAAATTATTTTTAGCCATTAATTCCAGCGCAATGATTTCAGTTTCTGCATCGTGAAAGCTGTGCGGCACTTGTAATACTATTGTTGATTCCTGATCAGTCGCAAAAACAAAAAATCCTTTTCCCTCATATTTTTTTGTACCCTCATCACGTTCTCGCAATACCAGCAGCGGGCCAGCTTCACTCGTTTTTTCAATCAACCCAAAACCCAAACTCTCCCATTGCTGTCGCAGTTCTGAACTATTTTCTCCGGAAAACACACGCTGAAATAATTTTTTTGCTAATGCCAGCTCTGCTGCGCTTGGTAATTTCGCCTTTTCAACACCTTTCTCTGGCCCACTCACCGGGGTACTACGTACTTCACGCAACATGTCTGCCAGGGTTTCCGCTGCCGCCCAATGAGGCATTGTCAGCAACAAAAACAATAACAGGCCACCCGGCAAGGGCATGCGCAATAATGAATAACTCCAATTAGTCAATTTTTTTGGCAATGGTTCATTCCCATTATATTCATATATTTTCTGCTTTGAAATTTTACCTTAAAAAAACCACACCACATCGATACATTGTAACACTCTACGACCATTAGCATTCTTGAAAACTTCAGCCAACAAACATGTAAGAAGCTTCCAGCTTCACCACAACAAACGTTTTATTTCTGGCTTTAATCACATAGACCAACTACTGTTTGTTAGACGTAAAAACATCTGTTTGCGCCTTGTTTACTATTAACTCAATTCACTGACATGAAACACATCACTATGCGGACAACTGACCGTTGATTAACACCCAGAGCCCGATGTTGTTCCTGTCCGCACACAATCATTAAAGCCAGAATATTTTACGGACTTTATGAGCAGACTCACGGCACCCCAAACTGGAAAACCAGCGACGACATACAGGATGCAATTCCACTACCTGTCCCCATCCTTCCCGAAACTTCATTTAACCCGCTAACACCACTTTTTTGCCTGCATTTTTAATTCCCGGTAAAATGTAGGCTTGATTTCATTAATGATAATCATTATCATTCGCAATAAGTTGGATACATACTGGAAAACCGCTCATGAAACGCATTCCCGCCACCCTGCTTCTCAGCCTGCTTGCACTTGTTTTGTCTATCCCTCCCCTGACTTCTTTCGCTGATGACAGTCTGATCATCTACTCCGGTCGCAGTGATAAATTTGTTAAACCGGTCATTACCGAGTTCACCCGGCAAACCGGCATCAAGGTCACTTTGCACACGGGAAAATCCACCGCGCTACTCAATAAACTGCGCATTGAAGGTGTACGCACCGATGCTGACCTGTTCCTCAGTAACGATGCGGGTAATTTGCAACGCGGCAGTGACTGGGGGCTGTTTCGTACCATGACTCCCTCATTGGTTGCGCCTATCGACAAACGCTATCGCGCTGCCGACAATACCTGGGTCGGTCTGTCCGCCCGCGCGCGGGTACTGGTAGTCAATACACAAGGACCATGGGCAGACAAACTCGATTCAGTGTTCGATCTCGCCAACCCGGCACTCGATAGCAAGCTGGGCATCACCAACAGTACCAACGGTAGTTACATCGCCGGCGTAACGGTATATATGCTCGCCGCAGGTAAAGACAAAACCCGTCAGTGGCTACAGGGCATGAAGGCCAACGTGCATGGCAAGGTGTTCAACAAACACCGCCAGATCGTCAAAGCCGTAGCCAGCGGCAAGTTACAGGCCGGATTGGTAAACCACTATTATATTTATCGTCATCTCGACAAATATCCTGATGCACCCATCAAAATCGTATTGCCCGACCAAGGTAAAGATGGCATGGGCGTGGCCTGGAATGTCGCCGGTATCGCCATCAGCAAACACACCGCCAAAGCAGCGCTGGCGGAAAAACTCGTGGCCTTCCTGACATCAACGGCCGGACAAAAACAATTCGCCGAGGTCAACCGCGAATACCCTGTCCGGACCGGCGTCGCCGCCAGCCCAATGATTCCCGCTGCGGGCAGCTACCGGGTTGCCAATGTGCCCATGTCAGCGCTGGGCAAACAGCGTGACGCAACGCTGGATCTGATCGAAGAGGTGGGAATGCCGTGAGAAGTCATCACGCATTCCCTGGAATGAGGGGCTAGATTGGCCTCTTCGTTTCTGTCATTTACCGGCCCATTGCGGGCCGGTCGGCGTTTTACCTCCCTGGGCGGGCTGGCCACTGTTGTGGTGTTACTGGCCGCCATGCCATTGCTCTATGTCATCTACAACAGCCTGCAATTATCCGCCAATGAATGGCTCCGGCTGTGGAGCAGCCGATTACCGGAGCTGCTGTGGAATACGCTGTCACTGGCGGTACTGGTCGCTATCGGTTGTGTGTTGCTGGGGGTATCCAGCGCCTGGTGGATCGCCCGCCGCGATTTCCCCGGGCGCAAACTCGCCACCTGGCTGATGATCCTGCCACTCACCGTACCCACTTACGTGTTCGCACACATTTACACCACCCTGCTGGAAGAAGATGGCTGGCTGGGTCGGTTGTGGTTAGGATTGTTCGGCGAAACCACACCACTGCCGGATTTATACAACATCTGGGGCGTAACTCTGATTCTTTCACTGGCCGGTTTCTCCTACGTGTTTCTGCTGGCACGCGCTGCGCTGTCTCAGCCGACCCGTTCACTGGAAGAGGCAGCACGTATTCAGGGGGCTTCGAGGCTGGAGGTCTTTTGGCGGATAAACCTGCCGCTGTTGCGCCCCGCCATCGCCGCCGGACTGGCGGTGGTGGTGCTACACGTACTGTCTGATTTTGGCGCAGTGAGCATGCTGCGCTTTCAGACGTTCACCCTGAGTATTTACCTGCAAATGAGCGGTCGCTTTGATTATCAGGCCGCTGCCGGATTATCACTGATACTGGTGATGTTGAGTCTCACTTTTTTGGTACTGGAACGATTCTTCCGCAGTCGTCAACGCTATTATTCCGCGCGCCATTCACGCCAGCAGCCACTGCGCCGGGCCACACGGCTGGAAACCGGCCTGATCTGGCTATGGCTGGGGTTGATTACCCTGCTGGCTTTCGGCCTGCCCCTGGCCTGGATGCTAAGCTGGAGCTGGCAGGCCTGGGCGGAAAATCTCATCAATGCTGAATTCTGGGGCTACGCCGCTAACTCATTGATGGTAGCAGTGATTGCCGCCACACTCGCAGTGATCGCCGCCTTTCCGGTCGCGTTTTATAATGCACGCAAACGCTCAGTTGGCAGCCAGACCCTGCTGCAATTTTCCAGCGTCGGCTTTGTGCTGCCCGGCCCAGTAATTGCGTTGGGTATCCTCAGTTTTTTGCTCGCACAACTGCCGTTTCTTTATGGGGGACTGGCTGCATTGCTCATCGCACTGGTCATTCGTTTTCTGCCGCTCGCGGTGCAATCCCAGGATGCCGCACTGGCCCAACTCACCCCCTCGGTGGAGCAGGCCAGCCGCAGCCTCGGTGCCGGGCCGCTGGAAACCCTATGGCGCGTGATACTGCCGATGATGCGTGGCGGCGTGGCCACAGCCTGGGTATTGGTCTTTATCGATACCCTCAAAGAACTACCCGCAACACTGATCCTTCGCCCCACCGGCTTCGACACCCTGCCAGTACGTATATGGATTGAAGCCAGCGAGGAAATGCTGGAGCTGGCGGCCCCCGCCGCACTGATGTTAGTCATCGGCACCCTCCCCGTACTATGGATCATGATGAAAAGCCATGCTGCGAAAATGGATTCAGACTGAGCAAAACTGTCGGTTTTTCTTACACCACTATCATCCCCACTATGGGCTTATTGACCAAAAATACTCATCTAATTGATTTATAAAGTTATATTATTTTTGGCCCAAATATTGCTGATGCGCATAAAATGATCAATAATGCACATTCAACGCAGAGTGGATTGTTTATCAACCTTCGTTCGACATTCGTATGAATAGACAACGCGGTTCATTACCAACCTAATTTCGTCAGCAGGCATGAGCGTATGAAAAAAAATTTCCAGCAGCTTATTAATTTTCGCCGTAACCAGTATCTTTTTCTGTTGCTGTGCAGCACCTTGCTTGCCAGCCCTGCCGCTTTTGCCGGACAAATCAGCGAGCAAAAACGCGCAGCGAAGGAATTACGCTGCCTGGCGCTGAATATCTATTTTGAGGCCCGAGGCGAAAAACCGGAGGGACAATTTGCAGTCGCCCTGGTCACCATGAATCGCATGCAGAGTCGGCATTACCCCGGCAGCGTGTGTGGTGTAGTCTGGCAAAAACGGCAATTCAGCTGGACTCACGATGGTAAAAGTGACCGCCCTACCGACATGCGCGCCTGGAAACTGGCCAAAAGAATTGCCCAGGTTGCCTACCTGGGATACAACAGATTATCCGCACACGGCCGCAAAGCGCTGGATTTAACCAAGGGTGCTTTACACTTCTACGCCCCCAGCCTGGCCGCACCCTATTGGGCAGAAGTCCACTCGGTAACACGCATCATCGGTGGACATGTTTTTCTGACAGGTCGTTCTTAAACCCAACACACCAGTTAAACCGGCTCCTTCCAGGAAACATTGTCTTCCAACTGCATCGCACGCACACTCAGCATATAAGGCCGGGTATCAGATGACTCGTAATAGGTACGAGTCATCATTTCACTCATAATACCGGTGGTAAAAAACTGAATAGAGACCACCACCAACAAGACACCCAATAACAGCAACGGACGATCACCAATATTTTCGCCAAAAACAATTTTCAGCATTGCAAGATACGTCAGCATGCCACCACCCAGCGCACCAATCACCAAACCGATACGACCAAAAAAATGTCCGGGTCTTGCACGAAAGCGCATAAAAAAATACACAAACAACAAATCCAGCAACACCCGATAAGCACGGGAAATGCCATATTTCGACTCACCGAATTGCCGTGCATGATGCGTCACCACCTCTTCCTTGATGCGCGATGGCGAGGTGTTTGATGCCACCCAGGCAGGAATAAAACGATGCATCTCACCATACAAACGTATACTTTTGATAATCGCAGCACGATAAACCTTCAGGCTGCAACCATAATCGTGTAACTCCACACCGGTGATACTACCAATCAGCCGGTTAGCGATACGCGAAGGGATTTTACGCATCAACAAATTATCCTGACGGTTCTTACGCCAGCCGGACAACAAATCCAGATCCTCGCGTAACAAGCGAGATACCATGCGCGGAATATCCACAGGGTCATTTTGCAAATCACCATCCATGGTCACAATCACCTCCCCTCGTGCCGCATCAATACCTGCCTGCATGGCAGCCGTTTGACCAAAATTACGTTGCAACTCAATAAGACGCACATGTCTGATTCCCTGCTCCGACAATAACTGACATACTTTTTGCACCGTAGCATCTGAGCTGCCATCATCCACCAGCAGCAACTCCCATTTTTCCGGATAATTGGCCAATGCCTCATTGGTGCGCTCAATCAGCGGACCAACACTGCCTTCTTCGTTATACAAGGGAATGACCACAGACAAGGGGGCTGCTGTGAAGGATGATTCGAGTGAATCAGTCTGATTAGTAGTACTCATTAAAAATGTGACTCCCGCATCAAGCCGCACAAACGGCCTGAATTCATTTTACGTGAATTATTTTTTGCGTGAGTATAGCGGATACTTCCGGTGCGGGCCTGCGCAAGCATTCATGCTATTGCGGAGCAGCCTCCTGCTCTGGAGCCTCATGGGTAAATTCATAATACCGCACCTGACGCCGAAACACGTCTATGTCGATGGGCGCAAGCACTTCATCCATCAGGCTTTTCATCGGAAGAGGGCGAGAATCCGGCCCCGTTTTTTTCCATGGCACAATGTATAACACCTTGGGCAGCTCACGGGCACCCGTGATTTCGGTTTCCTCCAACTCCAGCCTGACCTCCGCCACAGCCGACACAGCCGACACAGCCAGAAATACCAGCCAGCCCCAACGTATAAAAACCCGATTATTCAATAGCATGGCTCACCTGTTCCGTTTTTTCTGATTTTGCATAACGAACAGGGCTCAATTTACTTAAAGCCTGAAAGCTTTTTTTAACCCATTCGTTATAAACACCTGCCACCGCACGCTCAGCATTCACCACATGTACATCAATGGCCTTTTCCTCAAAGGGAAAAGCCTGCTCTTCCAGCAAAATATCATACTGTTCCAGCTCTTCTGCTGACAGCCCTTTAGGCCGTTCCGAATTAAACAAACCTTGACCAAAATCATTATAAATTTCTGCAATACGGTATGTGGAAGCAGTGGTCACTGCCTCGATACCATAATTCGCTGCATCCGTGTAAGCCTTGATGCTTTCTTCCATCAGTTTTTTCTTTTTCTGTAAATTCTGTTTCAATGGCTGCACCAAACGCACTTTTCGATACACCGTGTAAGTAGGCTCGGCAAGTTCCAGGGCAGCTTCCGCCGCAAGATAACGACTACGGTCAGTGGCCGGACCTTCCTTGTTTGCCTCAATAATTTTCCCTAACCAATAATTACGCGGTAAGGCCTGTTTTTTGTTGAGATAAATTGTTGCCAACCGATGACGTGCCTCAATTGCCTCATCAAAAGGACGTGGAAATGCCGTCACGTAACGTTTATAAGCTGCAATAGCCTCGTCCTGTCGTTTTGCTTTCTCATAAAACTCAGCAATCTGCCATAACAACAAACGTTTTTTATTACTATCCGTTTCATTGCGATACAAAACTTCATACGAATCAGCTGCACGTTTCCAGTCACCACTTTTTTCATAAGCCAGCGCCAGCTTTTCATCCGCACCAGAACGCAGCTTGTGGCGAGGGTAAGCACGCACAAATGCCTTTAATACCGGGATAGCCATGGCCCAGTCCTGATTGGCGTACAATGATGCCGCCGCATCATAATCAGCGCTGGCACGAATACTTGCTTTAGGTGCCAGTTTGCCGACACGTAAAAAATGACGGGCTGCGACACGATAATGACCGGCAGCTTTAGCCTGCTCGCCTTGCTTATAAATCGCCGCAGCCAAACGTTCCATGTGGCCATTGCGATCCTTGTCATTTGCCGATGAAAGCTGCAGCCGTTTCAAGGTTGCTGTTTCAGCTGCTACATAATGACCCAGCTCAAATTCACCCTGGGCGATAATAGCCCAGTTGATACGCAATAGTTTTTTAGTGCCCGCAGCCCCATTGACCACCCGCTTGTGGCCCACCACATGATGCGCAGTACCCACAGCATTGCGATAATCTTTCAACGCCAACAACTCTTCTGCCGCTTTAGACATCACGTTGACCGCACGTTTATCTTCAGGAAAATGTGTCACAAAACGTTTGCCGCTGGCAATGGCAACTTTTTGTTTCACAACAGCCGCCGCACCCTTTAATGATTTTACCTGCGCACGATGTGCCAACAATGCCGCATAAGCCGCTTCAGCACTTTGTTTGTGTAACGGATAATGATATGCCGTATATTCAAACTCTGCGGCGGCAGCCTGAACATCGCCACTGTCCAACAGGCTTTCTGCCAGCAGCATATTTTTTTCCGGTGTGCTTTTATCTTTAGGGAAAGAACGCACATAGGTGCGATACCACATTGCGGCAATACGATAATCTGCTGGCTTTTTGCTGCTTTGCGCCTGCGCGTGATAATAACCGGTCAAGTCATCCAGGTTGCTTTTCAAGTGTGGTAATAATTGTGTCAATAATTGTTGATCATGTCTTTCCCAGAATGCTGTGCCTACACCATAGCCCATCAGCAAATCAGCTTTGGCACGTAACAGGTCATCCTTTCGGCCAGCCTCTTTATAAATATCAATCACCCGCACCATAAACAAGGGTGCGCTACGATGTTGAGGATAACGTTCTACAAACGACATTAAGGTATCTGATGCATCTCCGGCACGTTTTTGTGTTAAATACAAATCTGCCAGACGTTCATAAATACGGAATTCGTAATCCCGCTTGCCGTAATCCTTAAAAAAGGCTGCGACACTTTCATGCCCTTTCAGGTAAGAAAAAGACAGGCTCACAATACGCAACGTGTCTTCCAGCAACTCCTGTTCGCTGCGGGAAAAATCAGAAAATTTACGGCCACCCGCGAAACTGCTGTCCAACACCGAAAAATAAGATTTCAATGAACGCTCGGTATCACCCTGCTTGAACACCGACCAGCCATGCTTAAACATGGCGCGATCATAGTAGGTACCCGCCGCTCCCTGTACAAGCACACTGCTGTACGCTTTTTCAGCTTCCTCAAACTCCCGGAAAGTAAACAGAATTTCACCGCGTCGAAATTGCAGTTCAGCAACGTTTGTGTCATTGGGAAACTTTGTCACCAGCTGGTTCAACACACCCAGTGTCTTCTCCAGGTCTCCATTCAGCTCATACGCACGCGCCAGTTGATACATCACCCGGTCATTACCTGCATAATCCGGGTACAGACTCAACAGACGCTCATATTGATGAATGGCACTGCCCATATTTTCTGATTCAGGCTGCTCGATGATTGCCTGATTTAATGCCGCCTCACGCTCTGCCGCATCTACTTCATTTTGTGCCGCATTGACCGCCACCTGGGCATTGTCCATTTTTTCCGTTTCTGCGGGTATTGTCGTTGGCTCACTTTCGCCCGCCAATTCAGCCTGTTTATTTTCCAGTGATAAATCAGCCAGACGCTGCAAGGCAATCGCGCGTAACGCACCATTATTGGTGGTTCTTGCAAGTTCCGCATAAGTGCGCTGCACATCACGGCGTGACAGAGGTGGCAACACCTGCGGTTCAATTTTTGCGGCCCGTTCAGCCAGTAACTCAATAGTGGGATCTTCGTCGATGGTTTTTTTACCGGCGCAGGCAGATAACAGCAATACTAAAATCACCAGCAATACTGTCCAACGGGACTGTGGACGCTGCGTGATCATTTCAGTTCCTTACCCGACTCAGCCGCATCGGCAGCCAAGTCCTGTAAATGTGCCAGGGAGAACCTTGCCTGATCCAGGTAATCCACCAGCCGCGCACGTAATATATCAAGCTCAAAATCCACCATTTCCTGTAACTGACGCTGCTGTTCATCAAAGGCGGCTTTGATCTCTTTACGCAACGATGCAATGCGCTGGTGTTTGTTGCTGATGATTTTTTCGTAAGCAGCAAAATTAACCGGGGCACTGCCTCGCGCTCGCTGCAATGAATTTTGTTGTTGTAAAGTCTCTTCCAATTCTGCATCCAGTGAATTCAGGCTTTTTCTCACTTGTTGAAAACGAATGGCATAGGTGGTTTCAACCTCATAATCCAACAGCCCTTTGTACAAACGATAACGATCACGATAACTGTCCAGACGTTTGAGATGCCGCCCCGGTTGATTCGACAATTGCCAGATACGCTCTTCCACTTTACTCAAGCGTTCCATCAGCTTTTTTTCTGTGCCCGTCAACAGTTCAAAAGCATCTTTTGTCTCACCAATACGCGCTAATTCATCAGCATAAATATCACGACTGATACGTACATCCTGCACATGCCCCAGCGTTTGCTCTGGCGTCAATTTATTAAGCTGTGCCTCATAGGTGGCACGTCGCAACGCCAACATATCTTCAAGCGCGGGCACCTCGGTCATCCAGCGGCTCAGGTTCCTGTCTAAAAACCAAAGGTCACGCAAATTTTTAATGGCTTCGTGAAAACCATGCTCAGCCATCACCACCGGCAAATATCGTGCCTCGGGCGTATCCGGTAATAACTCCGCCTCCCAAAACCAACCCATTTCATTACGTGATACCTGTGCCAGCAAATCTGCCCACAAACGCCCTGCCTTCACTGCCACCACCGTAGTATTCAGCGCATCCAGCTCCCGCTCAAAAATAGCAATCGCATTTTTATAAGACTGCATGGCCTGCGGAAATGCACGCAAACGCTCCAGCGCGTTACCTTTGCCTAACAAGGCCTCAAAAACGGCAGGGTCGGTTCTTTCGCGTGTTGCCAGCTCCTCCCATGGCACCAGTGCTGCCTCGTAACGCTGCAACTTCACCTCGGCCCAACCCAAGCCCAGCAGCGCCTTGTTTGAAAATGGGCCTTGCAAACGCACACGCTGTAAAAACTGCTTCGCCAACACCGGCATGGTATCAATCAATGAAAAACCCAGAACAAGATTGGCTTTGTCACGTAATGCCTTTTGATCGCTGACACTGGACTTCAGTTCAGCGACCTCACGTAACAGGTTCATACCCATTGCTTCACGATCATCTTTTTCGTGATCGTCTTTTTCCTGGTCACTGTTTTTACGGCTGGCACGAATCAGCGCCACCCCCAGATTAAAGCGCGCATAATTGGCTTTTTGCTCGCCCTCATTTTCTACCAATCCCTCTAACGCGGTTGCCGCCTCCGTATATTTTTCCTGCGCCATCAACAAATTGGCCTTCAGAATACGAAACTCCTCCTGCAAGGATTCATCAAGTGAATCTCCTACCCGCGACAACGCAACTTCAGCCTCGGTAAACAATTGTTTCTGATAGCGGATTTTTCCCAGATAAAACCAGGCTCTGTCACGCACTTCAGGCGCGACGGCATCATCAATCAATTTTGTGAATATTTTTTCCGCATCCGAATGCAAGCCATAGGAAAGATACAAACCTCCCAGCAACAACTCACTATCAGCATCATGGTGTTTCAATCGTTTTAGCTGTTGTGCCGTTAACAGGTCAACCGCCGCCGAAAAATAATTTTGCTGATAAAATTCATAGAGCACCGCACCGTAATGCGGGTCTTTCACCGCAGCCGGAAGCGGCGCAGCAGACAGGGTCAGCGGAAAAATCAGCATGCCCAGCCCGGCCACAAAAAATGACTTCAAAAAATGAAATGGTTTTGAAAAAAACACGATCAACCCCAACTAATTCATTCCCACTCTTTGACGACAAATTCTGGTTGTAATTTTTGTGTCACATCCACAATCTTAAGCTCCATAAATTTGGCCGCAGAGCCTTTTTTGAATTTCACCGTAGTGCCACGGCGGTACTCCCGGTTATTCGGTCCCGGCCCCCGAAAAGTAGCGATTAATTCATGCTCACCGGATTTGACATTGCCAATGTATAAACGCTGCACACCCCCTCGTTTCAACGCACCCAGCTCACGTTTCGTGTAAAGGTGGTTTGCCACCACTTTGTCATCGATTTTAAGTTGCACTGAATCCAGTTTAAAAAACTCGCCGACATCTATGGACAAAAAGATCGCAACTTGTGTGTTGGAAGGGAAAAGCAGTTCCTCTTCCAGAATAAAAAGGTCACGATTCAGGCTCTTTACCTCTTTTTTCAGCGCCTGCACTCGATCGTCCAATGTACGCTTATCACTAACTTCCGGGTTATTTTGTACCTGCGGTGATGGCAGTGTGACTGATTCTGTTGCTACCGGCTCTGCAACGACAGACTCTGTTACCGACGCAGACTGAGACACATCAGAATTACCACCGATGGGCGCGGCATTCACTGCCAAAGCTGCTATAGGCAATATGCAGACAAGCAACAGGCACAGCCATTGATTTAATTTGATATTTTTCATCTCTAGTCTCAGTTCAAGCGTCATCACATTAATAATGAATTGAATCAAAGTTATTTCTGATTAATTCCAGTAAAAGAATTAGAACTTATGATGTAATCAGCCGTTCCTGATTACATTCAATACCATGCCGATACAAATATACGGAATACATCTGCCGACAGGCTGTAAAAGGGTTCCGTTCCCGGGGTAACACCTTCAACCCGCAAATCACGAAAATTTTCATAGTCAATCTGGATACGATTATAAAAAATATTCGCACTGCCTTTGTCAATAAAACCCCAGCCATATTTTTTAAATTCATAGCTTATACCCAAACCAATAGTCTGAGTCGAATATGTGCTTAACTCTTTATCGCGTGCGCGATAAGTAAACTCGGCCTCCCGATTGAACAAGTCACTGTAAAAGTCTGCATTATTTTGTGAATATACGCGGTAACTTATTTCATATGTCAGACCTTGTTTTGTCGGATGAATATAGCCAATTTCTGCCATGTTGCCATTAATGCCCCAAGTATCTGTATAGCCGCGCACTTCACCTCGTATGGCGGCCCGATAGGGCAGATAATACAACGCGCGCATTGCGACAGCATGACTGGTGCGTGTTTTTGGATATTCCTCAAACTCTTTAGCGTAACCACCATTACCATCAAGGTAACGCACTTCGCGATAAGGATTGTTCAAAAACCCTTCATCGGTGATAGTTTCAAAGTTCAATCCCATTAACAGGTTTTTAGTAATCACCTGCGATAAACCCAGTTTATATTTCTGGCGATCAGCTTCTTCTCTCAACGAAGGCCGCCCGGTGGCAGTAATAACGTCCCAGCCTTTTGCATAACCTAGCGTTACCGTCGTCAAATCGCCAAACATCACCTGACTAATGCCAAAATTTACAGCATTGGCATTAAAATCATTTTCGACACTATTGGTATATGACAGGCTCAGCGTTGTATTGTCATATAAATAATCTGTGCCCAAGCTCTTTTCTGTGCGTTCTTCGATGTACTCACTGGCACTGGTCACCACATCAATGGTGGCCGAAGTAATGGTATCAACATAATAATTCCCCCAGAGCGAGGTCGATTTACCGATAGATTTTCGCGCCAATACCGATGGGCCATTAACTTCCAGCCCACCACCGGAATAAGCATGATACATAATATCAGCACGATTCTCCGGTAGCACTGCTGCCATCAATGGCACACATATTCCCAGTACACCGGCAAACACCAAACCCCAGCGAAAGCGCCCGGTCTGTTGATTTGTTTTTGCTAAAGAGGGTTTAGTTACAGCCACAACCACCACCTGAGCCACCCTCTGCGCCACGCGCACCTTCGCGAGCTTCGAAGACATGATTAATGTACGCGCTCGATACCGGATCACGGCTAAAACTCATAATGGGATCAGCGAGATTTGCGCGCTCGTAGGGCTCCACCCATGGTTTAATACTGCAACCCGTCAATATAAACATCATCACCAGCATTGATAATAGGAATTTCATACCTTGTATTATTCCCTGATCAACTCTTTTACCTGCTTGATATATTCTTCTTCATAACCCGGTAGATATCCACGATGCAAATAACGCATCGTGCCATCACGATCCACCATTACGGTGGTCGGCATAGCAACCACCTTGTAAAGTTTGGTCACTTCATTGGTGT
Source organism: Gammaproteobacteria bacterium (assembly GCA_021648485.1). Classification (GTDB taxonomy): domain Bacteria; phylum Pseudomonadota; class Gammaproteobacteria; order SZUA-152; family SZUA-152; genus SZUA-152. The sequence continues at coordinate 17,373 of JAKISS010000048.1, forward strand.
TGTCGTAAAGAATAGGGAAACTCACGGGTATTTCGCGCAACAAGTCCGCAGCCTTGGAAGAGTCTTCTTCCACATTCACACCCAGCAATACAAAACCAAGCTCACTGTATTTTTTGTAGATATCTTCCAGCAGCGGCATTTCCTGTCGGCAGGGTGCGCACCATGAAGCCCAGAAATTGATCATCACTACGTCACCACGCAGCTCGCTCAACTTGACATTTTCGCCACTGCGCGATTTCAATGTAAAATCAGGGGCGGGCTCCCCAATAACATCGGCTAGTGAGCCTGTTGAAAACAACATGCCTGCTGCCAGTAGCACAGTCATATTCTTCATGATCTTTTTAAACATACCCATCATCATTACCCCGCTGCTATTTCCAAAATATTGCACGTTGTACCAGCTCGTGACAAACACTTAAACTCCTAGAAAAAAACGCTAAAACCACCCGTAAACTCAAGATTGTTCGTTGTTTTTTCGCCAAACAAATCAATATCAAAAATATGATTCCGCATATCGAGATGAATGGCTAACCAGTCGGTGGCCAAAAACCGGTAACCCGCGCCAAAATTGACCGTAAACCTGTCATCATTGGCAAAGCTGGTATTACCAACACCGCCAATGACATACAAAGCGGTATTAAACGCCCAACCTTTACCCATGAAGGCTTCACCAGGCAGCAGGTTAAAGCCAACAGATGCATTGTAATAAGTCAATTCACGGTCACTGTCTGACAATAACGGTGCACCACCACTCAAGCGTTCATAGCTTGTTTCGCTGGTATCCGTTTTGGCATACGTCGCTTCGAAAAAGACATTCTCAGTAACGTGATAGGCCACGCGCGCACCTATCACCATATTTGTACCAAAATCTTCTGCGCTGTACAGGCCTGAAAAAATAGCTATTTCAAAATCTTCTGTGTCAATAGTATCGATATCGATGGTACGCCGCTCAATCTGCGGCTGAATCACCTGTTGTTGAGCGGCGTCATTATCACTAACCAAAGTATCCGCAGACCATGTCGTACTACTGATCAACAGTATGCACATACCCGGCAAAATTTTCGTTAGAAAAAGAATGCGAAACCTGCCTTCCATTCCTCAAATTCCTTATTGTCATCAACGCTGGTAAAACCAACGTAATTTTTATATTCGGCGCGAAAAATAAATCGCCGGGTAAGATACATTTTTATTCCAACCCCCATGTGTGCAATCAAATCCTGGCTATCTTCCACCTGGATCAACGTTACACTCGGACTCGTCGTAATCTGGCCAAGACCCAAAGTAAAAAAGGGGGAATACCGCCATTTTGAAAACGGTTGCGAAAGTAAATTAACATTCACTAAATCGCTGCTGGAAAAATCACCGGTGACTTGTGATACGGATATTTCTGCCGATAAGTTATCGCCCAGTGCATAGGCACCATAAACGGTCATCACTGGTGCGCCATTAAACGTACCACCCACCAGACCCATTTCCCAGCGACGTTTGCTAAAGTCTCCAAATCCCACATCGGCAAACTCTGCTACCTTACCACTCGGCGTTAGGGTTTTTTCCATTTGTATCCGACTCACCCAGCCGATTTTACCTTTGGCTGTACGCACTTTAAACCAATCCGTTTTTCGCTTGATCACTTCAACAAAATCGCCACGGTCCACTACATGAAAAACCGGATAACCTTTACCCGGGCCAGTGTGCAATTCAATGTAGGGATCTGCCACTTTTACTTCGGGATAAACATCCTCGTCAGCATTCACCAACGTTGCCACCAGCAGCAACATCACTAACAATCCCGCGCGCATTGCTTTATGCCCCATTCGCTAACACACAGGAAAGGCAATCATTTGGCAGGTCGTTTGTTTTCACACGGATTTTCACTATCAAATCAACGGCTAAGCGCTCAGTTTCTTTATTGTTATTTACTCTTTATGCCGCGCTGATTAATCAGCTTGTGCTGCTTCTCACAGACATGGCAGCTATACGGATAAAACACAGTACCGTGGCAGGGTACTCAGGGAGCCAAAGCCGGGCAGATTGCTGCCCGGCAACACTACAAAAAAACGGGCTCCCTCAGCCAGTTAGTTCGCGAGCAACAGTTTACCGATTCACAGGCAATGCAGCCAGCATATCGACAAAACCTTTTTATATTTCATGGTGGTGGCGCATCAAAAGTATTATTGAAATATTGTGCGCCAATATCTAACCATTCGTATAACAAACGCAATTCAGCAGGTGTTAACAAACCCATGTGCTCAACAGTGCCTACCCCTGTTGTTGTAAAGCGATTAAAGAATCTTGAGCTGGCAGCTGCACCTCTTACTCGCATAGACGGCGCTTCTTCAGCAGGTACATTTCGCGTGATCATAATAGGAATTGGCAGCATAGTAACCGGATCAATGACCTGTACGATTTCCCCAGTCACCGGGTCAACCATCGTTTCAAACAACGGCTCATTAGTTACCGGGTCGAGCGCTTGCACTTCTTCAGTGACGGGCATCAATACACCCCCCACTAACTGCCATTGCACTCGATCTTGTACCAACAATTCCTGATAGGATTTAAAACGCTCCGGATCATTATCATTACCCCGCAGCCCATCACTCAGATCCAATTGGGCCATGGGCACCATAGGTGCATTTGCATTGGCGACATCCTGATTACTGTGACAGGAAGTACAGGTGCGATCCAGCATGTTAGTATCGGTACGCGGCAAACTCCACAACGGATGAATACTGTCTTCGTAATTAATGATGGTACGACAAGTGAAGTCCCATTTTGCACCCGCCACAGCACCGGGCGTACATTGTGCAGATGCAGGAATACCTGCCGCCATTAATACATCCAAATCGGCATAACGCAGATCGAGTACAGGCGATATCTCACTCCCCGGTTGTGCCCACTGATCAAAAAATACCGGGTCAGGATTCGGGCTAAGCTCAGGACAACCTGCTTCTGTTTTAAGAAAAACAGCGCTTGCATTGGTGCAACTGGAACGAATGCGTGCCTGCGCCATGGTCTCACCCATCTGCGCAACAACACCTCCATCAACTTCAAGCTTGGTTCCGGGGAAAATATACGGACTTGTTGGTGCTCCTGTATTGAGTGCCGAGGGTGCATCACTATAACCGTGTGGCACTGGCAATGCAGGTGCTGCAACATTGTGCGTATGACAACCGTTGCATTCCAGAGTTTCGCCCGCGCGTACCTGTATCCAGTTCAAATGCCGCCTGCCAATGCGGCGACCATCTTTATCCACTATCTGAATTGACAAGGGTACATTGGCCGGCACTTTGGTCATCACCGAACCATCCGGCTCGATGGTGGCATAACCAATAATTTCACGCATGCCGCCACGCCGACCACCGGCACCAAAGGCCACGCCAGCATCAAACTCTGTGGCATCGTCCCGGCGGTCCGGTATCGCCGTTGCTTTGACGATGCGCAAATAACGTGCCGGGCGTTCATCGGCATTCGTTATAGTGGGGTCGGCCATTTCAGCCAGCGTGTTCGCGGTACTGCCCAGGGTATTAAAATCACCATCGAAGTCGTAGACGCTACGAATATGCAAAATACCGACAAATTCATCTTCCGCCAGTGCCTGATCCAGCTCCAGGCCAACAACTTTATCAACCAACACCGTTGGACGCGGTCGTGGTGCCAGCACGACAGGCTCATCAATAATAATATTTTCTTCGGGAATGAGCACCGGCAGCTGGGTGTCCTGTGTAAAGTCATATACGTAAATACCGTATAACGGGAAAGCCTCTACAGCATCTGCTGGAATGGTACTCGGACAAGGCACAGGAGCAGCATCGGGAATGCGCAAACCTTCAGAATCTGTGGGGTGCAAACGGCATTGCGACCAGCTCACCAACGCACGATTGCTGCCATCCGCAAGCGGGTATACTGAACGATACCGGCCAGCCGGTGAAATGCTGTCATCGGTACGCACATCCTGATTAATCGCCAGCATTTGCCCCGGACCTGCCAACATACCCAGATTGGGTACCGTGGGTTGATTAATATCAGTGTAGTCCGCCACATTGATCGCCACTGGCGCACCGCCCCCCCCCGAGCCATTGAACGGCTTCAGCATGGCCAATACCCGTCCATCATTCAGCTCGCGCGGATCCAGAAATTGTACTGTGCTGCCATCGGTGCCCACATCGGCATTATGCAAACCGTAAAGCGCTTTCAGTTCCGTGCCATCGGGACGTATCGTATACAGTCTGATGGCACTGCGCCCCCTCGCGCCATCCCAGCGCGAAAAAACAATCTCACCAGTACTCAATACACTGGCATCCAGGTCATGACTTTGATTGAATGAGATCTGTTTGATGTTGGTGCCATCGGCATTCATCACATGCAACACCACTGCGGGTTCACGCAAATCTTCATCAAAAGGCGAAAACTGACTTTTCCCCTCATTAAGCAAGGATTCCCGCGTAGTGACTGCGGCACTGGAACTAAACACAATGCGCCCGTCCGGCAGGTAATGCGGGGCAACATCATCACCCTTTGCAGCCGCAAAATCATCGCTGATAATCCGGGTCGGACAACCACCAATTTCGGTGTCATATTCATAAAGATTCCACTTGGGCACATCATTTCCATTGGTGAGATCTTCCAGGCGCAAGGAAAAAATCAGTTTGGTGCCATCGTAAGAGGTTTCCAAATCCCGGACATCACCGGTACCGATGCCATCACCATCAATATCCGTAATGCATAAGGTAATATTTCGCTCAGCAGCAGACACCGCTGCCCGCTCCCGCAGATAAACATCTCCGCCTTCATTAAATTCTGTCGCCTCACGCACATCAGGGTCCACAGGTATCGTTTCGTTGGTATCCTGATCCACCTCCGTGGGCACGGGGCGTTTGACATAGGCAATGGAAAAATCAGGCACGGTTTGATCCTGGTTTTCGGCACCACAACCGGCTAACAACAGCACGGCTACCGCAAAACACAGTATCCGCACTCGCAACAGTTTTCTATATTTCAATGAATTACCGCCGAAAAACATACCGCCACCTTCGTTTGTAATCAGGTAAAATTACCAGTGCAGGCTAACGCCAACACAAACTCCTCATTGTTCATTAATACTACCGTATCGACTTTTTTGCCGAGAGTTCAGTCACAAACCCGTTGCCGCTCCTTGCTATTTTCACAATATCGGGCGCAATCCACATGCACTTTATACAAATTTTCCTGCACCATGCGTGTAGTCCTTTGCCCACATGTCACAATTAACGTCAGAAAACTGGCATTTGTTCCGCATGCTGCCACAAATACCGGCCAATCTATCGTTGATTTTCCGTGGTTTTAGAAGCTCACTGCACGTATAATCCGCGACTCAATGGAACATCACTGCGGGAGAGTGTGGTTCTCTGGTCGTTATTGGCCAGGGTAAAAAAGCCACCGCCGAAGGCGCAACCGCCCGGAATCGCTCAGGCAACCGGACCGCAGACCGACAATCGTTGACTCTGGAGAGAGACTGAAGCCACAGATATCAGTCCGCCGAAGGGGCTAAAGCTCTCAGGCACCACGGACAGAGGGGTGACAAAACAGCACGGCTGCTGTTTGAAAACCGTGTCCACAAAACCAGAGGTCAACACGCATGTCACCATCATCTTCCTCAGCACAACGCACCCCGCTTTACGCACAACATCTTGCCGCCAAGGCAAAAATGGTGGATTTTGCAGGCTGGGAAATGCCTGTCCACTACGGCTCTCAGCTCGAAGAACACCATCAGGTGCGTAACGATGCAGGCATGTTTGATGTTTCCCACATGGTGGTGCTGGATATTACGGGCAGCGACGTTACTGATTTTTTGCGTTACCTGCTGGCCAATGACGTAGCGCGCATCCAGACCCCCGGCAAGGCGTTGTATTCCTGTCTGCTCAATGAGCACGGCGGTGTCATCGATGATCTCATCATCTATTTTATGCAGCGAGGTATGGCTGACAACGGGTATCGCATGGTGGTTAACGCCGCCACCCGCGACAAAGACCTGGCCTGGATTCGTCAGCAGGCGGAAGGTCGCAATGTGGAAATCCGCGAGCGCGATGACCTGGCAATGATCGCCGTGCAAGGCCCCAACGCACGTAACAAAACCCACGTTGCACTGGGCGCAAGCATCGATGCCGCCCGTGAACTCAAACCCTTTTTCGCCGCAGACTGTAGCGACAGCAAAGACGATCTGTTTGTCGCCCGCACCGGTTATACCGGCGAAGATGGCTACGAAATCATCCTGCCCGCCGAACAGGCAGGTGCAATCTGGGAGGCACTGCTGGCTGCCGGCGTCAAACCCATCGGCCTCGGTGCGCGTGACACTTTACGACTGGAAGCAGGTATGAACCTGTACGGCCAGGACATGAATGAAGACATCAGCCCGCTGGAAGCCGGACTCAGCTGGACAGTGGCCTTCACACCGGAAGACCGTGATTTCATCGGGCGCGCCGCGCTAACCCAACAAAAAACCGAAGGTCCGGCAAACAAATTCGTCGGTCTGATCCTCGAAGACCGCGGCATCTTGCGCGCTCACCAAAAGATCGTCACCGAACACGGTGAGGGCGAAATCACCAGTGGTGGTTTTTCCCCCACCCTGGGTAAATCCATCGCCCTGGCCCGCATACCCACGGCCGCAACCGGGCATTGCCGGGTAGAAATACGCGGTAAACAATTGGCCGCACACATCGTAAAATATCCCTTTGCCCGCAATGGCAAAAGTCTGTTTGATTAAGCGCCTGTAACAAATCATTTAAAGAAACAATCAGCGAGGAGACAGCCATGAGCAATGTGCCAACCGAATTAAAATACACCAAGAGTCACGAATGGGTGCGTACCGAGACCGACGGCAGCATCACCGTGGGTATTACCGATCATGCACAAGAATTGCTGGGCGACATGGTGTTTATCGAATTACCGGAAACCGAGGCCAATTACACCGCCGGTGATGAGTGCGCTGTGGTGGAATCAGTAAAAGCCGCTTCCGACGTATACAGTCCAATCACTGGTGAAGTGATCGCTGTCAATGAAGAGCTGGCTGACTCCCCTGAAACCGTCAATGAAGATGCCTTTGATACCGGCTGGATGTTCAAAATGCAACCCGAAGATGCTGGCGAAATCGACGAACTGATGGATGCTGAAACCTACGCCGAGCTGATTGCCGAAGAAGAGCATTAAACCTGAATCCGGCAAGTGCTCGTACTCACGTAGCACAAGCTCTTGCAGAATTCAGATTACACTTTATTTTTATAAAACCAACATGAAGCAGATATCGCAATGCCTTTTATTCCTCATACTGAAAATGACACCCGCACCATGCTCGACACCATCGGTGCCGAAACCATCGAAGACCTGTTTGATGAAATCCCTGCGGAACTGCGCGCCCAATCTCTGAACGAGATCCCTGCGGGCCGCAACGAAATGGCCGTATCCCGACTGGTGCGGGCACGCGCGGCACAAGACACACAGGCACTGTCATTTTTGGGGGCGGGTGCCTACGAACACCATATCCCTGCGGCAGTATGGGAACTGACAACCCGTGGTGAATTTTATACGGCCTACACACCGTATCAGGCCGAAGCCAGCCAGGGCACTTTGCAATTGTTGTATGAATTCCAGACCATGATGGCCGAACTCACTGCCATGGATGTTTCCAATGCCTCCTTGTACGACGGCGCTTCGGCGCTGGCGGAAGCGGTATTAATGGCCGTACGCGCCAATCGAAAATCCAAAAGCAAGCGTATTTTAATGCCCACCACCGTACACCCCATTTATCGCAGCGTGGTCAACACCATCGTAAGGCATCAGGGCATCCAACTGGAATTAGTGGATTATGACACGCAGGGCGGGCACATTGACCCGGCCAGCCTGCCCACCGACCCCGGTGACATCACTGCGCTGGTGATCCCGCAACCCAACTTCTTTGGCACGCTGGAAGATGTCGATGCCCTTACCGACTGGGCACAGAGCCACGGCGCACTGGTGATTGGCGTGGTGAATCCCACCGCCATGGCATTGATTACACCACCGGGTGAATGGGGCAGCGGTGCAGGTGCCGACATCGTTTGCGGCGAAGGCCAACCGCTGGGCGCACCGCTGTCTTCCGGCGGCCCCTATTTTGGTTTTATGTGCTGTGCGCAAAAACATGTGCGACAAATGCCTGGGCGCATCATCGGTCGCACCAACGATGTCGAAGGAAAAACCGGTTATGTGCTGACGCTGCAAGCCCGCGAACAGCATATCCGCCGCTCCAAAGCCACATCCAATATTTGTACCAATCAGGGGCTGTTAACCACAGCAGCCACTATCTATTTATCGTTAATGGGCCCGGAAGGATTACACCAAACCGCAGAACACAGCCATGCCAATACGCACACTCTGGCAGAAAAACTGTGCATGATTGACGGTGTCGAAAGGCTGTTTAACCGTCCCTGTTTTCACGAAACAGTATTGCGCCTGCCCAAACCGGTCAGCGAGGTATTGAACGCACTGGACGCACAGGGAGTGCTGGGTGGCTTTGACCTGTCTCAGACCTATCCGGAACTGGGTAATGCCATTCTGGTCTGCGCAACGGAAACCAAAACCGACGATGATCTTGCGCAATATGCCACAGCCCTGCGTAGTGTCCTTGCATAACCTTTGTGCAATAACATTTGTGCAATAACAACGTCAATTAAACACACCCTCAGCGCATGCCATCCTACGAAAAAACCCACATTATTCACCCGACAGAAAAAACACCCAGCCGCAGTGAATTATTGCGTTGGGCTGGCTGGTTTTTTCTTGCCAACAGTTTTATTGCGCTGTTGATTGCACTGCGCTATCTGACAGCAGTGCAATTTCCTGACGGTGATTACACAATAACGTTCAGCATACTGGCCTTCATTGGCCACTTTGCCTCGATGGGGTTTATCGGTGCAATATTGTTATTTCTACC
>JAKISS010000049.1 GCA_021648485.1 Gammaproteobacteria bacterium
GCGTCCGCACCGGCTTCAGCAGCGGCATCCACCATGGCCAGGGCGCGATTCAGATCACCGTTATGGTTCACACCGGCTTCGGCAATCACATAAACAGCATCACTCATGATTCTTTATTTTCTCCCGGACCAAAGTGTTTAAAAAACAGTTGGGCTATCTCAAGGTCTATTCTGGTGTCGATGTCCACTGAACGTTCTTTCGGCATGAGGTAGGCATAACTGTTGTCGTCCATATCGAGATTGCCATTCTCAATCAGTCGTGCGCAGTTGTAGACGTAGACAGCACCGTTCAATTGATAACTTTTGGGTAAATCCTGAGAGCGTGTATTGCGAATGCCGGGGCGGTAAAAGCGGGCCATGGACAGATCATCCGGCAGAGTATTGCTCCATTCCGGCGGGTGATCAGTCTCACAAACACTGATCACCGCATCGGCCTGTTTTTCCAGTAATCGTTCGATGGCACCATCAATGTCCTGCGCAATGCGCAAGGGCGAAGTGGGTTGAAGTATCACCACGTAATCGTAATGTTCTCCTTTTCCTCCCAAGGTTTTCAGCGTGTACAAAATGGCATCCAGGCTGGTGGCAGTATCACCGGCCAACTCCGGGGGACGCAGAAAAGGCACCTCGGCACCGTATTGCTGGCCGATGTCAGCGATTTCCTGATCATCGGTGCATAACACCACACGATCCAGATGCTGTGCCGCTTTTGCCGCTTCAACCGTCCAGGCCAGTAAAGGCTTGCCTGCCAGTGGCAGAATATTTTTGCGCGGCAACCGCTTGCTGCCACCGCGCGCGAGAATTAATCCGAGAAAACCGGGCATAGGCTATAACCTGCTTGGCATGAAATCTGCTGTTGATTTCGAGAGTCATTAACGTTGGTGGCTATCTTACCCGGAGACACAGGCATGACAACAGCAATTGTAGTCGGTGGCGGTATTGGAGGGATCGTCAGTGCGCTGCTGTTAAAACGAAACTACGATAATGTGTTGCTGGTGGAGCGGGCACCGGTGCCCGGCGGGCTGTTACGTACCTCTCATACCCGGGATGGTTTGTCCTTTGATTTTGGCACGCATTTTGTTGCGACTACAGGGCTGGATGATCTCGATGAGTTGCTGTTTGATTTTGTGAATGCTGAAGACTGGCATGAGTTCGATTACCTGAAGGCGGGTCATTATCATGGAGGTTTACTGAACGGTAACAGCACCTTTATTGATGCGCGCAGCCTTCCACGACAGACCTATCTGGAAGGGCTGGAGCAGATGTTGCTCGCCACACCTTCGGACGAAACGCCGGTCAATCTTGAACAGCAACTGGATGACACTTATGGAGTGGTCTTTCGTCAACAATTATTCACTCCGGTGTTACAGAAACTGTTTGGTGTTGCACCACAACAGTTAGCGCCTGATGCACATTTGTTATTTGGTTTGCAGCGGTTACTCATATTGTCTGCGGATGCCAGTCGTGAATTGAAAAATCTTCCGCGCTATGACCAGTGCATTGCCTTCCATCAATTGGATGAAGGGGTGAATCGGGCCAGCGTATTTTATCCACGCCATGGTGGCATTGGTCGCTGGATCGACGGGTTAACAGAGAAACTCAGAGCAGCCGGTGTAGAGATGCTTACCGGGCATTTTGTGCAGGGCGTTGGTCATCAGAATGGTCAGATTGATAGCATAACTCTGGATGATGGAAGGCATTTGGAGTGTGATCAACTGGTGTGGACGGTACCGCCTTTTTTACTGGCAAAAGCCGCAGACCTGGATGTGCCCATGCATGCACCACAGCTGCGTCATACCCGTTTGTTTCATTTTATCTTCGACAGACCTTTCACCACGGATTTGCATTACCTTTATGTGCATGATCCGGCCATGAGTGCCTTTCGTGTGACCCTGTATTCCAATGTTGCTGGTCAGGATCATGACCCGGAACATGGATGCCACTGTACGGTTGAGGTGTTGTCTGACGGCAAAGAAGAGTTGTCGATGTTAAGCGAGCGCGTTTGCAATGAACTGATTGCCATGGAGCTGGTGCCTGAAGACGCAGTTTGTCGATATATTAACAGCGAAGCTTTAGTGGCCGGGTTTCCGGTATTAAGCCGTGAATTTGTTATGGCCGGAAAACAGCAGGCAGATTGTCTGACCCGGCAATTGAATAATCTCCACTTGTTGGGAAAATCCAGTGGCAGCGCTTTTTTTATGAATGATGTGTTGCGGGAAGTGTACGATGCTCTTAACGTGGCGTAATGAGCGATGATGCGCAAATGAAGGTGAGCCACAGTTTTCCCGGTTATAACGAAGAGGTGCTGAAAGCGGCCACCCGCGCCTTGCAGGCTGGATGTTTTTCCGGCGACCGACTCAAAGTTGAGGTGGAGGCACGTTTGGCATCCTTCACACATGCCGGTTATGCGCAGGTGACGGGCAGTGGCTTTGCAGCTTTGCAGGCAGCCTTGGTGGCAGCGGGTGTACGTTCTGCCGAAAAGGTCATTGTGCCTGTAGTGACTTGTCCGGGTGTTTACCACGCGGTTCGCTCATTGGGTGCAGAGCCTGTACTGGTGGACGTTGGCACAGAACTGCCCTTGCTGGATGCTGAACAGCTCGCGGTGGGTATGATGGGAGCCCGCTTTGTCATTGCACCACATATGTTTGGATTGTCTGTTGATTTGCTCCCTCTGCATGACCGTGACCTGATCATCATCGAAGATTGTGCGCAACGTCAGCGCCCTGAGCGTGATCCACTGGCAGCCGTTTCCGTGTATTCCTTTTCACCCTCCAAATTGCAGACCATGGGCTATGGCGGCGGTGTGGTGACAGACAATGCAACATTGCATAACAGGATTCAGTGTTTTTTATCGCCGGATGAAGCAGAGCAGAGCGGAGCTGTCGATGATTTTCCATTCCGTATTCATGCACCCGTTGCGGATTTTCAGTGTGCCATGCTGTTGGCACAACTGGATCGTTATCAGGACACCATCGCATGTCGGCAAACATGGGTGGAAGAATATGACCGGCAGCTTGGCGACTGGCAGCGGCTGCAAACCGACGTGCCGTTTCGTTACCTGTTGCGTTTGCCCGAAGGACGGTCTGCACCGGAACTGGCACAAGCGTTACAGCAGTGCGGGGTATCCGCCTGGCCACTGGGCTCACAACTGTTGCACCATACCTTAAAACTGCCGGGCGATTACCCGAATGCCGAATGCTGGCAACAACAACTGCTTTCCTTACCGTTGCACGAAGGTCTGGACGAAACCAGGATTAACTATGTTTGTCATCAATTGCGGGCGTTGTTGTGATGCGGGTTGCTCTCCATCAAAGCCAGTATCTGCCCTGGCCTCCTTATTTCAGGAAGATTATGGCGGTGGACTGCTTCGTACTGATGGACAACGTGCAGTTCCAGAAAAACGGCCTGCAAAACCGCAACCAGGTGCGCAACAAACAGGGAGCCTTCTGGTTGACCATACCGGTGTCGGGGAAACTGGAAGATCACATTGCAGATAAACGCATCGCCGATGCGGGATGGACACGCAAGCACTGGCAATCCTTGCAAACGGCCTATGGGCGGGCACCTTACTGGGGCCAACATAAAAAGGCACTGGAGGCACTGTATCAGGGTAGCTATATTACGTTAGGGGACGTTAACGAGATGTTTCTCCGGTTTTTTTTACGTGTACTGGAAATCGACACTCCGGTAATAAATTTATCCTCCCTGAATGTTGATGGCAGCAAGTCCAGTCTGGTGTTGAATGCCTGCAAAGCATTGAATGCAGATTGTTATGTCAGCGGTCACGGTGCCTTCGGTTATCTGGATGCAGACACATTTGCAGAGGCGGGTATCGCGATTGAATTTATGAAATCAACGCCGCCAGTCTACACTCAGGGGAAAATGGATTTTATTTCCGGGCTGTCGATGATCGATATGCTCATGCACCAGAACCCGGCGCAAATCCGGACCTGTTTGGAGAACTGATTGTGAGTCACAGATTTGATGTCACGCAAAACATATGGGAAGACCTGTACAAAGGTGGCCACAAACTGAGTTATCCAAACGATGTGTTTGTGCGTATTACTCACCGGCTTCTGGACAGCAGCATTCATCCCCGTGTACTTGATTATGGCTGCGGTTCAGGTGAGAACCTGCTCCATCTTGCACGGCGTGAATTTCAAATGACAGGTGCAGACATCAGTGACAGCGCACTGGAAACCACCCGCCAACGGTTACAGGAAGCTGACCTGAATGCGGAGCTTCAGTTAATTAACGGAGCGACATTACCTTTTGACGATGCCAGCTTCGATGTGATCGTGGCCTGGCAGGTGCTGACTTACAATGACTGGAACAGCCTGCCGGTCATCCTCGCTGAACTGGATCGGGTGCTGTGCCCGGGGGGGATTTTTATTGCCACCATGAGTGCCCCCGGTGATTTTATGGAACAGAACGGTAAACCTTTGCATAACGGCCTGTATGAATTGCAAAGTCGTGGTCAGGAGGGGGCACTCATTATGATTGTCCAGGAGGCACAGCTCCCCGACTGCTTTCCGGGCAAGGCAATAAAGACCGGCTGGTTTGCCCATGAATTTGACGGCATTCCCTCTCACCACTGGATTATCAGTTATGAAAAATGATGGCCTGTTAGTCGCTTGCAATGGCCGCATTAAAATATTCGCACTCACGGGTATCCGTTCCGAATATGACTTGATGTACCCGCTGCTTAGCGCATTACAAACGGATGATGCCTTTGATGTCGGTGTGATTGTCGCGGGAGCCCATCCGACACCGTTACATGATTATTCTATTCGACACATTCGTGATGATGGCTTTCGTATTGTCGATGTCATTGAAAACCTGCTTTTCTCCGATTCCTGTGCCAGCAAAGCCAAATCAGCCGGTTTGCTTTTGCAAGGGCTGTCACAAACTCTGGCACGGGAAACACCTGACCTGTTATTGGTACTGGGTGATCGCGAAGAATCTGTGACAGGCGCGCTGGCAGGCAGTTACATGTCCATCCCGGTAGTGCATCTGGCGGGAGGCGATCATACTCACCCGGCGGGTGGCAATGTGGATGAAGAAGTCCGTCACGCTACTACCAAACTCAGCCATGTACACCTCACTATGGCCGAAGAACACAGCGAACGGGTGAAACGGCTGGGCGAAGAATCCTGGCGGGTGCATACCGTCGGCAGCGGAGGCATAGACCGGTTACGCAACAACCCGGGCATCAGCCGGGAACAACTCGCCGAAGTCGTGGGTGACGATGTACTGGGTGACTATCTGCTGGTGATTCATCACCCGCTCAGCTCGGCCATTGAACAAGCCCGTGATGAAATGCAACGGGTGTTGGAGCAATGTCTGGCCACGGGGTTGCCGGTATTCGTCGGCGCGCCCAACAGTGACCCGGGATCGCAGTCGATTCGTGAAATGATCAATCGTTTTGCGAGTCACCCCCGACTGCATACCTACTGTAACCTGCCACGGGATACTTTTACCGCTATTCTTCGTTATGCCCGCTGTCTGGCAGGAAACTCATCGCTGGGTTTACACGAAGCAGGGTATCTTGGCCTGCCAACGGTGAATGTGGGTGAACGACAGAAAGGTCGTCTGTCAGGCGACAATGTGCAGTTTGTAGCGGCAGAGCCCGCAGCGGTTCAGGCCGCGCTTGAACGCGCGCTTAATGATAAAGATTATCGTCAGCAAATTGAGTGTGGCCGCTCACCTTATGGGGATGGGGACATGACAAAACGCACGGTGCAGATATTTAAGGATTTACCGGGTCGGCAGCAATTGCTGGCAAAGAAATTAACTTTTTAACGGAGTTACTACCCGCTGATGCTTAAAACAGATGTTTTGAACCTAAATTAAACCGTAGCGAGAGCGACTAAGGTGTGGAAGATAAAGCGTTTTTCAGGTTATTTTGGACGAAAGCGTATCACACCATACGGTGAGTTCAACATGTTCTGAAAAACACTTTGGATTCTGTGCATCAGGCGTTCGTAGTCGGTTTAACGGATTAATTTAGGTTTAAACGCTTGATTCCTTTAGCACTCGATGAGTGCATTTCAGGGTTTGCGCGCTATACCGCAGACCAAACGGCAAATTCGTTACCATTGGGGTCACCAAAATGAAAACGCCGACCGCCAGGAAAAGAAAAAACCGGTTTGATAACAGTACCACCCGCAGCGGTCACCTTTGACAAGGTTTGCTCCAGATTGTCACTGTAAAAAACCATGAGAACACTGCCGTTATCGGTTGATACGCTCAGGTCAGATTTGAAAAACCCGCCGTTCATACCCGTGTCAAAAAAGGCACTGTATTCGGGGCCGTAGTCTTCAAAACGCCAGCCAAACACTGAGTTGAAAAAGGCTTTAGTGGCTTCGATATCTTTGGCGGGGAATTCCAGATAGTTGATTTTTTCATGTTGATTCATTGTGCCTTCCCGTGATTGTTTTTTATTTTGTCATCAGTGGTTCTTTCAGTAGTCGCCTTGCTTCGTCAACAATGGTGCGTCGCTGGAAGAGTAGTTGCCAGCGTGTACCACCGCACTGCCGCCATAATACTGTTGCACGAATTGCGGCGAGCAGCAGCGCACGAATACGGTTGGCATTGTTCGGGTTGGATATATATATGTGTTCACCCTGCACCATGATGCGTGGTTTCAGGTGGCTGATGGTTTGGGCATAAGTATCTGCCAGGCCCGCGATAACATTGTCATGCAGTAATGAAAAATGTTCCATTTGTTTGCGGGCACGCTCAATGCCATCGGCTATTTTTGCCAGCATGTCAGCATCACGTTTCAGCCGTTTTTCCAGTACCATGACACCGGCAGCGTATTTGGTGACATGCAGGTCTTTGCTCTGGTTATTCTGTGTGTTTGTATCGTGGCCACCGAGTTGTTCAATCAGCTTGCGCAGGCCGGTATGCAGTTTTTCCGTACCGTCAAAAACATCTATTGGTTTATCAATGTCGGTGCGAAATATGCTGAGGACACAGGTTTCCACGTCCTGTTCATCGGCATTGCCGGTATTGGCAATATTTTGTACGAGTTGTGTCGCTTGAAAAATACCCGCAAGGGCAATGGTTCTGTCGGTAATGGTGTAGGTCATTTTATTTGTATGAGTTATTTGTTTATTGGATTTTGTTTATTGAATAGGGCCGCCGCCAAGGCATTCTTCGCCCTGATAAAATACCACGGACTGTCCCGGTGTAATGGCGCGTTGTGGTTGATCAAAAATAACGGTGCATTGATCATTGTGCAGTTGTGTAATTGTGCAGGGTTGATCAGTCTGCCGGTAACGGGTTTTTGCCGTACAGCGAAAAGGAATGTCTTCAGGAATGTCCGCTATCCAGTTTAACTGATCTGCGCTGAGTTGCTTACGGAACAGTAGTGGGTGATCGTGTCCCTGGGCCACAACCAAAATATTATCTTCCAGATGTTTAGCCACCACGTACCAGGGTTCGCCACTGGCATTTTTTGCGCCGCCGATGCCCAGTCCCTGTCGCTGCCCCAGGGTGTAATACATCAACCCGTCGTGTTTACCGATACAGGTGCCATCGGGTGTTTGCATTTCACCCGGTTGAGCGGGTAAATAACGGCTCAGAAATTCCTTGAATTTTCGTTCGCCAATAAAACAAATACCGGTGCTGTCTTTTTTTTCATGATTGGTAAAGCCTGCCTGTGCCGCCAGTCGGCGGACTTCCGGCTTGGTTAGTTCACCTAGCGGGAACAGGGTTTTTTCCAGCTGTTGCTGATTCAGTGCATGCAGGAAGTAACTTTGGTCTTTGTTGGTGTCTTTGGCCTTGAGCAAACGAAAGTAGCCATCACAATAATGTACTCGCGCATAATGTCCGGTGGCGATATGGCTTGCCCCCAGATCCAGCGCCTGATCCAGAAAGGTTTTGAATTTGATTTCTTTATTGCATAACACGTCCGGGTTAGGAGTGCGGCCACGTTGGTATTCGTCCAGAAAACAGGTAAAGACATTATCCCAGTATTCGCTGGCGAAATTGCGCGTGAGCAGTGGAATATTCAACGTGTCGCAGACCTGCCGGGCATCGTTAAGATCCACCGCTGCACTGCAATATTCGGTAGTGTCATCCTCTTCCCAGTTCTTCATGAACAGGCCTTGCACGTCATGACCCTGTTGTTTTAGCAAGTGTGCAGTCACCGAAGAGTCCACGCCGCCGGAAATGCCGACTACAATGCGTTGATGCAGTGCCTGTGTTGTTGCGGGTACATGCAGTATATTTTCGGAAGAAGTTGAGGTCATGACAGGGATTTGTTTGTCGGATACAGGAAAGACTACCGGATTGTACGCCAATCTGCGGGTATTTTCGCCTCATGCCACTGGCCGGGAGCCAGATCGCCCAATGACCATGGACCGATTTGTGAGCGAATCAGACGCAGGGTGGGGTGGCCGATGGCCGCAGTCATTCGTCGTACTTGTCGATTACGGCCTTCACAAATACTGAGTTCGATCCAGGTGGTGGGAATATTGGCCCGTTGGCGAATCGGGGGATTTCGTGGCCAGATGGGCGGTTCGGGGATGATACGTGCTTTGGCGGGGGCGGTTTTACCGTCTTTGAGAGGTATGCCTTTTTGCAGGCGGGTCAGCGCCACAGGTTCGGGTTCACCTTCAACCTGGGCCCAATAGGTTTTATACAGCTTGTGGCGTGGATGGCTGATACGGTGTTGCAGTGCGCCGTCATCGGTGAGCAACAGCAGTCCCTCACTGTCACGATCCAGCCTGCCTGCCGGATATACGGACTTGATATCGACAAAATCGGCCAGGGTTTGGCGATTGTCACTGGCGGAGAATTGGCAGAGCACCTGAAAGGGCTTATTGAGTAACAGTAACATGTGGTTGACATTTGACCAGATATATAAAACAGTGATACGCAGTGTGCGTGAACAACGGTAATTTACGGGATGGTGTGGGGTTTGGGCAAGTATGAGAACAACATCAAATTCACGACAGGATTCGTCAGACGAGCGCAAATCGGTGGCGAGCATTCGCAGGCGTTTTGTCATTACTGCGCTGGTGTTGGCGGCGCTGGCATTACCCGCTGCCTTTTATACGCAGAATCAGGTGCGTCAAGCATCTCAGGACAGTTCCCGCCTGGTACAAGAACATCGGGATCTGGGCTGGGTACTGAATTCATTCAAAGATGCTTTACAGGTTGCGGAAAGCACAATCTATCAATATCCCCTGTTGCTGGATGAAAGCACTTACCGCAAGGTGGTGGCGCGCGTTACGGAGGTCAGGTTTCAGTCAAAAAATATCACTGATCATTATGTCGTTCAGCGCTATAGCCGTTTTGGGGATTTTGCGGAAAACCTGGAATTTGTGCTTAACCGTCTTGAAAAAGAAACCGTACACTTGTTAGCAGTTGCTTCAAATGTCGAAACACGCTTTCCGGCCGCATCAATTCTGCGTGATGAGCTTCTCCCTGAAAATATGAAATTTATTCAGGCGATTGAGCTTGCCATATCCGGGATTAATGAGTCCCCCTGGCCTGCCGACCCACAGGAAGCGATGCGTGTGCAGGAAGTGATGCGCGTGCTGGAAGAGTTGCGTTACACCTGGTCTCAACAGATTAGTTCGGTGCGTATATTTATTGCCAACCGCATGGGTGTTTTTGGGCAACCCGAAAATAGTATGCAGGAAAGCAAGAGCAACCGGGAAATCTATGCGCAACGGGTTGATGATTTGTTGGCGCAGCTAAAAGAATATGATGAAGTGGGTAAGTTGGGCTTTCAGGAATCGTTGTCATTACCGATGTTGCTGGAGGCTAAAAAAGCCTATGACCGTGACTTTGTCAGGGCAGAGGAAGTTTATGCATCTCAAAACTGGCGGGCCGATTTGCCGGTTTTGCGTAATGAAATACGGCCAACGCTTGATCAGGCCTGGGGCATTATCGAACTGATGCAGGAAGAATTGGATGACTTTGCACAACAAAATGTGATGCAGTCATTAGACACAGCAGACAACCTGTCAAACATTATCTGGATTTTTGTTGGATTTATGGGATTGCTGTTGTTTTTGGCCTACCTGGCATTTGAAATGCGTATTCGACGCCCACTGCTGGAAGTTTCCAAAGCGTTGGATGCTGCGGGTCGCGGCGAAAACTATCTGCCGGTACTGCATTCACCTACCGAGGAAACTCGATTACTGGTGGCGGCTTTTAACCGCATGCAGGGGCAGGTGGCCTCCCGGCAGATTCGATTACAGTCAGTTTTGGACAATGCAGCAGAAGGTATTATCACTGTTGATGAGTACGGCATTGTCGAGACATTTAACAATGCTGCGCAAAAACTGTTTGCCTGTGACGTTACGCGGTCAATTGGTAAACCTGTTGTGGATCTGGTGCGTTTCCCGAAAGGCGGTGTCTATACTGATTTTCTGGAACTGGTGAAGTCACCTGTGTTGAAAGAGGCTGCGCAGGAGACAACAGTCACAGCACTCCGTGCAGATAACACACGTTTTCCCATGGCGGTCAAATGTAACAGAATGGAAGTTGAGGGACGTCTGTTATATACCGCTATTGTGGAAGATATCAGTGACCGCATTGCCATGATGGCACACCTGCGTGAAATGGCGGAACATGATTCGCTGACCGGTTTGTACAATCGCCAATATTTCCTTACCGAGCTGGATCGGGTGGTGGAAAATATCCGCCGTGGCAGTCGGCGTGATTTTGCACTGTTGTATATCGATCTCGATAATTTCAAATTTGTGAATGATACCCTGGGCCATCTTGCCGGTGATAACGTGCTGGTGGAGGTCACTCACATGCTGGACCAGCGTAATCGTAAAAGCGATTTGCTGGCGCGCATTGGTGGCGATGAATTTGCGATTTTATTGTATGACGTGAAAAAAGAGCAGGTGATGCAGGCTGCTGAAGCACATCGTAAATTGCTGGATGATTATGTTTTTAAATATGATGGTTCTGTGGTGCAAATAGGCTGCTCTATTGGTGTAACATTATTTGGCCATCATCCCGTCAGCAAAGAAGATTTGCTGGTACAAGCCGATGTGGCGTGCCATCTGGCCAAGCGCTCTGGCCGAAATCGTGTACATATTTACCGGTCCATTGATCAGGAAAACATGACAAACATGACCGAAGATATGGGGTGGGCCGGGAAAATCAAAAGAGCCATTGAAGAGGATTTATTTTGTCTGGCCTGTCAGCCTATCATGGAACTGAAGAGCAATCAGGTGTTCGGTCAGGAAGTGCTGCTGCGCATGCGCGATGATACCGGTGGATTGATTTTGCCAGCCGGATTTATTGCCTCCGCCGAACGTTTTGGCTTGATGCGGGCCGTTGACAGCTGGGTGGTTAATCATGCGCTTGAATCATTGGGGAAACAATTGCAAAAAAATCCTCGTCTGCATTTTTCCATTAATCTTTCTGCCGAATCCATTGGCGATTATTCCATGCTGGAAACCATTACCACCGCTTTGTTGGCCAACAATGTACCGCCAACCGCCGTGACCTTTGAAATCACTGAAACCATTGCTATTGCGAATCTGGAATCAGCCGTAGAATTCCTTTCCCGCCTGCGTAACCTGGGTTGTCAAACCGCCCTGGATGATTTTGGTGTGGGTTATTCCTCATTTGCCTACCTCAAGGATTTGCCTGTGGATTTTGTAAAAATCGACGGTTCTTTTGTGCGTGATGTGTATCGCGACAATCTGCAATTGGCCATGGTGCGTTCCATGAATGATATCGCCCATGCCATGGGCAAATATACCGTTGCTGAATTTGTGGATAATCACGATACCATGCGGGTGTTAAAAGACATGGGTGTGGACTATATACAGGGTTATTACGTGGGGAGTCCACGTCTGCTGGGTGATGCGCCGTTGTTTCAAACGGAATCCAATGTGATTCGGCTGGTGTGATTCTGCACGGATGCGGCGGGCATCGGTTTTGCCTGTGCTTTTTCTGAAAGTCTCTATACTCAAATGTGACATTAGGAATGTAAGCTAGGGGGTGTTAACCATCATTTTATTTGGATGTTTTTAGCGCTTAATTCACATTAAACCGCAGGACTTTTTCAGAAGTTCTGAAAAAAGGAGCAACGCGAAGTGATAATACAATGAAACGTTCCCGACGGCTTGAACCCGTGGTCAAGGTGGCTGAAAGTCGTGAGCAGCAGGCAGCCAGGTCACTGGGAGAATCACAGTCAGCGCTAAACCTGGCGCAGCAGCGGCTGAATGAATTAAAAAATTATCGTGAGGAATATATCCAGCGTTTTCATACCACGGGTGCCGTGGGTATGAGCGCCGCACAAATGGGTGATTATCGACTGTTTTTAGGCAACCTTGCACGCGCCATCGAGGAACAGGCCGGGTTAGTGAAACAGGCTGCAGCCGCAGTGGAACAACAGCGTCAGCAGTGGTTTGCCCGTCGCGGCAAAGTGAAAATGCTCGGCAATGTGGTTTCCCGTTTTCAAACTGAAGAGCAACGTGTTGCTGATCGAAAAGAACAACTGGAACAGGATGAACGTTCCCAGCGTATGCCTGCATCTTCTTCCCGGTCATAAGCTTCTTTCTACCCTATCTCGTTAATCATTCTGCCTGAGTGTTTGGTACAGTTTATGCTTATATCCTGATGGGTAGTTCGACAAATAGACTAAAAAACGACAGGATAGCGACAGAAAAACCAATGGCTGAATTAGCGTTATTAGTGAATTCCACAGATGCCGCACTGCTGAACGGGAGTGTGGCAGCACCTGTCGCTGCCAATGGTGCAGTGGCAGGGGGGTTTGCCAATGTTCTGGGTAAGCGCTTGATGCAAAGCGAAAGTGCTGTCGCAAAAGAATCATCATCGCCAATGGATGAAGTGCGTAGCGTGCCGGTTACCGAAACCGGTGAAGCCCAGCCCGCAAACGGCCAGCCTTTGCCGCCTGCCGTACCGCAAAACACAGCACATAAACCGGAAACAACGGAAACAGGAAACCCGATATTGGATGCCTCGTTGTTATCCGCTATTGCGCAAGGTTCTCCTGCGGCAAACGGCCAAACCGTTAACACGTCGCTTGCCGCTACAATAAACCCGGTTCTTGATTCTGTGCGGGCAGGGCGTGAAGGTGTACCGCAATCCACATTGTCGCAACGTGCCATAACCCGGCAGGGGACTGAAAACAGTACGTTGTCCACAGCACTGAATACGACGCTGAGTTCATCTGCCACGACACTTAGCCAACAAAATGTTCCATCTACATTAACAAATGTGCGCCAGGATGCGCAGCAGGCGAGTGCCACACCGATTCTTCCTTCCATGCTGGGTAAACCCATTTCCGCGACAGCACAGCAGGCTTTGGTACGTGCCAGTTTAAATGCGGGCAAAGCGCACTCTCTGCGGGCGGACATGCTGTCGGCCACGGGCTTGGCTGTAGCCAATACACCGTACAACAGTGGTTTGTCCAGCACGCTCAACGGCGTTAACAGCCCGGTCGGCAGTACAATGCGTGTGGATATATTTGTTGCGGCAATGGGGGCAGCAACGCAAGCGGGAGTGAACATTGAACCGCGTCTGTCAACAACTTCCACAAGCACGACAGCACCGGTTTCGTTGCTTGCCACAAGTGACCTGTCGGATGACACAAACAATGTGTTCACAGGTTTACCACGGTTACCCGGCGCACCGGTGGGCGGAGCTTTGCCCATTCTGACGGTACCTACCCCTGTGGGGCAACCCGCCTGGGCCAGTGAACTGGGGCAGCGGGTGACCTGGCTGGCCAACAGTGAATTGCGTGAAGCACAGTTACAACTCAATCCACGCAGCCTGGGTGCCGTAGATGTGCGGATTGTGTATGGCCCTGATCAACAGTTAAGTGTCAGTTTCAGTGCCGCGAATCCTGTTGCGCGTGATGCACTGGAGTCTTCCCTTCCCCGATTGCGTGAAATGTTTGAGCAGCAGGGCTTACACCTTGCTGATGCCAATATTTCACACGAATCACCTGCGGAGCGGGAACAGCGGAGTGGTATGAGTAATGAATCGTTAACAATGGTTGATGGTTATATTGAGGACGAGGTATTAACGGATGCGGCTGGTGCTCATTCAGCACCCTCACGTTGGTTAACTGAAGGTATGCTGGATGCTTATGCATAGTGTTTTCAGGCACGGTTTTTTGGCTTACGGGATCAATCCAATATCACCTATGTGTCAATATTTTTATTTTTTCGATATAAAGCCTCGTTCTTACGGAATGAGCTGCGTTCGCCGGTTTTTCCTGTTTTAAAAATATTTTCCAATTAGAAAATTCATTGTGTCGTACAGTATTTTCAGCACAGTTTGTTTTCTGTTAGGCTACAATAGCGGGTGGGTTGGGGCTGAAGGGTAAATTTAAACGAAGCTGCTTGATGTTGTTTGTTGGCAGGGAAGATTGCATTCAGGTAATGATCTGAAATAGCAAGGAGACCAAAGAATGGGATTTAGTGCAGTTTTATCTGATGATGGACGCGAGTTAACCATATCGATTGATGGCCGGTTTGATTTTAATATGCATTCGGATTTCCGCAATGCCTATCGCGAATTACCGGCCACCACACATTTTATCATTGACCTTGGCAAGGCAACGTTTATGGACAGTTCTGCCATGGGTATGTTGTTGTTGTTACGCGAACATGCCGGTGAAAAGGCTGCGAATATCTGCTTGAAAAACTGCAATGCGGAAATCAGAAAAATTCTCGCAATTTCAAATCTGGATAAAATGTTTGTGGTCGAATAATAAGGTCTCTTCATTTAATGGTATTGGTAAAGATATTATTTTTGAATTTACTACGCACATTAATATCCAGTATAGTTTTTCCGCGCCCAACGGGGTATTCCCGCTTGAACAAAAATGCGGGAATACCTTTTGGACACAAGTAGTCGTTTTATTCCAATTCCCCCGTCAGGCTGTGTAAAAAGGCTTTAATATCACGAACCGTGTCTGCTGAAAGGTTTTTGTTAAACTGAACCTTACCCATTACCCGGATCGCTTCTTCCAATGTGGCTACCGAGCCATTGTGGAAGTAGGGCGCAGTCAGAGCGATACCACGTAGTGGTGGTACACGCCACATGAAACGTTCATCCGGGTTGCCTGTAAACTCAAACCGTCCCAGGTCTTTGACCAGCCCATATCGCCGTTCGTAATCGGAGCCCAGGTTGTTGGGGAACAGTTCATAAAATCCGTCTCCCATTTTCAGTGCCGGCCCCGGTGCCGGCCCGGCAAAGTTGGCACCAAAATGACAGGCAAGACAGCCTGCATCATTAAAGGCCTGAATACCCCGTTGTGCGCTGGCAGACAGTGCTGATTTGTCACCGGCAATATAGCGGTCAAAGGGGCTGTTGTGTGTCAGCAGGCTGCGTTCAAAACTGCTGATTGCCCGGGCAATGTTCACGCCGCTGATGCCATTGAATATATTTTTGTCCTCAGGAAAGGCGTTGCGAAAGGCCCGCTGGTAGCTTGCTGACTGATTCAGATGATCGACCAGAGCACCGATGTGCGGCCAGCGGCTCACCACCGGGTCACGTAAATGATCCAGTGTTTGTGCTTCAAGACTAATGGCACGTCCATCCCAGTACAACACGGTTTGAAAACCGATATTCCACAGACTGGGGGCAGAGCGCTGACTGGCTTTGCCGTCCTGCCCGAGCGACAGCGCCCGGTTGTCATCCCCCCCTTCCTTCAGGTTATGGCAACTGTTGCAGGAAATTTTGCTGTCAGCCCCCAACAATCGTGTATCAAAAAACAGGCGCTTGCCCAGGGCAATTTTTTGGCTGCTTTGTGGATTGTCTGCGGGGGTTGGCGGTTGTTCTGGCAAGGTTTGTAAGTAGTCAAATGCCAGTGCTGGCAGTGAACACACGAGCAGCACGCTGCCGAAAAAGGGGGCTTTAAAAAATGTCATAAGCGTAAAAATCCATGCGGTGACGATCAAGGTTTATTGAGGACATGCATTTTACCCGAGCGTCAGTCGGTGTCCAGCGTGCTGGCCGCACCGCCGTAATTCTGGCTGACGTGGGGATAGTCAATCGTCAGATTCCTGACGATCTGTTTTTTGATGTTTTTAACTTGCTGATTTAAAAGGAGTATATATTTTTGGCACTGCTGGCATAGCATTTGCTTTAGCTGGCTGTAGGTGTCGATTGCGCATGACAGATAGATGAGAGAAAGGAAATTCCATGGCAGATGATAAAGACAAAAATGATGATGACGGTAAGTCTAAAGGCTCTTTGGTAACAAAAATCCTTTTGTTTGGCGTTTTACCGTTAATGACGGTAATTGTTTTGGTGGTGGGCACACTGTTTTTTGCAGGAGTGCTTTCAGGCGGGGGTGATCATGCTGCGGATACCACTGCCGAAGATGGAACAGGTGATGGTGAGGATGGCAGCCATGAAGATGGTGATCATGCAGAAGGAGACGGGGAAATTCTGCCTGCCATCTATTTGCCGATAGATCCGGCTTTCGTGGTGAACTTTGCCAGTCAGGGTAAGGCGCGTTTTCTGCAAGTGACGGTGGAAGTCATGACCCGGGATCCGCTTATGCCTGACCAAATAACATTACATATGCCGGTGATCCGCAATAATTTGATGTTGCTTTTTAGCAGCCAGTCTTATGATGGCGTGAGTACATTGGAAGGAAAAGAGACGTTGCGTGAAGAAGCGCTGGAGGTGGTGCAACAGATTCTTGAAGAAGAAACCGGTGACCCCGGTATAGAGGCTGTTTATTTCACCAGTTTCGTCATGCAGTAATTTTTAGCATATCAATAAACACAGTGTAATTCCGATAATAAATACGGTGCTTAACAATGGCAGTGAATGATCTTTTATCACAGGACGAAATCGATGCTTTGCTACACGGAGTGTCCAGCAACGATATCGAAACGGATGATGAAGAATTTGCCGATGGTGAGGCGCGTAATTATGACTTTACCACACAGGACCGTATTGTGCGCGGGCGCATGCCGACGCTTGAAATGGTTAACGAACGTTATGCGCGTTTATTCCGTATCAGTATTTTTAACATGTTGCGACGCAGTGCGGAAATATCGGTGGGCGGTGTGCAAATGCTTAAATTTTCAGAATATATACACAGCCTGTTTGTACCCACCAGTTTGAATATGGTGCGTATTAAGCCATTGCGTGGTACCGCCTTGTTTGTGTTAGATCCCAGATTGGTTTTTATGATTGTTGATAACTACTTTGGTGGTGATGGCCGGTATCACGCAAAAATTGAGGGACGTGAGTTTACGCCCACTGAACTGCGAGTGGTTGAAATGATTCTTGAGCAGGTATTTGTTGATCTCAAGGAAGCCTGGGCACCGGTAATGCAACTGGATTTTGTAAAACAGAATTCGGAAGTCAATCCACAGTTCGCCAACATTGTCAGTCCCAGTGAAGTGGTGGTGGTCAATACATTTCATGTTGAGATTGAAGGCGGGGGAGGTGATTTTCATATCACTTTGCCCTACTCCATGTTAGAGCCGATTCGTGAAGTACTGGATGCTGGTGTGCAAAGTGATCGTGATGATACCGATGACCGTTGGGCTGAGTCATTACGTGAAGAGATAAAAACATCCACGGTAACACTTTCCTGTACGTTGACGGAAACAGAAATCAGTTTACGCGATATTATGGAGATGAAACCGGGTGATGTAATTCCTGTGGATGTTCCTGATCTGGTGACTATGAATGCGGAGGGTGTGCCGGTGTTTCGTGGTAAATACGGCGTTTCGCGTGGCAGCATGGCGGTAAAAGTTGTAGAACAAGTGACCTTCCCGAAGAAAGAGAATCATCAAATGATGAAAGAGGTGACCCATGACTGATACGACGGGTACAGAGACTGGTGGTGACACTGGTGATGACTGGGCTGCCGCAATGAATGAACAAAGTGAAGCGGAAGCGGCTACGACCACAAATGAAGAGCCAACGAAGGGTGGCGATGCCGATTGGGGTGCAGCCATGGAAGAGCAGGCAACGCAGGAGGCTGCTGCCGAGGTTGAGCAGGCACCCATGCAAAACCTGGAAGCTGAGGAAGGTGGCATATGTATGGGAGATGCCAGTCTTGATGTCATTCTCGATATTCCGGTCAATATTTCTATGGAAATCGGCGCTTCAAAAATCAGTATTCGTAATTTGCTGAAACTGAATCAGGGCTCCGTGGTTGAATTGGACAGGCTGGCGGGAGAGCCGCTGGATGTGCTGGTGAATGGTACATTGATCGCGCATGGTGAAGTGGTGGTGGTGAATGAAAAATACGGTATTCGTTTGACGGACGTGATCAGTGCAGCCGAACGCATTCAGAAGCTTAAATGAGGTGAGTGTGCTTATAAACAAGCTTCCCAACGTTGTTGCAACGGTTATATTGCTGGTCGGCATACTCTTGTTTTCTATGGATGTGTCTGCGGCAGAGCATGCCGCTGGCAATGATACCGTTGCGATTCCTGAAACAGATAAACCGCTTCCCGGTAGCGGTTTATCAGATTCCAATATGGCCGGTAATCTTGCTCAAACGACGTTGGGTTTATTGGTGGTGCTTTTGGTGATTGGTGCAGCAGCATGGGCATTTAAACGTTTTGGGAATGTGCATGTTGGCGCACAGGGGCGCATGAAAATTATTGGTGGTATTTCACTGGGTACGCGGGAGCGTGCAGTGTTGTTACAAGTGGGTGATCAGCAGCTGGTGATTGGTGTTTCCCCTGGGCGCGTGCAAACCCTGTATGTATTGGATAAACCGGTGCTGGTTGAGGATAAGCCGGAAAATTCAACGAGTTTTTCTTCGCGTCTGCAATCCGCCATTCTTAATAGAAAAGGCGATATCAATAGGGGAGAAAAATAACAATGTTTGCTTTTTTCCCCACTCTTTTTTCCAATTATCTTTTCAATAAAAAGTCACAGGTCGTTTATCTGTTATTACTTGTTATCGGTTTTTTGTTTCCTCTTGCTGCCCAGTCTGCTGATCCTGGTCTCTCGATATTGTCGGTAACTACAGAAAAAGACGGTGGCCAGACTTATACCGTTGGCTTGCAGGTGTTGGCCTTGATGACAGTATTCAGTCTGTTGCCAGCCGCACTGATTATGTTGACATCGTTTACCCGTATTGTGATTGTGCTGGCAATTGTTCGTCAGGCAGTGGGAATGCCACAGGCACCATCAGGACAAATTCTTATTGGTCTTGCGCTGTTTTTGACGTTTTTTATTATGTCGCCGGTTTTCACCAAAGTGTATGACGATGCAGTGAGCCCCTATCTGGATGAAAAAATTCCCGCCAAAGAGGCTTTTGAGCTGGCCAGTTCACCGTTTAAGGAATTTATGCTGGCACAGACCAGGGAAAAAGACTTAACCCTGTTTGCGGAAATTTCAGAAGCGGGTGAGATCAATGATTTTTCAGAAATTCCTTTTTCGTTATTAATGCCGGCATTTATCACTAGCGAATTAAAAACGGCGTATCAAATTGGTTTTCTGATTTTCATTCCCTTTTTAATTATTGATTTAGTGGTGGCCAGTGTGTTGATGGCCATGGGCATGATGATGTTGTCGCCGATGATTATTTCATTACCCTTCAAAATTATGTTGTTTGTTCTGGTGGATGGCTGGGCCATGATAATGGGTACTTTGGCATCCAGTTTTTACGTTTGATGACAGTAATACCAATATGCGTAACAGGTTAGGAAAATGAGCCCGGAAATGGTCATGACAATTGCCAATCAGGCACTGGAGCTGGTGTTGTTACTGACCGGCGTTATTCTTCTGCCTGCTTTGGCTGTAGGTTTGTTGGTGAGTATGTTTCAGGCTGCTACGCAATTGAACGAACAGACTCTGAGCTTTATTCCAAAACTGGCGGTGACATTTATAACGTTGATGATTGCTGGTGCCTGGTTATTACAGTTGTTGATGACATTCACGAAACGTCTGATTACTGACATCCCGATGATTATCGGTTAACAGGAATGACCTGACATGATGACTCTGAGCAGTGCGGAAATCATGTCATGGGTAGGTTCATTTATCTGGCCATTGTTCAGGATTGCCGCATTAGTGGCAGCGGCTCCTGTGTTTGGTGCGCGTACTATTCCGGCCTCAGTCAAAGTGATATTCGCGGTTGTTTTTACCTTGATCATTGCGCCCATATCTCCACCGGTACCTGTCGTGGACCCTTTGAGCGGTGAAGCGGTGTTAATCGTGATGAATCAGATATTAATCGGTGGTGCAATGGGTTTGGCGTTACAACTGGTTTTTGCCATGTTTATTGTCGGTGGACAAATTATTGCCTTTCAGATGGGCCTGGGTTTTGCCTCCATGGTTGATCCTTCATCCGGTACGCAGGTGCCGGTGGTGAGCCAGTTTTACGTCATTGTTCTTACCTTGGTGTTTCTTGCGCTGGATGGCCATTTGACATTTATCAGTGTGATGGCAGAAAGTTTTCATACCTTACCTATTGGCGTTAACGGGTTGAGTAATGCCGGTTTGTGGGCATTGGTGAATTGGGGAGGAAATATGTATGCCGGTGCAGTACAAATTGCGCTTCCGGCAATTGCCTCATTGTTATTGATTAATCTGGCTTTCGGTATCGTCACCCGTGCTGCACCTCAGTTTAATATTTTTTCTATCGGTTTTCCGGTGATCATGGTGGCGGGTTTTTTCATCATGCTGGTAACGCTTACCGCAATTCTTCCACAAATAAAATTACAGGTGGCGAATGCCTTTGCGTTGATGCGTGGCCTGGCCGGTGGTTTTTAAAGGGTGATGCACCATGGCTGAAAGTGAAAAAGGTCAGGAACGCAGCGAGGAGGCGACGGAAAAGCGCAAAAAGGAATCGCGCGATAAAGGCGAGGTGGTTCGTTCGAAAGAATTAACCACACTGGTAATGATGCTGGTGTCTGGTGCGGGTTTTGTTTTTTTAGGAAGTGCGCTGGTTCAGGATCTTATGCAGATTTTGCGCGCCCATTTGAGCATTGAACGTGCGCAGATTTTTGATCTCGCTTCTTACCCCGGGTTTTTATTTGACACGCTGCAATTTTCTATTTTTTCAGTCATGCCTTTATTTATATTATTGGTGGTGGTTGCCATTGTGGCTCCTATGGCTTTGGGTGGCTGGACCTTTAGCGTAAAACCGTTGAAGCCCGAACTTAAAAAAATGGACCCTATCAAGGGGCTTGGACGGGTGTTTTCTCTGAAAGGTTTAATGGAGCTTGTCAAGGCATTGGCAAAATTCCTTCTGGTGAGTGCTGTTGCTTATTTTCTGCTGAAAAATAATATTGAAGGTTTTGTGAGTCTGGGAAATGAAAGCCTGGTGCAGGGAATTTCCCGCATGGGCGAAGAATTGATGTGGATGTTTATTTTGTTAAGCAGTGTACTGTTTTTTGTGGTGCTGGTGGATACACCTTTTCAAATGTGGGATCACAATCGCAAACAAAAAATGACCTTGCAGGAAGTGAAAGATGAACGCAAGGAAACGGATGGCAATCCGGAAGTCAAGAGCAAAATACGGCAGACACAACAGGAAATATCCCAGCGTCGTATGATGGAAGAAGTCCCCAAAGCGGATGTCGTGATTACCAACCCGACACATTTTTCTGTGGCTTTGCGTTATGACCAGAGCAACATGGGCGCACCGATTGTGGTGGCTCTGGGTGCGGATGAAATCGCCGGACATATTCGTCGTATTGCAGTGGCTAATGATGTGCCGTTGCTTTCTGCACCACCATTGGCACGTTCCTTGTATTACCACTGTGAACTGAATGAAGAAATTCCTGCGGGTCTGTTTCTGGCGGTCGCCCAGGTGCTGGCCTACGTCTATCAACTGCGACAGTACGAATTTAATGGGGGTGTTGCACCGGAATTTGATACCGATGTGCCTATTCCTGATGATCTTAAACGAGATAGTGAATTATGAATCTTACTGAACTGACAGCCTTCGGGCAGCGTTTGCTTCGCTCCGGTCTGGGTGCGCCCATTCTGTTGATGATGATGCTGGGTATGATGGTGATACCTCTCCCTCCATTTTTGCTGGATATCTTTTTTACCTTCAATATTTCATTGGCATTGGTGATTTTACTGGCAGCGGTGTACGTGAAACGACCATTGGATTTTGAAGTTTTCCCTACCGTTATTTTAATCGCGACATTGTTGCGTCTTGCATTGAACATTGCCTCTACCCGTATTGTTTTGCTGGAAGGTCATACCGGTACCGATGCAGCGGGACAGGTGATCAAGGCATTTGGAGAATTTGTCGTCGGTGGCAATACGGCGGTTGGGCTGGTGATTTTCCTGATTCTGGTGATTATTAATTTTGTGGTGGTTACCAAGGGTGCCACACGGGTAGCAGAGGTGAGTGCCCGGTTTACGTTGGACTCAATGCCCGGCAAGCAAATGGCTATTGATGCAGATTTGAATGCGGGACTGATTAATCAGGAAGAAGCAAAGGCGAGGCGCGAAGAAGTCTCGCGTGAATCAGATTTTTACGGTTCCATGGATGGTGCGGGTAAATTTGTACGTGGTGATGCCATTGCCGGTATTTTAATTTTGGTGATTACCATTATTGGGGGGCTTTCCGTTGGTATGTTACAGCATGACATGGGACTTGCGGATGCCACACACAATTATACTTTGTTGACCATTGGTGATGGTCTGGTGGCACAAATTCCCGCATTACTGTTATCGACGGCTGCGGGTTTGATGGTGACTCGTGCTTCGGTTTCCACAGACATGGGCGTACAGGTGTTGTCGCAATTGTTCAGCAGCCCGCGCGCGTTGACAATTACCGCTGTCATTCTCGGTGTCATGGGCTTGATTCCCGGCATGCCTAACCTGGTGTTTTTGTTGTTTTCTGCCATGGCGGGTGGCGCTGCCTGGTGGGTGACAGAGCGCAACAAACGCATTGCGGCAGAACCGGTCGCTGCGCCGGTAACGGAAGAGCCCAGTAATGAATCCCGTGAACTGAGCTGGGATGATGTGGAGGTTGTGGACATAATCGGTCTGGAAGTTGGCTATCGGTTGATTCCCATGGTGGATAAAAACCAGGGCGGGCAGTTAATGGGGCGTATTAAAGGTGTGCGCAAAAAACTCTCCCAGGAATTAGGTTTTCTGATTCCTTCTGTTCATATTCGTGACAATCTTGATCTTGCCCCTAATGCCTATCGACTCTCACTCATGGGGGTGCCGGTGGGTGAGGCAGAAATTCAACCGGAACATGATATGGCGATTAATCCCGGTCAGGTATTCGGTTCGATTCCCGGCACGGCCACCACAGACCCTGCCTTTGGTTTGGAGGCGGTATGGATCGAGGCTTCGCAGCGCGATCAGGCACAAAGCCTGGGTTATACCGTGGTGGATGCCAGCACAGTGGTGGCTACGCACCTGAGTCATATTTTACAAAGCCATGCAGATGAATTACTGGGTCACGAGGAAGTGCAACAACTGTTAGACAAGTTAAGTAAATCCACACCCAAACTGGTGGAGGATCTGGTACCTAAACAACTGTCATTGGCCACAGTATTAAAAGTATTACAGAGTCTGTTGCAGGAACATATTTCGATTCGTGACATGCGTACCATCGCCGAAACATTGGCGGAACATGCGCCCATTAGTCAAGACGCTGGCGTTTTAACAGCGGCTGTGCGAGTCGCGTTGGGGCGCTCCATTGTCCAGCAGATCAGTGGAATGGAGGCTGAACTGTCTGTTTTGACTCTGGAACCATCGCTGGAACAGATATTGCATCAGACCTTGCAAGGTGGTGCAGAAGGTGCAGGTGGACTGGAACCGGGACTGGCAGAAAATCTGCACAAGTCTTTGATTGAAGAGACTCAGCGCCAGGAAGCAGCAGGCCGCCCGGCAGTGTTACTGGTCTCACAAGCGGTAAGAACTCTGCTGGCACGTTTTGTCCGGCACAGCATTCCAGGATTACATGTGCTGGCATTTAATGAAATACCGGATAACAAGCAGGTCAAGATTATGGCCACGGTGGGTGGATAAGCAGGAAAACGGGTCCGCCAACCAGAAGTAGCAGGTTTACAGAGGTGGACAGGATGAAGATAAAACGTTTTTTTGCGAAAGAAATGCGTCAAGGTATTCGCCAGGTACGGGATACGTTGGGCGCTGATGCTGTGATTCTTTCCAATGCACAGGTTGATGGTGGTATCGAAATTATTGCCGCAGTTGATTATGACGAATCGTTATTACAAGCAGATGCTGCCAGTGAAGACTTGTTGAGTCGCACATCATCACCAGCACTACATAAAAACGGGATGGCTGAGTCCAGGATGAATACTCATACAGCAGGAAGTGATTTTACACTGGCGACCCAAAGTGACCGGGAGCTTGCTGCAGATACTGTAAAATTGAATACTGCGACACTACCGGATTTAAAACGCTCTGCAATGCAGGACAGTGTTTCTTCTCCTGGAGAAATTCCCCGTCCTCCCCGGGTTTCCACCCCCGCTTCAACATCTACATCAGTCAATACAAAAAAATCCTCACGTAAGCTGGCACCAAACAAGGCAGAAGAAAAGATTCAATGGTCGCAGGATCCGGCCATCCTGGAATTAAAAAATGAACTGAGTAATATGCGTGAACTATTGGAGCAACAACTCTCCGGGCTGGCATGGAGTGATTTGAGCCGACGTGATCCGTTACGGGCAAAACTGACTCGTTGTTTACTGGAGCTAGGGTTAAGCCCCACAGTGTGTGAACAAGTGGTCAATACATCCGGTGAACATAAGGATTTTGATAATGCCTGGCGTCATGCTCTGGCTGTTTTATCGCATAGTCTTCCGGTGGAAAGTACCGATATTCTTGAACAAGGAGGGGTAGTGGCTCTGGTCGGTGCAACCGGTGTGGGTAAAACCACCACCATTGCCAAACTTGCCGCACGTTATGCATTGAAACACGGCAGTGCAAGCGTGGCCATGGTGACGACAGATGGTTATCGCATTGCCGCACATGAACAATTACGCACTTATGGCCGCATTCTGGATATTCCGGTACGCATTGCCAACACCCATGCGGAATTAGTGGAAGCACTTAAATTGCTGTCGGATCGTGCTTTGGTATTAGTGGATACCGCAGGCATGAGTCAGCGTGATATGCGTTTGTCACAACAGTTTCAAATGATCAAAAACAGTACGCCAGGTATTAAAACGTATTTAGTGCTATCGGCAACAACACATCGTGCAGGTTTGCGTGAAATTGCCAAAGCCTTTGGTGAAATAAACCTGGATGGCTGTATTCTTACCAAACTGGATGAAACAACCAGCCTGGGTGGTGCGCTGTCAGCCGTGATGGAACACAGTATTCCGGTAACTTATGTCAGCGATGGTCAGCGAGTACCGGAAGATATTCATATAGCACGAGGACACAGTCTGATAAACCGTGCGGTAGTCATTGCACAGGAAACCAATCAGGCACTGAAGCAGGAATCCTTAAATTTAGCGTTTAGCGGGATGGTGGCAAATGCTCATGGCTGAAACAATTGATCAGGCAGCGGGACTTCGCCGAATGGCGAAACCG
>JAKISS010000050.1 GCA_021648485.1 Gammaproteobacteria bacterium
CTATTCCGATACAGGCCGGATTTATCACCTGATTAATTACTCTGGCTTCAGGTAAAATGAATGTTGAAATTAAAGGTGCGCGTCCCTGCGCATTTTTCGTCCCTTTAATTTAGAACTTGTAAATCAACCCTGCTGAAATGGAACTGGGGTTGCCGCCCGCAACTGTCTTGACCTCATCCCCATGGCCGCCATCGACAGCCTGAAATTTGGCATTGGCATCATTCTCGGTAGCAGCATAAGCCAGATAGACCTGAGCCTTTTTATCCAGCTTGTGGAAAACCCCCACAGCAATTTTGTTTGCGCTGGTGTCCACGGTATTTTCAGCATCTTCTACCGCAATGTATTGGGCACGCATATCCGTACGGCCAGAAAACGCCCATTTCCAGTTAATACCATAAGCGGAGCGTTTCCATTCGTTAACAGTGTCGGAATCAATGTCTTCGTAAATGGCACCGAACTGGTGGACGCTCAGCTTGTAGACAGCAGCCAGTCGCCAGGCAGAACCATCTGCTATTTTGCTGTGCTGTTTCCAGTCTTCGTAACTGGCGGAAAGCTTCAGGTTACCGTTTTTCCACCACAAGCCTGCGCCGTTCATGGTTTCATCGTTATTATCAACACCGCTGGACGCATCTTCCGGTTCCACAGCATACATGGCCTGAATTTTTAATTGTTTATTTTTGAATTGGTACATCACCATGTTTTTCACCCGCTCATTCAACTGGTTGCCATTGTCATAACCGGCACCGAGCATGGCGCGACGCTCACCCACGGAGTCACCAAATAAACCCCACTTGGATGCCACCGTCTTGAACGGTGTATCGTAAATACCAACACGGAGACTATGCGCACCGCTGGCCAGTCCCAGATAACTGTTACGATCAGAAAAATTACCTTTGGAACTGTCGTCCCAGCGCACCTCCTGCTCGGCCTGCCAGATTAACGCCATGCCATTTTCCAGCGGAATTTTTCCTTTGAAACCCAGACGGGAAGAATTGCTGGAAATGCTCATACCATCGTTATTGACCGCCGGATCATCCTGGTTGCTATTGTCGATGGACATATGAATCTTGCCGTAAATTTTCAGCTTTTCGCCAGCAACCTCGACAGCCATCGCGGCAACCGGTGTCGTCAGTGCGACGGCTACCGACAAAACAAACAGATTTTTTTTCATCTCATGACTCCCAAATTAAAATAATTACCTGTGTATCCGCAGGTGATAAATAGAAGAGGGGAGTGTGGTGATAATAAATGAATGTTTGATGACGGACTTGTGACGGTTTGGTGACAGTTTATATTCGTATCCGGTGATAGTGTTGTGTCGAGTCACTCTTCTGCATGACATTGATTGTATGGTGGGGGGGCAATAATCTACAAAATTAAACCTTGCGCAAAAAAACACTTTGAGTTTGTTTTGTTGCTGTTTGAACAGTATGAGTATACGCATTTTTATTTTAATTGATCGACACGCAGTCCAGATAACCAGCGTTCAGTTATTATAGGAACCAGGTGGGTTGCCTTACCTCTGAGTCAGTCAAAACCGTATGGTTTTTTCTCTATATTGGGAGCTAATGCTATTTTTTCTGCGCGTCCTCGCGCTTTTTTAAAAAGACCTGCAATCGGGTAGACGTACTCATTGATTAGAGGTGCGATATAACATCGCTAACTGGAAAAATAAAAAACAGTAACGGGATCCCGAAGTCAGGTGGATCAAGAACGAAGGCCAGCATTGAGTCCTGAAAATGTACAGTGTGGTTGCTGGATAAACCTGATAGTAGCGGTGAGATGAGACAGAGGTTAAGTTTATTTGTATTCGTTCGATCCCTGGTTATTGGCATGGCTGTTAATCTACTGGGCAATGTCAGTTTTGCTCTCTCACTGCTGACGATGATTACCGGCATGGGGGAAAATTTGACAGGCTATAAAGTGCAATAGGAAAATCTGTTTTTCGGTGGTATTGTTTTGATGTTACTGGGCATCGCACAACAGTTTTATGAACTGGTATGGTATTTTGACCTTGGGAACTGGGCGGGCCTGGCTATTTTAGGTGTTGTTTCTATTGTTATTTTTTCAATGATGGAATCCCAAGGCGGAAATATAAAACTACGCTTTATCGCGTGGAAAGACAAACTGGCACAATGGGAGAAATAACCGGAAATGCAGGTCAGAGTGAAAGTTCTTACCTGGTTTTCTTGGGGAAGAAAAATATTCGTTATTTTGGTGTATTTTATCATGCCAGGAATAACAAATTACATTTTTTCGATGACGAACTATAATGAGACGGCAATGAGCGATAAAAGCAATGAATGTGTTGTATTATTTCATGGGCTGGCCAGGAGTAGCCGCTCATTTTCAGCCATGGAAAATGCATTGAGTAAAGTGGGGTATCACGTCATTAATATTGATTACCCCTCAAGAAAATATACTATTGAAAAATTGGCAGAAAATTATGTGGCAAAAGGGATAGCAGAATGTTCTTTTGCACGAACAGAAAAAATACATTTTATTACTCATTCCATGGGAGGGATTATTGTTCGTTATTATCTGATGAATCATTCATTGAATAACTTAGGGCATGTTGTGATGTTGAGCCCGCCAAATCAAGGTAGTGAGATTGTTGATAAACTGGGTAATTTTCCGGGTTTTTTCGCATTGAATGGGCCCGCAGGACAACAATTGGGAACATTGCCCAAAAGCCTGCCAAATAAACTGGGGCCCGTTGATTATTCCGTGGGAGTTATAACGGGAAATAAAAGTATTAATCTGATTTTATCTACCCTTATTCCGGGAGATGATGATGGAAAAGTCTCTGTTGAACGAGCCAAGGTAGCCGGCATGTCAGATTATTTGGTTGTGCCGCATACACATCCGATGATTATGTCGAGTAAAGAGGTTATACGCCAGACGATAAACTATTTACAGAATGGAAGGTTTTATCGAAAGACGGATACTCAGTAAAGAGCAGGAACCATGGGCCTCAATATAAAAGTTAAAATATTGCAGATATTAACCATAGCAATACTGGTGACAGTGTTTTTTATTGAGCCAATTTCTCAGGATGCTGGTTATCATCAGTTTGCGGATGAACAGACAAAAATGGGCATTCCCAATGCCTGGAATGTTTTATCAAATATTCCCTTTGTCACAATTGGTGTTCTTGGTTTCCTTGTCGCCAGAAAGCATCTGTCAGAAAAGTCGTTTGCAGTTTATAAAATGCCGATTCTGATATTTTTTATTGGCTTGATATTGACCGGCTTTGGTTCGGCTTATTACCACCTTTTGCCCACTAATGAGACATTGTTGTGGGACCGGTTGCCAATGATAGTCTCATTTATGGCTTTTTTTTCATTTATCCTATCGCTTCATCTTAATCAGAGATTGGGGAAGATCACATTATGGCCGCTTTTATTCATTGGGGCAGCATCAGTATTTTATTGGTCATATACAGAAGCTATGGGTTTTGGGGATCTTCGTTTTTATGCAGTTGTGCAATTTTTGCCCATAATATTGATACCTCTTATATTGCTGCTGTTTCCGGTATCACATTATCAACAGAAATATATCTGGTTGATCTTGGGGCTATATATCACCGCTAAACTGGCGGAAAATTTTGATGCGGATATTTATCATATACTGGGTATCAGTGGTCATACCATAAAACATGTTATCGCATCTTTTTCCGGGATTGCTTTCCTGTTGGCGATCTGGAGTATTAGTCGCTATGATGATGATACGATAAACCACAGCATAAAATAATATGCATTATTCGTCTGATTTTAGTGCCTCAAAAACCCGTATTGTCTTTCTGCTTAGTTCTCCCTGTTATTATTTCTTATGCTGGGTCAAAAGTCTGTGCGAGCTGAATCATTATATTTTTTGTATATTGATGAGCAGATTAATCTTCATGGCGGGTTGACGGGCGTACTTGTGCTGGATAAAGGAGAAGAAGCTCTTTTGGCGCGGGCATGGTTGGCAGATCATGCACAGCAAAGTATCAAAGTCCAATATTTTATCTGGAGCACCGATAATATTGGCATTTTAGCAACGGAAGCCCTGTTGCGTGCCGCAAACCGTGGAGTAAAAGTACGGGTTAGTGTTGATGATTGATTGATGCGCCTGATAAGACGTTACTCGCCCTTGCTTTGCATCCAAATGTATCGATTAGAATCTATAACCCACAACATTCTGTAGGGGTGCCGCTTCGTAAGCGTATTTTGAATGTGGTGACTGATTTTCGGGGTGTTAATTAGCGCATGCATGATAAAACATTTATTGTTGATGGAAAAGTTGCCATCAGGGGTGGCCGAAATATGGCTAATCAATATTTTGATTATAATACGAATTCAGGAATATAATTTCCGTGATCGCGATATTTTAGTGCTGGGTAATATTGTCGAAAAAATGGTATGGAGTTTTGATCAATTCTGGCGCAGTGAGTTAAGTGTTGAGGTCAATGATTCATTTGCCTCATCATGGAAGCAATGGCAAGTTTTCTTTTGGCAGTTTATGCCGATTAATCCATTGCTTTAATAGACGGGCTTCATGGTGTCGCGGTCAGGCTAAGCAAGGTTGCTTATCATTTATAATGAACATCGATATTAATTATTCGAGTGACGTGAGTTTATTTTTTCTTCGGGCAATCGGGTTTGTGGGGTGCGTATAAGGTCATGGTGGAACCGCTGCGCTTGTTCCACCCTACGATTTTACGCTGTGTTGAACTCTAGCGGAACAAAAAATTGACGAACGCTCTAATGCGCCCCCCTATCCAGGGCTTTACCCTTTCCCTATCCGGGTAGGGAAAGGGTAGCGGTTCTACCAAGCGAGGAAAGGGATGTATTTCAATCACTACAGCTGTATGCCCATGAATATGTAAAAGTTCTCCCAGACAATGGGTGAATTGTCTGAAAGCCGACCAAAAACCGATCATCAGAAATGGCTTTTTCTGTAATTTCAGCATTACCCAGGCCGGGATCGGTATTTTGCTTTTGCCGCGTTGCCATATATAGCCAATACTGTTGAATATCAGGGCGCTGCTCTTTACACCATTGTTGCCAATGGCCAAAGTACACGGGTAAATCTCGCTAGTGGGAAATCCGTTCGGGCCATCCATAGTACCTTTTCCCACAAAATGGCGATTGTCCGTCGTCGTTATCCCGCAATCACTCGATTTACCCGGTAATATAGCTTATAAGCGCTCCCATTGGTCATCCCACAGAACTGCGTATTTCATTAGTTTCACCCAAAAGCCCACGAAGATATACAACTTTGGGATAATTGAGAAATGCCCTTCGTCTTTCTTTGCTTTTTATCGTGGGCTATGGCACAGAGAATTCTATTTTTTCATTGTCGATGGGAAGGTCAACGTTTCTTGACCATTCATTCCATGAGCCAAAATAAACCTTGAGATTATGAAACCCAGCCTGACGCATTGCCACATAGGTATTTGATGCTCTGGCCCCTTTAAAGCAATAAATAATAACTTTACTGTCAGTATAAATACCTTTTTGTGCGCACAGAATTTTTATTTCTTCACTTGATTTAAAAGATGCAATGTTGTCATTATCATCCATAAAGTTATACCATTCTATCCATACAGCACCAGGTATGCGTCCCTTGCGTGGCGCAAAATCTATACCGTAAGGTGATGAGCTTTTTCCTGTCCATTCAATTTCATCTCTATTGTCCAGCAAAATAATGTCATCACTGCCTATTGCCTTTAGAACAGTATCTTTGGTTGCCATAATGGAATTATTAATGTTGACTGTAAAATGACATTGGTTGGTTTTTTCAGTGTTGGTTGTGGTCGGGTTGCCTGTCTTTTTCCATTGTGAATAGCCTCCCTCAAGAATTCCAATGTGCTGGTGGCCCAGGTATTTCAGTAACCAGAATCCACGGCAGGATGCACCGTAACGTGTATTAAGGTTATCTTCATAAATTATGACCATCTTGTTAGAAGAAATGCCTGCCTTTGAAAAAATTTCAGTATATACAGATTTAAGTTCTTCCAAACCATCCTCTGTGCTGGTGCTAAGAAAATAAAAAATCTCCGGGATATTTGTTGCACCAGGAATATGGCCTTTTTCAAAGTCTTCTTTGTCTCGAATGTCAATAAAAATGACATCTTTATCATTTATTAACTCTATTTCAGCTGACGTGTATAGTATTTTTTCAGACATTACTATCTCCATTTAGTCATTTTGTTATAACCTGAATTAGGGGCTAAAGTATTTTTCACGCACTAAAACCAATGAATTATGCGGGGTTTCTGACAAGGTTTGGGTGCGAAAACACGCTAACCTATTGATTTTATAACGTCATGATTTGGCTCCTGAGTCATATTATATCTATTGCAAAATATATTAAACATTGAATGCAGAATTAACATTATATTGGCGTGACAGAAAAACAATTTCAGAAAGATATTTTTCCTCTAAAAGAAATAAAAAATGTTCTTGGAACTTTACGCTATGGGCGTATGTCGCAATGAAGGGTTTAAATTAATGATGTCTATATTAAGGCATGAACGATTTTTTGACTTGTTTATGATTTAAATTACCGCTGATTGATATGTCATTGTTTTGGATAAGTATTTAGTGAAGCTTGATTTTAGTGAAATTATTCGTTTAGATGGCTGCGATGATTTCCTGTCAAATGAAAACGTGGGCGTTATCTCTGTGGGCAGTGACGCTTTTGTGTACGAAATAAGGTGTTACGCTGTATGTGCATGGTTTGTTTGGATTATGATCACAACATACACATGCTTCTTTCGACGTGATGCTTGGACATCATATTTGAGTGAGGCTCATCTTCCTACTGATGTTTCCCATGGGAAATACCACAATGAGGTGATGTCGAAGATGGTGTGAGCTTGGGTGTTGCTGAAAAATACCTGGTAGCGTGTCGGTGCTGGCTTTATTGGCCCCAATATTGGCTTTGTTCTTTCCGGGGTTTTATCAATGGTCATTTTATTGTTATCGTGACATCGGTGTTGCCTTTCCCCGGCGATATTTATTTTTTCCTCCACTGCGTACACCGCCAATTTAAGTCCTGTTTAATTATTCGCTGGTAGTGTTGGTGCGCGGGCTTGAGTCTGTGCGACGCACTGCTGCATGTTTTGTCGCTGAATATTTCTCGTATTGTGTTGTTGTGAATGGAGTATTACGCCAGGAGTTGCTCATGTTGAATGGTTTTTATTGGTTGGGTCAAAAAAGATGTCGAATAAATAACCAGGTTACGATGTTTGTGCTTGTGTTGTTTTTTGTTACACCGATGCCGGTTTTGGCACAGGCGTTGTGGACACTGGAAGACAGTATTCAGCGTGCGGTGGAAATTGCACCGGAAACTCGCGGTGCGAAGGCGCTGATTCGTGCTCGTGAGGGGGCTTTGAAACAGGCGGGTGTGTGGCCGAACCCAGAAGTTGAATTGCGTGCTGACGATTCAATGAGCAAGGATGAGGGGGGCAGTGGTACTGATTTTACCCAGTTTGCGTTTAGCCAGCCGTTACCGCTTGGCGGTCGCCTTGGCCATCAGCGCAACGTTGCTGAAGCACAGCTGGAGGCAGCCCGCAGTCAGCGCCAATATCAGCAGGTACGCCTGGAAGCTCAGGTGGCACAACATTATCACAACTTGCAGTTAGCGACAGAGCGTTTGCGTCTGGCAGAGTTGCGTTTACAGTTGGCGAGTGCATTGCAGGCTGCCGGGCAACAGCGGGAGCAGGCCGGGGAGCTTTCCCGTTTGGAGCGTTTACGTCTTGATCTTATCCGTGAATCGGCACAACAAATTCTTGATAAATCTGAAGGTAAGGCTAGCGAAGCACTAAGCCAGTTTCGTACCTATCTGGGTTTTACCACTGGAACGGCAGAGGCAAGGTTGCAATTGACACCATTGAAGCCTTTTGATGCCATTCCCGTGCTTGCGCTATTGCAGGAAAGTTTGTCACAACATCCGGCCATGTTGGCGGTAAGCCAGCGGCTTGCGGCAGCGCAGGCGGAGGTCAGGCTGGTGCGCGCTGAGCGAATGCCGGATCCGACGCTGAGCCTGTTTCGTGAGCGGGACTCGCTTAACGGACGCCGTCAGGACGTGAATGGTAT
The DNA here is from genome assembly GCA_021648485.1 of Gammaproteobacteria bacterium. Lineage (GTDB taxonomy): Bacteria > Pseudomonadota > Gammaproteobacteria > SZUA-152 > SZUA-152 > SZUA-152. The sequence goes on from JAKISS010000050.1 coordinate 8,088, forward strand.
TGGTATTGGTTTCACACTTCCGCTCTGGAATCGCAGCAGTGGACGCATCAGTGCAGCTCGTGCGCAAGTGGTTCAGATACGGTCAGAGCTTCAGGCGCTGGAGCGGGATCTGAGTAGCCGGTTGCAGCAGAGTCATTTGCATCTTGGTCATCTGGTGCAGCAAGGCAAACATTATCGCAACCGGGTGTTTGAGCCTGCGCAACAGGTTTTTGATTTGACGCGTAAGGCTTATGCCAATGGCGAGGTGGAAATTCTTTCCCTTATCGATGCCAACAATACTTATTTTGATACCCGTGAACGTTATCTGGAGTTATTACAGGAGGCCTGGCAGGAGTCAGCAGAATTGCGTTTGGCGGCTGGCCATCGTTTTGTTGATGAAAAACGGGCTGGGGAACAAACGGAAGAAAAAATTAACGCACAGGCGATTGCCGCACAGGATACTCATCATGAATAAACCAATGACCATGTTGGCTTTTGTATTACTTTTTATTGTTACCCCAGTATCCGTTTTTGCGGTGGAGCTGCAACTTACTCCGGCACAATTGGCCAATGCCAGTCTGGAGACTGCCGCAGTGGGTAGCCGGGAAAGTCTCACACAGTTGAAACTGAATGGTATTCTCACTGCTGACCGGCGCAGAATCCACCATGTTGCACCCGTAGTGGATGGTTTGGTGACAACGTTACGAGTTGTTGCGAATGAAAAAGTACGAAAAGGGCAGGTGCTGGCACAGTTGCGCAGTCATAGCCTGGGTCAGGCACAGGCTGGCTATCTGGAGGCGCTGGCACGTTTTGAGCTGGCCGAAACCGAACGCACCCGCATCGAGGGTTTGTGGAAAGACGGTGTGGTAGCGGAAAGCCGTTGGTTAAAAGTAGACAGTGAATACAAAAGTGCCCGCGCCACGCTGGAAGCGCGTCGTCGTCTGTTGGCCTTGGCCGGGCTGTCGGATCGGCAAATCAGACAATTGGCCAAACAGCCCGACCGGCTGGCGGTGTTTGATCTGACCAGCCCTATCGATGGTCTGGTGACGGGAGTGGAAATTGAGTCCGGCCAGTTGCTTGGTGTCGGGCAGGTCGCTTTTCGGGTCGATGATCTCAGTACCCTGTGGGCCATGGTGCAGATTCCGGTGGCCAGTTTGCCGCAAGTTAGCGTAGGTGTGGCGGCACAAATTCGTGTGCAGGCCAGTCCGGGACAGATATATCGCGGGACACTGGAGTCTTTGGGGGGCGCGGTAGAGGCTTTGAGTCAGACTTTGAGTGGTCGCATTGTGCTGGCCAATCCGGACGGACGGTTGCTGCCGGGTATGTATGCCGAAGTCACTCTCAGTGGTATGGCCAGCGAAGGATTGATGGTACCTGCTTCGGCGGTATTTCGGCTGGGTGACCAGAATTATGTTTTCAAGGTGCTGGGTGATGGCAGGTTTGAGCCGGTAGCGATTGAAACCGGTGCCGAAGCGGGCGGCTGGATACCGGTTATCAGCGGTATTACGGCTGACACGAATGTTGTCAGCAGTGGCGTCGCTGAACTCAAATCTCATTGGCAGTACGGCGCAGGGAGCGAATAACCCATGATTGCTTCCCTGATTCGTTTTTCCTTGATCCAGCGATTGATGATTTTATTACTGGCGACGGTGCTGACCGCCGCCGGTGTGTGGGCCTTCAAAAGCCTGCCTATCGACGCATTTCCCGACATTGCTGCGCCGCAGGTGCAGGTTATTGTCAAGGCACCAGGGCTGTCGCCCACCGAGGTAGAGAGTCGTATTACATTCCCCATTGAAATAGAAATGCAGGGTTTGCCGCGTCAAACGGTGTTGCGTTCTACCACTAAATACGCACTGAGTATTATCATCATCGATTTCGAGGATGGCACTGATATTTACTGGGCGCGTCAGCAAGTGAGCGAACGCCTTAACCAGGTGTGGAGTGAGTTACCTGATGGCGTAGAAGGGGGTCTTGGCCCCATCACCACACCGTTAGGTGAAGGTTTCATGTATCGCGTCGAAGGCGAAGGATATAGCAATCAGGAATTGCGTCGCATTCAGGACTGGGTGATTCGTCCGCGTTTGCGCACCGTAGATGGGGTGGCTGATGTCAACTCACTGGGAGGTGAGGTCAAGGTTTTTGAAGTTGTGGCCAATCCTGAAGCCTTGCTGGCGCACGGACTGAACTTGGATGACCTGGAAACAGCACTGAAAAATAACAACCGAAATGCGGGAGGTGACCGCATCAACCGCAACAACGAAGTGTTGCTGGTGCGTACCACCGGGCAACTGAACGGTCTGGCGGATATTCGCAGTATTACTGTTGCCAGCCGTAACGGCATACCAGTACACATCAGTGACGTGGCCGAAGTGCGTATTAACTCACTGACCCGTTATGGCGCGGTAACGGCTGATGGACAGGGTGAAGTGGTCACCGGGTTGGCTTTGTTACGTTTGGGCGCTAACAGTCGCAGTACGGTGGAAGGTGTTAAAGCAGAACTGGAAGCGCTGAAACCGGCGCTGCCCGAAGGCGTACGCACTGTACCTTTTTATGATCGTACCGAATTGGTATCGGCAGCCGTATGGACAGTGGAAAAGGCACTGGGCGAAGCTGTTTTGCTGGTGCTGCTGGTATTGATAGTCATGCTGGGCAATCTGCGCGCTGCATTGACTGTGGCGCTGATTTTACCGCTGTCGGTGTTGTTTACCTTCATCATGATGCGCATGTTTGGCATCAGCGCCAATCTCATGTCACTGGGTGGACTGGCTATTGCCATTGGTATTTTGGTGGATGCCGCAGTGGTGGTGGTGGAAAATATTCACACCCAGTTGAACCGTGCGCCCAAAGGCGTTAATCGCTTGCATCTGGTCTATCGGGCGACACTGGAAGTGGCCACACCCGTGATCAGCGGCGTGCTGATTATCATCGTGGTATTCCTGCCGTTATTCAGTCTCACCGGTCTGGAGGGGAAAATGTTTACCCCGCTGGCGGTGACCATTTCGTTTGCGCTTATCGGCTCATTGATTTTGTCATTCACGGTGATTCCGGTACTGGCCAGTTTACTGATGCGCGGCGGTCATGAAGGTGATGGCCGGGTGTTAGCAACATTAAAACGTGTCTATTTGCCAGTCATGCATTGGGCGCTGGCCCGACGCAAAACAGCGGTAGGAGGTGCGCTGGTTGCGTTGGCAGTAGCCGTTGCATTGTTTCCTCTGATTGGCAAAGAATTTATGCCGGTGATGGATGAAGGCACAACCGTGGTGATTATCGAAAAACTGCCCAGTATCTCGCTGGAACGTTCACTGGCACTGGATGCGCCTTATCAAAAGGCAATGATGGAGTTGCCCGAGGTGATTGGCGTGGTGTCACGTACCGGTGCCGATGAATTGCGTCTTGACCCTATGGGGTTGCATCAGACGGATAATTTTATTATTACCAAACCACGGGATCAATGGACGGTAAGCTTGGAGGAATTTCAGGAAAACCTGCGTGCAAAACTGGATGCATTTATCGGCATTGATTATGCCTTTACCCAGCCCATCGATATGCGTGTATCAGAAATGCTCACGGGTGTGCGTGCGGCCATGGCGATTAAGCTTTACGGTGATGATCTTGCTGTGCTGGAAGAAAAATCCAAACAGATCGAAGCACTGGTGAACCAGGTGCCCGGTGCTGTGGATGTATTTCGTGGCCGGCTGTCCGGTCAGATCTATCTGCAAATAGAAATCCGGCCACAAGCCATTGCACGTTTTGGTATCAACATCGAAGATATCAACCGGCTGGTGGAAGTTGCTGTTGGCGGTCGCGTGGTCACCGAAGTGATCCAGGGTAATCAGCGCATTGGTGTGCAACTGCGTTATCCGGAACGGGCTCGCAGCTCACCTGCGACTATCGGTGCATTGTGGATAGAAACCCCGGACGGGGAGAAAATACCGCTCAGCAGTCTGGCTGACATTCGTGAAGTGGACGGCCCGGTGTCGATTGACCGTGAGTCCGCCAAACGTCAGATTGTTATTCAGGCGAATGTTGAAGGCCGTGACGTGGTGGGGTTTGTCGATGATGTGCGTGCAACGATTACCCGTGAGCTGCAACTGCCACCATCGTATTACGTTACCTACGGAGGTCAGTTTGAAAACCAGCAACGTGCTGCTGCGCGTCTTGGTTTAGTGGTGCCGATTTCCATTGCGCTGATTTTTGTGATGCTGTTTACCACCTTCCGTTCCCTGCGGCAGGCCGGGCTGATTATTCTCAATATCCCCTTCGCCATGATCGGTGGCGTGGTCAGCCTGTATCTGTCTGGCTTATACCTGTCGGTGCCCGCCTCAGTGGGGTTTATCACCCTGTTCGGTGTGGCCGTACTTAACGGCGTAGTGATGGTAAGCTACTTTAACCAGCTGCGGGAAGCCGGGCGCAATGTATTGCAGGCCGTGCAGGAAGGTGCTGAACGACGACTGAGGCCAGTGTTGATGACGGCACTTATTGCCAGTCTGGGGCTCATGCCCCTGCTGTTTGCCAGCGGTCCGGGTTCTGAATTGCAGCGGCCTTTGGCTGTGGTGGTGATTGGCGGATTATTTACCTCCACGTTATTGACGTTGATTTTATTACCCACCTTGTACGCCTGGCTGGAAGGCGGGCCGGAACATCAATCCCGGGAGAAACGGACATGAAACTTTTGACGCTCATTATTCATACCAATGTGCAACAGGAACTGGCCGATCAATTGCGTAACATGGACGTGGTGTCCGGGTTTACTTTTAGCCATGTGGAAGGGCATGGTGTACAGGTTGAAGATGATCCATTTCTTTCGGCACGGGACAAAGTTGTTGGTTATACGCCGCGAGTCCGGGTGGAAATCCTGTTGCAAGACGGTGACGTGGATTCGCTGCTCGAAACGTTACGCAGTGCAAGGCTGGGTGTGGCCGAGCATGGAATTTACTGGGTGACCGCTGTTGAACAGGATGGGCGTTTATAACGGTAGGGTGGGCACGTTTTTTTGCCCACGCGGATGTGGAATCACCCCGTGGGCACAAACTACGTGCCCACCCTACCAATGAGGAAACGGATTGTTTTGTGGTAGCAGCAAACTAAACCAGAAACGAGCATAGAGAACATAAAAAAGATGCTATCGACATTTAAACTATTCTCCCTGCTGACCGTGCTGTTGGTTTTAACACTGCTATCACAGCTTGCCTGGGCGCACGGCATGTCTGAGGCCGACAAACTGGCCATTATCGAAGGCGGCAATTTACGTTATATGTGGTTAGGCGCAACGCATATGTTGTCGGGCTACGATCACCTGGCATTTGTTTTTGGCATTATATTTTTCCTTACCAGTTTTCGCGATATCGTTAAATATGTCACCGCGTTTACCCTGGGCCATAGCGTAACGCTGATTTTTGCCACGTTTAACGGCATCCAGCTCAATTATTTTCTTATTGATGCGGTGATTGGGCTGAGTGTCGCTTATATTGCCTTTGCCAATATTGATGGCTTTCGTAAATACCTCAACATCAACCCGCCTAACATGATGTTGATGATTATTGGTTTAGGGCTGATCCACGGCTTTGGTTTATCGACACGCTTGCAGGAACTGCCACTGAGCGCAGACGACCTGCTGCTGAATATTATTTCATTCAATATTGGTATTGAGCTGGGGCAGGTCAGTGCTTTGGCATTAATGTTATTGCTCATCGCCGCCTGGCGAAAAAGCCGAGCCTTTCAAACGTTCAGTCTGGTGGCGAACTATGGCCTGATACTGACAGGGGCTTATTTATTTCTCATGCAAATGCATGGTTACGAGCATACAAGCCATCCCGAAGAGTTTATTGCCAGTACGGAAGCGTTCCATAAAGTAGAAGATAATGTGCCTGTTGCGATAAACAATAGTGTTGGCAAGCAAGCATTACCTCAATGGCGAGACACTATTACCATTACGATTCCTGCCAGAGACAGCAAAGAATATAAATTGCAGCTTGCCGAAGGCGCAACACTGGAATACGCATGGAAAACTGATGGTCCTGACGTGTTTTTTGATTTTCACGGTGAGCCCGCAGGTGATACAAGCGATTATTTCAAGACTTACAAAAAGGGTACAGGGGGGCAGACCAGCGGGTCTTTAGTCACGCCATTTGCAGGCACGCATGGCTGGTACTGGAAAAACAATATCGCATTTCCCGTTGTCATCACGTTGCAAGTCAATGGTGATTATCACCGCCAGGATTTAAAAGAATCTCGGGAATAGAGCGTGAATTAAGCGCTAAAAGCATTCAGCCGAATAAAATCTTGGTTACCTTGGCATGTGAGGTTCAGGTGTTTCCGGAACCTGCACGCAATCAAACCAAAACCTTAATGGCTCTACGGGTATATATCTTTTGCCCGTTATTCTTCAAATCCTTTGTGCTCTCTGCATTTTCGCGCCTTTGCAGTGGGTTTTCATTAGACAGCCCCGACCAACATGCGCATGAAAATAGGGTAATTTGGCCTTCAATTCACATTAGCGATATTTTCAACAGATTACACTGCCGGATCAGGAAACACTCCTTCGACAAGATAAGTGTTGAGGGAATAACAATATCCTGTTTTATCCGCCACTGAATAAAACCGCACAGTGTCGTGAGTGGTTTCACAAATCCACTGACGTTGGTTTTTTGGGGTTGTGGCGGCCAATGCACCTGCATTAAAAAGTGCGGCATTAATGCCGTGATTGCAGTCTCGTGCGGATAAATATTCAAAGGCAGCAATACCGTGCTCACGCATTGTGCGACCCAGGTTTTGTGTCTCTTCGTAGCTGACAGGGTTTAATAATTGATCCCGATAGTCACTAAAAGGAAATTTCTGAAGTTTCAACCCGGCATTCGTTGTATATAGGACAGAAAAAATGGTGTGTTGGGTAATGAGTTTGTTGGATGGTGGCGGTGTACTCATTCCCGTCCAGAACAGAAAGCGGTAATACCCGGTTTCTGCAAACGCTGTTTCCTCCGTCAGGGAGCCGTACAACAGGCTTGGCTCATATTTTGCGCCGAATCGGGAGCCATAAGGGAGAGGAGGGTAACGAAAGGGGGTTGCCAGCAGGTAATGTAATGCGCCATTGGTTGATGGAGCGGGGGGCTTCGAACTATCCAGCATTTCTTCCAGCACAGCCTGTTTTTCGAGGTTATCAACAAGGCTGTTGGTGGCAATTTGTTCCTGGCTTTCAACAATTCTTAACAGATGATTGTTCAGGTATTCCGGGGTGATCTTGTCCCTGACAGCATCCCAGATTCCCATTAAATTTTTCCGCGCATGGCATCCAGGTATTCAAGAACATGGTTAAGCCCCTGTACCGTCTGAACCTGCTTGACCGGGGTGCCACCAGTATGACGATTTTCGGTATGCATCCAGTGCTTCATGTCGTCAGGTTTACCACCAATCAGGACGTAAAGGCTGCGATAACAGCGGATAAACAGCAGTGCCAACTCGCCGGCCTTGCTGGTGGGTGAAAGACCGCGACTTAGCGTAGTACGGTCTTTACCGATAACATTGCCTACCTGAGTCTGCGTCATACCGAGTGCCTTTCCCGTATTTAACAGCGCCTCAGAAAGAACAGCATTATTATCAATGGGTTGGGCGTGTAAAAGCGCCATAAACCAGCCTCCTTGATTGTTGTATATTCACATTATAGAGCAGGATGATGTGTATGCAACAAAATGGCAGAGATATAACCCTGGCAAGGTGTGCGAATCCGTCAGGTTTCGGAGGGCTGGCGATTGCCCTCCGGAACAGAAGAAAGCTTTATTGTGAATGAAAAACTCAGTGAATTGACGGGTGGGTTTTGTGATGCTCCGGTTTCACGCTGGGCGTGGACTCGACACCAAGAGGAATATCTTCTTCCTCGTCTTTTTTCTGTTCGTTGGCCTCCAGCGTTTTCAATTCTTCTTCGGTGATGGCGGGGGGGCGGGGGCTGTCAGCTGCCTCCGCAACGGCGGGTGTGGTTTCTTCTGTGATTGAAGGTTCAGCACCGAACGATTCTGCGTGTGCTTGCACTTTTTCGACTGGTTGCTCCACAGCATCTTTTGACAGGCCTGTATCTTCAATGGTCACTGCTTCAGCGGTTGCCATGGTCTCCTCAATATCAGTGCGTGTTGTGTCATCATGCCCGGCATCTGAAGGTGCCGGAGTAATGGCATCGACGGCGGGTTTTTCTTCGCTGGCGCTTGTGGCGCTGGCACCTGCGGCGGTGAGGATTTTTGTCTCCGGCAGATCCAGCGTGGTGGCGAGTGGTTTATCGTTGCAGAGTTTTTGTGCGCCAGTGGCAAGGTGTTCATACACTTCGCGATAGTCATCAGTGAGTTTGCTGAACAACAGAGATGTTTTGAGGAAGTGGCGATTGACCTCACCCTGGTATTCATTCAGCTGGTTTTGCGTCGTTTCCAGTTGTTTTTCCAATCCCAGTGTGTGTTTGTCCTTTACTTGTCGGGCGATATAAAACCCCACACCGCCGCCGATGGCAAATACAATGGCTCCGCTCATCCAGGCCATGAGTGATATTTCGCTGAGCATGTTGCACCTCTCGTTAATTCTACAGGTTTCGGTATTTTGCATGCTAACGGATGTGGCGCGAGGCTGTCATGCAATTTTTGGTATTTGTGGGAATTCAGCACCTGTTGGTGGCTTTGGGAGCGGTTGATTGCCGGGGCTGGATAAGTAAGTTACCAATAATCTCGGTTTTTTATTGTTGTTGTAGCGGTTTTGCAGATTTGAGGGGGGGAGGCATAGCTGTCAGGCCAGGAGACAAGCCTGTTTCTGTTTGGTGGAGCCGTTATGCCTTGTTCTACCCTACCCAGATTAGAGGAACTGATAGAGGAGAGTGGCGTTAAGATATTTGTCGATTTTTTGTTTCGTTTTATTTAACACAGGGTAAAATTGTGGAACAAGCGCAGCGGTTCCACCATGATCTTATCAATAATAAACAAGCTTGCTTAGCCTGATGGCCATGAGGGGCAGAACACATACGCCGGTTTTGGGCGCTCAGGGCTGCTGGATGGGGTGAGCTATCCTTATTTCGAAGTGGTTAACGGATTCATCCAGGATTATTTTGTGCGCAGCAGGACTTGCAGAATAAAAATTACTGTATATAATGACAGAAAATCACTTAATTGCTGTATGAATTGACAGCAGCCAGCAGGAAAATTTCAGGGGGCGTTAATATGATCAGGAGGGTATTAATATGAAAGGGTTAACCAATCGGCAACAACAGGTGCTGGAGATGATTCGCGATTTCATCGAAGAATACAATATGCCACCTACCCGGGTGGAAATAGCCGATGCCATGGGCTTTCGCTCCGCCAATGCAGCGGAAGATCACCTCAAGGCCTTGTTGAACAAGGGAGCCATCGAAATGTATGCCGGTTCCTCGCGAGGCATTCGCATTGTAGACAACAAGGAGCAGGGGTTACCTGTGATCGGGCGGGTGGCTGCTGGCAACCCGATTCTGGCGGAAGAAAATATCGAAGAGCATTATCAAATGGATGCTGCCATTTTTTACCCGGCAGCAGACTATTTATTGCGGGTAAAAGGTATGAGTATGCGTGATGTGGGCATTCTTAATGGTGATTTGCTGGCAGTGCATCGCACACAGGACGTGCGCAGTGGCCAGATTGTAGTCGCACGTCTGGGGGATGAAGTGACCGTCAAGCGCTTTCGTCGCCGAGGGAACAAAGTGCGTCTGATGCCTGAAAACCCTAGCTTCAAGCCCATCGAAGTAGATTTGCGTGACGAAGATTTGACTATTGAAGGTTTGGCTGTCGGTGTGATTCGGGGCGAGGTGAAATAATGAAACGGGCAACGGAATACTGTGGGTTAAAAGCAGTCGATCACAATGTGGTCAGTGGTTCTTTTAGTCTTTATGCGCAGGTCATCTGGCGCTTGAGTATCCGTTCACTCGCAGGGTATTTAAGGCCCGGGAAAAAGAGTAAAGGGAAAAGTCAGGCGCGGTACGAGCAGCAAATCAGTCACTCACCTGTAATCAATGCCAGCAAAAGACAGGCAGCAGATAAACCCGGCATTGAAGTAGAGGAAATCCTGCCGACTGGAGCATTGACTGAGATCCGCAATATTTCACTGGGTGAACAATGTCGTGCGGAAGCGCAGTCGCGTAATTTACAGCAGAATCTGCAACAAATGCTGCCTGCCCTGGCCAGCTTCTGCCAGCAACGCTGGCTGGTACTGGTGGCACCACCCTGTTTGCCCAGTATTGATGAGTTAAAAAAAGCAGGTATTGACCCGGCCCGTGTGTTGCTGGTGCATTCCGATATCGCTAACGGTTTTGATGTCCTGGAGCAGACTCTGCGCTCGGGTACCTGCGGTGCTGTACTGGCATGGCTGGAAAAAGGTGACGCACAAACGCTGGATTGTCTGCGTCAGGCCGCCGAAGCCGGTAACACCTGGGGCGTGTTGTTTCGTGCGACAAAACAGAAACAGCGGGTGCGGCATGCGCGTCTTTCAGCGCCTCAACAGCGTGAAGGTACACAGCTGAAGATGGCGATCAATTGAAGCTAATGATGAATGTCATCCCCCCAAAAACAGGGTTGTGGATATAAAGTGCGCAAGTTGGACTGAGGTACCAGCCTCGATGCGATAATACGATGGGGTGACAACCAGGATATCAATATCCTGTTGGAATGGGCATGCAATAACTCCCCTGTTTGGTGTTCAGGTTGGGTTCGTATTCGTTCGTTTTTGGTAAACGGGCGAGAAGGAGCTCAATATGACGACTCCATGGATGGAGGGACAGGGCGACTCAGGAGATCAGGCCGAGATGCCGGGCGGGGGAGTTATTGCATGCTCATTTCTCGATCAGTTTTAATGGAATAAAATGAACAAGAAGTTTTGACTGGCTTTTTTGAGTGAGCTTTAGCTCCGGCAGAATTGAGCCCATGCCCTGCCTCAACGCGCATTCCCCTTACAGGACAATCTGTTTCCTTGCTCTTTTTAATGTCATGCGCAATGATTCCGTTGTTTTTCATTTGGCTTAATTCGTTACAATTATTGCCGATACTGATAAAAATCACCATGCCAGTCTAATCAACTAATCAAAACCAGGGAGTTGTAGTGGATATTTCAACCTTCGTAATTCTAGGCTTGATTGCCGCAGTCGTGCTGTACGCCATCATGATTTACAATAATCTGGTGTCGCTGAAGCATAATGTCAGCAAATCCTGGGCGAATATTGATGTGCTGTTAAAACAGCGCCACGATGAATTGCCAAAACTTATCGAAGTTTGCAAGCAGTATATGAGTTATGAGCAGGAAACCATGGAAAAAGTGATGAAGGCGCGTTCCGCAGTGGCCAGTGCCCAGCAAATGGGTGATATGGGTGCCCTTGGGGCAGCAGAAACCCAGCTGCGCATGGGACTGGGTGGCCTGTTTGCCGTGGCCGAGGCTTATCCCGATCTCAAGGCTGATCAGTCTTTCCAGCATTTGCAGACACGCATTAGCGGGCTGGAAAATGCCATTGCCGACCGGCGTGAATTCTATAACGAGGCGGTTAACCTCAACAATGTCCGTATCGAACAATTCCCGGATGTGATTATCGCCAGTAAATTCAATTTCAAATCCGCTGAGTTGCTGGAGTTTGAAGAAGAAGAACTCAAAGATGTGAATGTCAAAGCGTTGTTTAGTTAGCGTCATACGAATTATTTTTTAATTCATGTCTGCTGATTCACTGCAAGCCTGGGTACTCAATCTCCCGCAGGGTAAATTTTATTTTTATTTGCTCATTTGTATTGCGGCCTCTGTGGCGGGTTTTGTCTTTGCTTTCATTTTTTTCCGACGGGTACGCATTATTGAAGATACCCCGACCTCGAAAATTCGTTCTGCGGCGCAAGGTTATGTCGAGCTGGCCGGGCGTGGTGAACTCATGGAAGGGGAGGCCATTATTGCACCACTCACCACCATTCCGTGTACCTGGTATCGCTACAAGGTAGAAAAAATCAATGACCGGCACAGCCGTGTTGTGGCATCCGGCACCAGTGATGAGTTGTTTGTATTGGTGGGAAGTACTGGCCGCTGCGTGATTGACCCGGACGGCGCGGCGGTTACCTGTAAAACCAAAAAAGTGTGGTATGAGCACAGTTACCCATCACAACGTCACTCACACAAAAGCGGCAGTTTTTTTGGGCGTCTGAGTGGTGGTTACCGTTACACCGAAGAGCGCATGCACCCCGGTGAACCTCTATACGCCATCGGTATGTTTATGTCCGTGGGAGGTGGTGCAGAATCGTTTAATACTGACGCTGAAGTGCGCGAGACATTGGCTCTCTGGAAGAAAAACCGGGCGGTCCTGTTGAAACACTTTGATGCCAATGGGGATGGTGAGCTTGATGTGCAGGAATGGGAAGCCGTGCGCAAGACCGCTTATGAACGGGTGCGGCGTGAACAGTCGAAGCGCAGTGTGGAACCGCCAACCCACCTGATGAAAAAACCGCAATACGACAACCGTCCCTATTTATTGTCTGTGTATCCTCAGCATGAATTGGTCAAGCGCTACAAATTGAAAGCAGGAGCCTGTCTGGCAGGTTTTTTTGTGGCAGGCTCAGCTGCCGTATGGATGGTAACATTACGACTTGTCTGATTTTGCAGGGCGGGCATTGCCCATCCTGCAAAACAAAATCGGTTTGTTTCTTATCAGTGCAACTGCCGTCCCAGCGACAAGGTGTATAGCAAGATAACAGGCACCTGCATCATCATCACTACCGTACGGTAAATCAGCTGGCCGGAACCTTCGCGTTCAATTGTTCCATCAATCTTTTTTTCCAATTGATGAGAAAGTTGTTTGGCCATTTCATGAGTCACAAAGGCAAATACCAGCAGGCCCAGCACTGTGGGTATGCCAGGCCAGAAATGAATATCTACTTGTAGTTGGGTGTCGGCCCACCAGCGAAATACCATGGTGGCGGCTGTAATGCCCTGAATGGGTAATACAAAGGCGGACCAGCGACTGAATACCGGAATCAGCGGCAACAGCAAGGACAATAAAAAAACCACATTCACCAGATTGGTCAGGCGCAATTGCCCGGCTGCCAGCAGCTCACCGATGGGCATTGCCGATTCCACGCCAAATAACACCGGATAGGCCATCAGAATAAAACTGACCAGTGCCAGTGCGCGTGCTGCGGGAATGATGACGTGCTCCATCAGCCAATGTGAAGGTGCAACGTCAGCAATGGTATTCAGCAACTTGTAAGCCGCAATTTCGACAAGCACTGAAATAACGGCAAATAATGCCAGAGCAAACAGCAGTTGCGGATGGAAGAGTGATTCTAATAAGGTCATGGAATATCTGTCGTGAATGATGTCTTGCCGTTCACATTAGCTTATTCGGCTATAATGCGCGCATCCTTTAGAATAGTGATCATTATGCCTGAGCTTACATCACCTTTTGAAATTCACCTCACGGTTGACGATGCCGATGCCACTGCCGTGAACCTGTTGGCAGAAGCCACCGGCCTGTCCAAACAACACGTCAAGCAGGTTATGCAAAAAGGTGCAGTCTGGCTGGGGGAGAAAAAAACCGGTAAACCGCGCAGGTTGCGGCGCGCCAGCAAAACACCTGCGATGGGTGATGAGCTGCACCTTTATTATGATGCACAAGTGCTCGAGTCCATTCCCACTCCGCCGCAGCTTATTGCGGATCAGGGTGAATACAGTATTTGGCATAAACCCTATGGTTTACTTTCACAAGGCTCAAAATGGGGAGATCATTGCACAGTTCAACGCTGGGTTGAGCAAAACCTGACACCGCAACGCCCGGCTTTTGCGGTACATCGTCTGGATCGGGCGGCGACCGGCTTAATCATCATTGCCCATCAAAAACGTATAGCCTCCAGTCTTGCTGCACTGTTTGCACAGCGTGAAATGAAAAAACACTATCAAGTGATTGTACATGGTCAATTTCCCGAAAGTGCCTGGCCACAAAAAATTACGACTGACATTGATGGTCGTCATGCACGCAGTTATGCGAAACTGCTGGCATATAATAAAGAAAAAGACTGTTCCTTGCTGGAAGTGCGTATAGATACCGGACGTAAACATCAAATACGCAAACACCTGTTGAGTATTGGTTTCTCTGTAGTGGGTGACCGGTTATATGGTGGGTCAGGTCAGGTGGAAGAGGGCGGGGGAAATCTGCAATTAACCGCCAGCAGTCTGGCCTTTGTTTGTCCGCTCACACAACAGGAAAAACATGTTCAATTGCCGGAGGAGTTGATGCTTAAGCTGTGACGAGAAACGGCTGTTGTGGTCAAGTAAATCTACGTCCCCTCCGTTATGCTCCTTCCCCAGAATCATGTGGTTGAGATGCTTCATCTCAACCTACCGTGACGCCTGCGCCGGAGGAAAACGTTTTGATGTCAGCTTTCTTTTGTGCTTCGATGCCATCAATGACCTGATCCATGCCATGGCGGTATGTATCAGTCAGCACCTCATTCTCCACGACCCGGGTCTGGATCAATTGACCGGCAGCTTCATTGCTTAACTAAGTCAATACCCTTAGTGCCCTGTGGTATTTTTCAATTCTTTGCAGGTCTTTATCAGTGATTTTTTTTAATCTTGTTAAATCCAAGTTATCAATAATGTCCTCGATCTTGATTTTCCTCGCTAAATTGTTTTCTGATACCCGCAGTATGAAACTTTCGTAGTTTTCATTATCTCTCTTTGACAAACAATCAATTGCTTCTATTGCCGCATCTGAAAAGCCTATTTTTTTAAGTCATCGTGAGTAAGGTCACTATCTTCGAGCACATCATGCATTACAGCCACAATCATTTCAGCTTCAGTTTGAAATTTAAACATCACTCGAAGTGGGTGCAAAATATAAGGCTGGCCAGCTTTATCAGTCTGGCGAGAATGAGCCTTTGTGGCAATATTTATTGCTTGATCGAGGTTACTCAACAACTTTCCTCTTTAAATGTTCTTCTTGAGTAATTTCCTTTCCGGATAATAGAACATCATTAAACAGATGATTATCAATGTGGAATTGAGCCAACCTTCTTATCTTTATCATAAAATTTAACGTATATTTTCTTAGTTTTATGATCCCAGCGATACATAACTGAAGTGGTAGTGCGCATGCTTGGCTTTCATCGCTTTTTTCAATGGCACGAAACAATTCCTCCATGTCAGGTTTAAAAAATCGGTCAGTTTCATGGGCTTTCCTGTGAATCCGCAGCTTATCAGCACGTCGAAGCAGGCTGGTGGTCAGGGCAAGGAGTTTTTTGAAACTGAACGTGATGGTAAAACCGGATCATACCGTAATTTTTCTACTTATTTTCCCATTTTTTTAAATCTTCCAGCTCTTTTTTCAATGCTTCTCTCTGGTCTTTTTCCGATGCGTTTTTCAGCTGTTCCTCCAGCTCTTTTCTGCGCGCTTTGATATCATATCTATTTGGTTTGCCTTCTCTCCAGCGCACTTCTCTAGGCGAGAGCGGCGGGAATTTAACCCCGCGATCAATCAACTGTTGTTTAACTTTTAGTGCCCAGCTGTAGGCAGGGTATTCGGGGTTGAGGAGTTCTTTAGAAAGCCCGTCATGTACAAGCCATGCAATATCAGCATGGCCGGCACTGCGCGCAGCATAATCTACCCCTTGCGCGATCAGATAATACGCCATCTCATATCGGTTAATATAAGCCGCATGTAAGGCACTATTGGCAGCTGATCGATCCGTCAAATTTATATCGGCCCCAAAGCGTATCAGCATATCAATTTGTTTTTTTCGCTCATTGGCGACAGCAGCAAACATCGCGGGATGACCATTGCGATCCACCGCATTGGGATTCCCCCCCTCTTGCAGCAAGATCAGTAACAGCTCGTCGTCATTACCACCGGCGGTCATCGTAATGGCGGTATCCCCGTTTGGGCGAGCAAAATCCGGGTCAGCCCCCAGTTTGATAGCCAGACGCATGGCAGGCTTATCTTTTTGCATGATCAGCCAGAGTAACGGCGTAATGCCTTCATCTCCATGCACATTCAGTGAGAGACCACTGTCAATCAGATTGCGCGCTTTGCTTTCATCACCTTTTTCAATGGCGTGAATCAGTTCCACCATGTCGGGTTTAAAAAAATCGGTTAGTTTCATGGGCTTTCCTGTGAGTCCGCAACTTGCCAGTACGCCGAGCAGCAGGCTGACGGTCAGAATTAGGTTTTTTTTGAAGTTAAACATGCCGGTTATTCTGACGTTATCCTGAGCCGGAAGAAAGCGTTTTAATGTCCGCTTTCTTTTGTGCTTCGATGCCATCAATGACCTGATCCATGCCGTGGCGTGTGATAGGGTTGCCGCCGTTGACACTGGGCAGGGTCTGCATTTCACCCAATGCTTCGGGGATGTCTGGCAATACCTTGCTCGCCAGGTAGCCGAGCCCGGCACCGACCAGTCCTGCTACAAATGCGCCTCCCCCGGCACCCAGACCGCTCAGCATTTTGTTGCCATGGCGTTGTGCGCTGGTTAGCACTTCACCCTCCACAGCACGGGTCTGAATCAGTTTGCTGGCGGCTTCATTGTTTATTCCGCCTTTGCGGGCAGCGGTATCGGGATGTAGTCCTGCCGCGTTATAGGTATAGCCTTTGACACCGGTTACAGCGATTGCCGCTGAGGCCAAACCACCCGCCAGGGAATGGCCGACGGTGACGAAACTTCCTGCAAACTCTATATTGACTTCCTTAGCTAAACGCATCGCTTGCTCATATTGCGCTGTTTCCCGACCTGCTCCCTGAGAAAAATTGGTTGACCAATCTTTCATACCGGTCACTCCATTGTTAGTCCCCCGATAGGTCAGCATGATTTCATCATTAATATCTGATTCAAACAGCGCAGCACCAAAGCCCGTTTCTTCGTCGGTAAAGGTCGCATTCTCCAGCCCCGGTATTTCTTTGGGGTCCACCAGGTTGAGCCCGATGGGTGCTTCCGGGAGTGTGCCGATATGCCCCCGGTTGAATTCATCTACTTGATAGACGTAGGCTGCCGACTCTGCCCGCAGGATGTTGTCGTTATTATCAAGCAGACGCGCGGCGGCGGCCTGTTGTTCCGGGGTGTTGCCAGCCTTGGCAGCTATCTGTTTCCGTTCCCGGTAATTTTCCTTGCGTCTTTCCGTTACGCTTTTACTCACCCGTGCCGGTGGTGGTTCCGCCCCCGGCTCTTCATGTGGCCCTAATGTGTAGGGCCGATTATCTACCGGCAGATATTCTACTTTTTTACGTGCTTTGGGCACCCGGTGAT
>JAKISS010000051.1 GCA_021648485.1 Gammaproteobacteria bacterium
ACATCGACCCGCAATACCTGTCCAATCTGATGGTACGCAGTATTTTTATAAAAGATGCTTTGGTCACACGCGTTCAGCCGGACGATGATTTTCTCAGCGTCTATCTCTTCCCGGATTACAAACGCATTCACAAAGACCCCGCCTGGCAAAAAGACATTGCCACAGGCGTCAGTGAAGATGCCGCATTGCGCCAGCGGTTTGAAGCCGCCATCGACTACGCGCAATCTATTGCCAACATCACCCCAAGACTAAGCAAAGATAAAATATTTATTTTACCGCGCTCACTGGAGCGTACCCCCACTCACAAAATCAAATTTATTTTTGAACTGAAACGACTGGATCAGGCGCGAGCGATTTAAGTAACATGCAGCCGTCAGGCTAAGCCCTGTCCTGGAAGCGAGTGGAGCCGAGGTTTCTCTATTCAACACAGCGTAAAATTGTAGGGTGGAACAAGCGCAGCGGTTATACCAACAGGCTATAAGGAACAACAACATGCAACAACGACTCACCTCCCGTTTGGTGGAACCGCTACGCTTGTTCCACCCTACCCGGCTTAGCCTGACAGCTATGCACACAGGAAGAAACAGACAATGAACAGCATCGAAAATATTAAATCCAGATTAATGGCATTGTGTGAAGAATATGAAGTCTTCGGAGATGCCTCTCCCAGCCTTTATGTTTCTGCCGACCTGATTGAACACGGCCTGATTGACTCCATGACAACGGTTTATATCCAGGAAATTCTGCATGAACATTTTTCACTGGACATTCCTCCTGAACTTTTTGTACTGGAACTGAGAACCATGGATGCACTGGCCAAATATGTCCATACCGCCATGCCTGTCTGAATAATTATAATGTTACAGGGTGAGCATTGCCCATCCTACAAAAAACTGATCATTTCATGGTAATCCTGAAACCCCATCAGAAACATAACTGAGAAATTACTGCACAAAAACAATGATGTTATTTAACAAACAACTTGCCACATGCATATTCATGGTTATGGCCCTGTCTGCTACATACTCCCAGGCCAGTAAACCGGAAAAGCAAGGCCGGGAAATTATGGAACAGTTCACCAGCCGGGAAAACGGTTTTGGTGATTTTCAGGCAGAAGTCACCATGGTAATCCGGAAAAAAAACGGTAAACAATTTGACCGTCACATGACCGTACGCAGCCTGGAAAACAATGACTACGGTGAAAAAAGACTGTTTATATTTGAGCGCCCACGCACCATCCGTGGAACAGCGATTCTGTCCCACACCCTGAAAGACCATGACCTGCAATGGATTTACCTGCCCGCCTTCAAACGGGTAAAACGTATCGCCAGCAGCAACCAGTCCGGCCCCTTCGTTTCCAGTGAATTCAGCTATGAAGATTTAACCTCCATAGAACTTGATAAATACCGGTACCAATACATCAAAGACAGCACCGTCAATGGCAAACCCTGTTACGTCGTCAAAATGACCCCATTGTTTGAAAATTCCGGCTACCAGCACCAACTCGCCTATATCGATAAAACAGATTACATCCTCCATCAAATCGACTATTACGATGTAAAAGGCGATCTGCTCAAAACTTTGACACTCACAGACTACAAAAAATATATAAACCGTTTCTGGCGGGCACTCACCATGACCATGCTTAACCATCAAAATGGCCGATCAACCACCATGACATGGACAAACATCACCTATGGCAACGGCTACTCGGAAAATGACTTCAGCACAAATGCTCTGAAACGAAGCCGCTAACCACAGAGCCAGCATACACACCGAAGGAAACCATCATGTTTGCATCATTTTTATTGCGCAGACGGGCACTTGTTCTGGCTATATGGATATTGGGAATTGTTCTTGCCCTGACAGCATTTGCTATCCGCATAACCGACAACACACCCTGGATCGATAACTCCGTTGGCATATGGTTCCAAACTGACGACCCGGAACTGTTGACATACAACGCACACAACAAAGCCTTTGGCGAGCAGGAATGGACACTGCTAATGCTGGCGACACCCTCTATATTTGATGCCGGATTTTTACAAGATCTTGCCGCTATCACCACACGTATAGAAGCGCTGAAGCACGTCGTAAAAGTCACCTCCATCGCCAATGTGCGTGACAACAACATGGATGACTCCGGTGACCTGAATTACGCCACACTATACCCTGCAAAAAACGGACAACACGCATCAGAACAGGAAATTGCAGCCCTGCGCCAACACCTGCACAGCAACCCGGTTTTCCAAAACAACCTGCTAAGAAAAGAAAGTGATCGCCACACCATCGTACTCATTCAAAATGACAACCTGATACACGACCCCAGCCCCTACCGCATTACCCTGGTAGACAGCATTACCGACATTGTGAATGACTACGACAGCATCATAGACAGCGCCCTCGCAGGCACCACCGTCGTCAATGCCGCGCTCAACCGGGCCTCCAAACACGACGTGATTATCTTTTATATATTGATCTCCCTCTTTCTGTTCATTTTTTCTTTTCTTGTTTTTAAAAACTGGCGCGACCTTGTCACCCTATTATCCGTCATCATCGGCAGTATTATCCCCATCATGGCATTAATCGCGTATTTAAAACTGCCCTATAACATGATGACCGTCATGTTACCCACCATCATGGCCGCCCTCGGCGTCGCCAGTGTTGTGCATGTCATCAACACCTTTCACCGCCTCCATCGCCTCCATGAAACAGAAGCCGCCCTGCACAAAACCCTGTCAATCGTCATCCGCCCCGGATTTTATGCCATGCTGACCACCACCGCCGGTTTTGCCTCACTGACACTCAGCACCGTCACCCCCGTATTCCAACTCGGCCTGTTTGCCGCCATAGGTATTATTCTGGCATGGATGCTCTCCATCACCGTTGCCCCCGTCCTGCTGTACATCCTCTGGCAGAAAAAACATAAAACATCCTCCGGTGACACCCATTGGCCCTGGTTACAAAAACTGACAACACCTTGGGCAGGTCGCACATGGGTACTCGTCATCATCGCACTGACCCTGCCTCTGAGTGGTTTATTACAACTGGAAACAGACACCAACTACAGTGAATTCTTTGCCGATGATGTCCCGGTATCACAAGCCTATCAAAAAATAACCGATGCAGGCTTTGCCCAAAACCCCATCAACATCGGACTGGTTTATCCCGAAGGCACCACCTACGAAATGGCACCTTATTTCCAAGCCGTCATCCGTTTTGAACAGGCAGTAGAAAGCCTGCCCCAGATGATTAAACTCCTCTCCCCCAACGCCCTGGTCCGCGAAATCGACAAAGCCTTTAACGGTGACGTTGCAGCAACAGCCGAAACATCCGCTGCGGATCGTTTAACAACCTACCCCGCAGAAGCCATCAGTCAGCTATTGTTTCTGGCAGAACTGAGCGGCAATGACGACATCACCGACCTGCTGACACAAGACCGCGACCGCAGCCAACTGCTTGCCCTGACCGACTACATGAGTTCCAAAGAACTCGATGCATTCAACAAAGAAGTCATGACCCTGGCACAACAACACCTGCCATCAGACATGCAGGCATACCTCACCGGCACCACCACACTGTGGGCCAACATGGACCGGAAAATCAGCATCACCCAACTACAATCACTACTGATCATGGCGTTATTTTTAAGCCTGATCCTGCTGATGATATTCCGCTCTTTCAAACTGACACTACTGGCGATCATCGTCAACGGACTGCCACTAGCCATAGTTTTAGGTATCATGGGCCTACTGGGTTTTACCATCAACATCGCCACCGCCCTCATCGGCGGCATTATATTGGGCGTTGTAATTGACGACACATTGCATCTATTAATGCGGGTACAAGAAAACCGCAGACAGAATGAAAAAACGGCCATTGCAACCGCAATTAACGACGTTGGCCGCAGCATTGTATACACCACGTTTATTATAGTTGGCGGTTTCGCCAGCATGATGACATCAGACTTTTCACCCAGTGCCGAATTCGGAGCTTTTGTATCACTGGCGGTAGTACTCGCCTTATTACTGGATTTATGGCTGCTGCCGCAATTATTGAGACTGGCTATTGGCAGACAACTTCCGGCATTAAAACGTAAACAGGAAAGCACATAGCCATGGGATGATTATAAAACAACATAAAACAGCGACAAAACATTGCTGCCTCATAACTTCTGATTTTCTCTATCACCATTCGACGCAAGCCGGTATCCAGAAAGTTATTGAACCCGCTAAGTTTCGACCTTCGCCGGAATGATGGGAGAGGTTGCTCTCTTTATTTGTTCACAAAATCAAACTGTGTGCAGATAACCTCGCCCCGGAACAATGGCGTGGCAAACCCACCCGTAAGTTTAGCTTCACCTTATTCGAGTACGCAGCAAGTTTGAGCATATGGCGGCGAAAAATAGCAAAAACAACGCATAACATCGTGCATTTCCGCCAACAGGTTTTTCCCTGAAAAGGAAATAAGCGGACACAATACTTAATTATGTTATCTTTCGTTCACCGCCAGTGGCTGATCTACACCCCTTTATTTTTCATGCCTCTGCACTTGACTCAGCTCGTTCGTTATTTGTTAGCATTTAGTGCTTAGAATAGGTGTTTTTCTGCTCAATCGATGGTCTGCCTGAGTTAAATGCAGAGGTATGTTATTTTTTTGATCAATAATCCAGAAGTCGCTCGATTTACAACACTCAATACCCGACTGAGTCGCTTGGAATACGATGCCAACAGGTAACGCAGCGCAAATAACTCACGTCCCGCAAAATGTATGCTTTACCTCTTCATCCGGCTTAGGAGGCAATTGATAACTTTCCTTACCCTCTTGCTTTACGTAGGGGTTCTGCAACACTTCGTGTAAATCGTGGAACACAGAAAAATCATCACAGTCTTCTGCTGCTCTAATCGCAGCTTCAACCTGATGGTTTCGCGGAATATAAACAGGGTTTACCGCCTGCATTCTTGTTTGTCCTTCTTTTTCGTTTAGCGCCTCAGCAGCAAAACGTTTTCGCCACTTGACTGCCCAATCATCAAAGTGTGTTTGGTTATCAAACAAGCTGCGTATATCACTGTCTTCTTTTGCGCTGTGTGCAGACAATCGCGATAAGAAAAAAAATGTTTGGGTAAAATCGGCATTGTTCTCAGCCATCGTATTAAGTAGATCTTCGATAAGTGCTTTATCATCATCTTTTATTGTTTGATCGACATTGACCGTCAAACCACACTTAGCCCGCATGCCGGCCAACCAATTATTCTCATAAGTCTCAATAAACGTTTCCAAAATATTCTCGGCTATTTTCACTGCCGCATCAGCACCTTCTGCGAATAATGGCAACAGAGTTTCAGCCAGCCGCGTTAAATTCCATAACCCGATAGATGGTTGATTATTATAAGCATAACGTCCATTACTATCGATATAACTATAAACACGATTATGGTCATAGGCATCCATAAAGGCACAAGGCCCATAATCAATCGTCTCGCCAACAATCGACATATTGTCAGTATTCATCACACCATGGATAAACCCCAATTGCATCCATTGAGCAATTAATGACGCCTGTCGATGAACAACGGCTTTAAAAAACTCCACATAAGGATTATTTGACTCACGTATCTGAGGAAAATTATGTTCAATAACATGGTCAGCCAGCTTTTGGATAGATTTACCATCACCCTTCGATGCGAAATATTGAAACGTGCCGACACGAACAAAGCTCGTTGCGATGCGTGTAATAATGCCACCTGGCAACAGCTGCTTTCTTTCCACATCCTCACCCGTAGTCACAACAGCCAATGCTCGCGTGGTCGGCACTCCCAGATTTTGCATCGCCTCACTGAGTAAATACTCACGTAACACCGGGCCTAGTGCTGCCCGACCATCGCCACTGCGTGAATAAAGTGTACGCCCTGATCCTTTTAACTGAATACCAAAGAGGTCACCGTCTGGACTTTTAATCTCACCTAATAGAATTGCACGGCCATCGCCCAGTTGCGGATTAAATTGGCCAAACTGATGGCCTGCGTAAGCCATGGCTAACGGTTCTGCACCCTCAGAAATACGATTACCTGAAAAAAGTGCAGCAGTGCTTATAACATCCAAAGGGTCAACCGATAACCCTAACTCTCTGGCAAGGCTTTCGTTAAATTTAATTAACGCAGGATTGACAACGGGTACAGGGTTCGTCTTTTCATAAAACGTTATTCCTAGCGTTACATACTGGTTACTGAAGGGTATCGGTTTCAATGTATTTCTCTACGTATTTGTATAGCTGGCCCACAAAAAATCATTTAAAATGACGATCAATATCCGGGGTTGTCTTATTCAGATTTCTCAAGGTATGTCATTCGTATCTTTGTCACCCTCTTTCGGTTCGCGCCAAAATCCGAGTGCCCAATGCGCGATGCAGACCGTATATGAATCAGTTGATTATCTTTATCTATTCGTAATTCAACATCATCAATATACCGCATGAGTGGCGTCACAAAGCGGGCATGAAA
This sequence comes from Gammaproteobacteria bacterium, assembly GCA_021648485.1. Classification (GTDB taxonomy): domain Bacteria; phylum Pseudomonadota; class Gammaproteobacteria; order SZUA-152; family SZUA-152; genus SZUA-152. The sequence continues at coordinate 6,501 of JAKISS010000051.1, forward strand.
ATAATCAGCCCGTTCAGTCACAACCTCGCCACCATTTTCGGTAACAGCTTGTTTGGCATTTTTCCACGCTTCGTTCCACGCATCATTTGTGGTTGCGGTAACCTTCAGCGGCTCAATATATGCCTCTGTATCTTGCCGCTCACTACTCACACAATTGGGCGTCGCCGGACATGTACGCAACTGATCATTGAGCATGCCAAGATCCGGCGGCTTACGAGATGAAACTGATAAGCCAAGAAAATACAAGCCAATAATAACAAGCAGACCAATAACACTATAAAGTAGAATTTTCATGATAAAAAATTATCATTTGTCACTTCAGCTCCGGGCAAAATGGTTCCCGCCACAGATTCCAGTGTTTTAAGCGGACGATGAGAGTCGGCAACAGAAATGAGTTTTAGGCCTTTATACACAATATTTTTTATCAGGTTACTCCATGCATCGTAATCGGTATTATCAAACTTGGGCATACCGTACAGGGCAAGGCTGTTGAGGATAATTCCCATGTGTAGGTCAGGGTATTTTTGGGCCGCGCTATTCGCTGCACCGGCTAACCATTGTCTGGTAATTTCTTTAGGCATAGGAACTCCATGGTTGTTTGATTGTGTCATCACTCCTTAAGTTTACATTTTACTCTCAAGGATTGATCGATAAATTACTATCCTATTTGTGGCGTAACAGTATAGTTCTATTTTGGTAATATATACCCATTTCCCGAATCAATTAAAGGGCTCAAGGCCTGATGGCTCCCCACAAAATCAGGTGCTCCCCTGCACCAAAGCATTATCGATAACGTGTAATAGCGCCATTTCATATTCCTGTTTATCAAGTTCCAGTTTTCCCTCTTTCGCCACTTGGCGCCCAATAAAAAATGTCGATAACACTCGCCGGATTTTAATGCTGCTGGACTGATACTGTCGATGCCATTGCTTAAGTTTCGATAAACACTCCTGTTAACCACGCAAAGAATATCGCCAGAGCAGCAATGAGTAATAATATACCCGTAGCGATTGAAATTTAGGCACTCATTGCACGCCCTCTTCATTCCATGACTGCGTTGAAATTCCTCACAATAGACCGGCTATTACTCGTCATTTCGCCTTGCCATGAAATGAATATGACGCACACTGAACACCTAAATCTCAAACGCTACGGGTATATTTCCAGCCGAGCCTAGTTGTAGCGGTGCCGTGCCGATCTTTAGTTTTTTGCTTAACGAGATAAAGATAGCTGTTGAGAGGGGTTGGCGTGTTCTGGTGATTCCTCAAGCTGGCGTGCTCGATACGCTGCTATTGCATACAGGCTTTTACAGAGCATTCAATCACTGCTTTTCTGAAACGAAGGCGCGCCCGCAGGCGTTATCGATCTTGCTTGTGATTATACGTTCTTGTTTTTCCTATTTTTTTGAGAAAAAGCATGCTGGATTACCATTTGGTAATTTACCGGTAATGTTCGGGTGATTTATATCCTATAAAGTCACTTTATTCCATAATTGAATATAAATTCACAGGAGCAAATCGCATGTGGTCGCAAATATGTGCAAAATGGTTTTTTTTACTCACTTGTATTTTTATTTTTGGCTTTCCAGCAGTCACGATTGCCGACGCTACTGATGCAGCTGATGCCCCACACCATGCTGAGAGCAGTATTGAAATCGAATACTTTGCTATGGGTGACTCAAAGCTGAATACCGGAAATGCACAAGTGGATACATCTGGCGTGCTTATTCAGACTGAATACGAAGCGAACAACATGGTTTTTACATTTAATTACGAACGTTGGAATTATAACTGGACAAACCCGGAAAATCTTCCTTTCGTTTCCGGCATGGCTGGCATTCCCTGGAGCACCTTCAATACAGTACAACTCGGCTTTGCTTATGAGCATGAAATAGGTGATAACTGGGAACTTAATTATTACATTGAGGCCGAATCTTCTTTTGAAAAAGAAACAAGTGAATCCAATGAGTATGAGCTAGGTGTCGATTTTATTTATGAACCATCAAAATCATGGGCTTATACGTTAAATGTTAACCTGGAATACCTGGATGCTACTGGAGGAGAGCTTGGCGTCGATTTCGAAATCGAGTGGAATCATCACAAAAAAGAAGGCTGGTCGGGTGAATTTGAAATAAGCAGTGAATTTCCAGAAACGAGTTTAACTTATCACTTCACCAGAGAATTTTCGACCACCATGTTTTATGGTGAAGGTGGCACTAATACAATCAGGCTCTCTGACAGCAGCCCAGTGACCGGTATGCAAGGTGGTTATTTTGAAGATGAATATAACAGCTCTGGCATTAAACTTGATTATGAATTTGCACATGAAAGTTACCTGTCGTTCTCATTTCAGAAAAACACAGACAGAAGATTTTCCTTTGTTGATAGTTCAGGAAAAGAAAAAACAGAAACGACATACGAATTTTCTGATACTACCGAAGCCAAAATTGGCCTTTCATATACATTTTAACCTGTAACATTAACCATGAACCTTACCTTTTTAACCCGGGATAACCCCGGAGGGATTATCAATTAATCATATAATAATAATGCTAAACTGTACTCGTGATGCTTAGGCCTCTACATATTCCCATAGCGATTGAGATTTAGGTCTAAATGTGTGCCATATTGATTTCATAGCTAGGCAAAATGGCGCGGAATAGTCATTCTATTGAAAGACATTTTAACACCGCCATGGAATCAATAGGATGTGCGGTCAGGCCTAAACCTCAATCGCTATAGGCATATGTCAGGAAAGACGAAATTATACAGTAAAACTTAAATCTCGGTATTTTTTGGAATATATAAAGAAAAAATATCATGTTCTTGTATTAAAACTGGAAATTTATTGCAATGAGAATATTACTCATCGAAGATGATCTGGTTATTGCCAACTTTATTGTTAAAGGGTTGAAAGAAGCAGGCTATTGTATCGATCATGCTATCGATGGGATCGAAGGACTGGATCTTGCCCTCAACAATAGCTACGACATCGATATTATTGATGTCATGCTACCTAACCTGGATGGTTTGTCGATCATAGAAAGAATGCGCAACCAGGACATTGAAACACCGGTCATTATTGTCAGCGCCAAGCGGTCCATTGATGATCGTGTAAAAGGGCTGCAAAGTGGAAGCGATGATTATCTCATTAAACCATTTTCATTCAGTGAGTTATTAGCGCGCATACAGGCGCATTTGCGAAGATCCAGCAATATTAGTGAACCTACCCGTTTAACCATTCATGATTTATCGCTTGATTTATTGTCGAGAAAAGTCACCCGAGAAGGAAAAAAAATAGAACTGCAACCCAAAGAGTTTTCACTTTTGGAATATCTTATGAGAAACTCCGGAAATATTGTTTCAAAAACCATGATTATGGAACGTGTGTGGAATTATAATTTTGACCCACAAACCAATGTAGTAGAGGCACGCATCAGCAAACTGAGGGAAAAGGTAGACAAAAATTTTAACACCCCCTTAATCCACACAGTACGCGGTCTTGGTTACTCCTTTAAAAAAAATGATTCGTCTCCCTAATACTCTGGCATTCAGATTAACCTTTTGGTATACGCTAGTTGTTATTATTTTAATAATGATTGCTTTTAGCGCATCGTATCTTTCACTCAAAAAAAAATTAAATTATAACCTGGAGAACGACCTTATTGAGGATATCCTCGAATATAAAATATTATATAAAAATGAAGGGCTAGACGGAATTAAGCAGGAAATAGAGCAGGAAATGGAATGGGGAGAGGAAAAAAATTTCTTTTTCCAATTGTTTGATAGGAACGGGATTCAGATCTACAGTTCTGATTTGTCTCACTGGAAACTCTTGCCTGAAAGCCCGCATATTATTAAACACGTTTTTTCCAGCAAAAATTTTGTCCTTCAAACCACAAACATTCAGGGGAAGGAATATAAAGCGAAAACGATTTATGGTTTAATTTCCCCTAATATTCTATTGCATACCGGCGAATCAACAGAAAGCATACAGAACACAATGACATTGCTTTCCAATGTTTTCATTGGCATGTTTTTAATCGTCATTCCAATTGCATTTGTTATTGGCTGGTTAATGGCAGGGCATGCGGTTAAAGGTATTAAAGAAGTCAGTCGTATCGCTTCGGAAATAGAAAAAGGGAAATTAGATAGGCGTGTTTCTGTATCTTCACAAAGAGATGAAATTACACAACTTGTTAATACATTTAATGCCATGCTCGACAGAATAAAAGTCTTGATATTTGAGATGAAAGAAATGACCGATAATATTGCCCACGACCTGCGCAGCCCATTGGCACGCATAAGAGTGATTTCAGAATTAGCATTATCAAATAATAACACTCCTAAAAACCTCAAGTCTTCTGCATCGGATATCATAGAAGAATGTGACCGATTATTACAAATGATCAACTCGACACTTGATGTTGCAGAGGCTGAAGCTGATACATTTCAAACAACCAAAAAGAAAGTGGACATCTCACAACTTGCTCAAGATGCCTGTGAAATTTTTGAACCTATGGCTGAGCAAAAACATATCAGGCTGGCTTGTCGCCTGGATAATAATTGTTATATTTACGGTAATATCCAAAACCTGCAACGCATGTTCGCTAATCTTCTGGATAACGCCATAAAATATACACTCGCTAATGGTCAGGTGGATGTCATTTTAACCCGCAGCCGACAGAATATTGAAATTATGATAATAGATACAGGTATCGGTATTCCAGAGAACGATCAAGCACGGGTATTTGATCGTTTTTTTCGTTGTGACCAGAGCCGTACTCATGATGGATGCGGTCTGGGATTAAGCTTTGCCAGGGCCGTTGCACGTTCCCACGGCGGGGACATAGACCTGAGCAGTCGTTTAAAAAATGGCAGCTGTTTTACGATCAGACTACCTGCCACAAACTTACCCGATTCGTAGGGCAAGCATAAGAAGCTGCTTAATATTACATATTTCCATTGCCTTTTCTGAAAAAATAACGTGATACAAAAGGAGACTGGCAACACACAAACTCTGGATTACTCATATTTTTGTTAACTGTCAAGGTAATATTTGCAGTTGTGAAGACCGGGCTGGCTGATACACTGATGTCTGCCAGTATTTGATAGTGAATATCTGCGTCAAAACAACCATGTGACTATAGGGTGTCACATTTACCCGCTGTTAATAAGTATTAAGCTAAAAGGAAAAGTTAACATGAGCATAAAACTGGACGTTCCACTGGTTAAGCAATTGCGTAGCATGTCTTGCTGGTACGCTTCGGTGTGTATGGTTGCCTTTTATCGTGAAGCTGGTCCACGCTTGGGCCTCCCTGATAAATGGAATGCAAATAATGGTATTAATTTGAATGATTTTATTAAATTGGCACAAGTGGAGGGTCTGGCTTCGATAAAGCCCCCCAACCTGGACTTAACCGCACAGCAACTTGAGGTATTCCTTAGAAATAGCGGCCCCATCTGGTGTGCAGGTAAATGGGATGGTGTACCACACATCGTTGTTTTGACTGGTATAGAAAATAACAAGATCTATATCAATGACCCAAACCCCGCTAAAGGGAAAAGAGTGGAAACTTTAATCTGGTTTAATCAGAAACTGGACAGCCACGTACAAAACTGCATGATGTATAAGCCTGGCTGAAAAAATAATGGCCAAACACGTAAACTTGGCGGCCAACAAGAAGCGCCATCGATGCAAGTGGTATGAAGGTGGCTCAGGTTATAAGCCGAAAATTAAAAAGATTTTCGCCTAATGCCATTAAGTTAGCCCGTTTTTCTGTTTGTTATAAATTGGTGGTTATTTTTCTTACATCATCGTCAGTTGTTAGTTTCGCCTGCGTAACGATATGGGATTTTCCTTTCAGTGTATTAGTCGTCGTAGCTTTAAATTTATTACCATTTTTTTGACTGTTGCTGTAATTACTAAAACTAACTATCGCCAGGTAATTTACAATATTAAAAAATAAGATAAATGCGGCGATTGACACTGAAAAATAGAACTATGTCCATAGAAGGCATACCTCACAAACAAAAAACCGGGCAATCCGTTCAACTTATTTTCCTGTACTACAAACCAGATTCTTTGCTCGCGTTGAACGGTTTCACAGAGGAAACTCCAGAAATACTGTCAATATGGTTATCCTGTTGATTTTGACAACATAACACAAAATTGCATCTTTTGTTGCGGTAAAGAGTGCTGAAAAAAAGTTAAAAACCTGTAGAAACACTGAATAAAAGGGATTTATTATGGAATATTTCAGGAAAAAAATTCATAAATACATACTGCTTGGCATTTCTGTACTCAGTGTTTTTTTCGCTTTCCCTGCCTACGCACATTTAAAATGGTTTGTAGAATCAGGGCAACCCGCTCAGGCATTTTCAGGCAACCTCGTCGCCTATACCTCTGCATGGCTATTAATCACTCTTATTGTCGTGCTGATCGGCATTGTTTTAGACAAGTTATACCCAAAAATTTCGCTTGCATGGGAACCCAAAAAAATCGAACCTTATGCAACCGCAATTATTGGAATATTGCTCGGTACATCACTCTTGATCAATGCATCACAGGGAGGATTATTTTCGGTAAACATTAATGATGTTGGCTCCATGCATGTCACGCTGTTGATGCTGGAGGGGTTTATTGGCTTGAGCCTGATACTGGGTCTTGCCGTGAGACAGGCCGCACTGTTACTTGTTGGACTTTGGCTTTGCGTTTTGTATCTATCCAACACTATTGATGTGTTGGAAAATACCTGGGTTGTAGGTGCTGCCTTGTTTCTCTTTTTCCGTGGGCGTACGGTACTGCGCTACACTCATGAAGATATATTTTATTCATATGATATGACGTTATCCCAGGCTCAGGCGATCAGTTTTCTTCGTATATTTTTAGGCATCAATTTAATCATTTTGGGTTTTAGCGAAAAAATTATGTACTTGCAACTGGGGCTTCATTTTTTGCAGGAACATCCGTGGAATTTTATGGCAAACCTTGGCGTCACCTGGTTTACCGATGAATTATTCGTTTTTTCAGCGGGTGCGGTTGAAATAATACTGGGGCTGTTTCTGGTTACTGGCTGGGTTACGCGACTCACGGCAGTGGTTCTGGCCGGTTTCTTTTTGACACCACCTTTTTTTATGGGTCCAGAGGAGCTGGTTGGCCATATTCCACACCTGGCTATGGTGGTGGCTGTGTTGGTATTCGGGAGGGGGGCTTCTCTTGGTGACGTGTTTTCCACATTAAACAGGAAATGGAATGCACGAGACTCACACTCTGCGCCGCTGTCATCAACAAAAAACACGTAACCGCTATCGCATTTTTACCTACTGTTTTTCCCTGTTGTTTCGAGCCATATCAAGCTGACCATACGCCCGGTATTGCCGTCACGCCGAAAGGAATAAAAATCATCGGCTTCACTAAAAGTACAACGGCCACCGCCGTACACGCTAGTGACACCCATCCGTGCCAAATGCTGCCGGGCCAGCTGATCAAGGTCGGCGTTCCAGTGTCCAGGGCGCGTCGTCATAAAGGCTTGCTCGGCAGCCGGGTCAACATCACAAAAGGCTTGTCGCACCTCATCGCCCACTTCAAAAGCCTGTGCACCAATGGCCGGACCCAGCCAGGCAAAAATTTCTTCCGGCGCGGCGGCGAATGTCTCTACCGTGGTTTCCAATATTCCAGCGGCCAGTCCTCGCCATCCCGCATGTACGGCAGCAACTTGTGTGCCGCTGCGGTCACAAAACAACACTGGCAAACAGTCTGCGGTAAGCACGGCGCAAACGGTGTTTGCAGTACGGGTGATGCTGGCATCAGCATCGGGTAGCTCACTCAAGGCGTCATCGAGATCGACCACTGTCGTGCCATGTACTTGATTGAGCCAGTGCGGTTCGCCGGGTAACGCAAGTTTTTCCGCGAGTCGGCGGCGATTATCCATCACGTCGGCCATCCGGTCATCTACATGTAAAGCAAGGTTGAGACTATCAAATGGCGGCTGGCTCACTCCACCCTGTCGTGTGCTGCTGGCGGAACGCACTCTGGCCGGTGCAGGCCAATCTGGAGTCAGCAGTTTCATGCCCTGGCAGCAGCGACCATATCCTGACGACAGACAGACAGCAGTTGCTGCATATCTTCGGGCAATTCGGCCTGCCAGCTCACTGATTCACCACTGAGCGGGTGAACAAAACCCAGACTCGCGGCGTGTAGCGCTTGCCGCTTGAACGCGCGCAGCACCTTGTCCAGCTCAGGCGTTGCGGCAGGCGGAATGCGCAAACGCCCGCCATAAACCGGGTCACCCACCAACGGGTAGTGGATGTGCGCCATGTGTACCCGAATCTGATGGGTACGGCCGGTTTCCAGCTTAACGTTTACCAGCGTATGTACACGAAAACGCTCGGCCACACGATAGTGGGTAATGGCTTCCTTGCCGCTGGATGAACCTTCTATGGTCACCACGGCCTGTCGTGTACGGTTGACGGGATGACGGCCAATGGCCGCATCCACAGTACCGCCCGCCGTCATTACGCCCATCACCACGGCTTGATATTGACGCTCAAAGGCACGGGCTTGTAGTTGTTCCACCAGGGATTTTTGTGCCGACAGGGTCCGCGCCACCACCAGCAGCCCACTGGTGTCCTTATCGAGACGATGCACAATACCAGCGCGGGGCACACTTTCCAGTTCCGGGGCATGGTGCAGCAGCGCATTGCTCAACGTGCTGTGCTGGTTGCCTGCTCCCGGATGTACCACCAGACCCGCAGGTTTGTTGATCACCAGCACTGCCTCATCTTCAAAAACGATATCCAGCGGTAACGGTTGCGGTACCCAGTGCGTCTCCTCGGCTAATACTACGGTCAGCGATACCTGTTCACCGCCATGCACCACGTCCCGGGGACGCAGCTGCTTGCCGTCTACGGTAACGTGGCCATCCTTGATCCAGCGTTGCAGGCGTGCTCGGGAATAATCCGGGAACAGACTGGCCAAAGCCTGGTCCAATCGCGCACCGGCCAGTTGTTCGGGAATCTCTGCGCTAAGTTGTTGGGAATCGCCCATGGAATAGTCTTTCTCTCTGTGTGCCAGGGCCGCTATAATAGCGCGAATCTTTGCAACGGTTTCTTAACCTGTTGCTTTATTTTTATTTCGGGTCTTTAACCATGTCTTATTTTTTGCTCAATCAAAAATCATCCGCAAAACTGCTGCAAACCATCGTCGCCATTATGGTTCTGCTGCTGAGCGCCTGTGCGGCCAATCCGGATAAAGAAGATGACATAAGTAAGTGGAGCGCAGAAAGACTGTTTGAAGAAGCCAAAATGGCGCTGAGGGCCGGGGATTACGAAACCGCCATCGAAACTTATGAAACGCTGGAAGCCAAATACCCCTTTGGGCATTATGCCGAGCAGGCGCAACTGGACACTGCTTATGCCTACTTCAAATTTGACGAACCGGACACGGCCATTGCCTCTGCGGATCGTTTTATCAAGCTTCACCCGCGCCACAACAATGTAGACTACGCCTATTATTTACGTGGGCTGGCCAGTGCCAGTAAAAATGATAACCCCATGAGCTTCCTCGCGGAACAAGACCCCAGCTTGCGCGACCCCAGCTCAACACAAAAATCCTACAATTATTTCGCGGTGCTGATCAAAAAATTTCCTGAGAGCCAATATGCGCCAGATGCGTTGAAACGCATGGGCTATTTGCGCAATGATCTGGCCATGCACGAAATCCATGTGGCCAACTACTACGCCAATCGCGGTGCTTATGTGGCCGTCGCCAATCGAGCCAAATATGTGGTGAGCAATTTTCCACGCACCCCGGCCTCACGTTTAGCGCTGCAATTACTGGTAGATGCCTATAAAGAACTCAAACTGGATGACCTCGCCGCAGATGCACAGCGGGTATTGCAATTGAATAATTAACGATAAAAATGCACACCAATCGAAGGGGTTATACTGTTCACGACGACACCTTGCGCTAACCGGGATTGACGAAAAGCCATTTCCAGAGCAATGCCAACACCCTTGACGTCGAATTCCCAGCCTGCGCCGATATAGGCATGGTAGCCATCAACGTCGCCGATACTGCCCTTGGCATCCAGCCGCGAATAACCCAGGCCAAGCCGTGAAAACAGGCTGGGCGCAATATCACGATGATAATATTTTCCTTCCGCGCCTAACATGATTAATTTGATTTTATTGCCAAACCTTGCATCGTAATTACCGCTTGCCCTGGCTGATCCAATAACCGGATTAAATGCCAAACCAATTGAGTAAATCCGGGGCTTTTCCCACCATACATTAATGGTATTGCTTAGGCCGGCATATGCGCTACTGCCATTATCAAAAGCAACATCATGGAAATCAAAATGTTCACGGGCACGGACTTTAATGTCTCCTGCGGTGGCCTGCTCAAACAGAACCAGCACCGCAAAAAAAATAATGATATTACTTGTTGATGTTTTCATAAAGCCAGACCACCTACCCCTGTTCAAGTAAATTGCGAAGATCAATAATCGCCGCATTTGCCCGGGAAATATAATTAGCCATGGTCAGTGAATAATTACTGAGAAAACCGAAACCGGACCCGTTTAAAACTACTGGACTTAATGTTGATTCCTGAGAAGATTCCAGCTCCCGAATAATTTGTCGTAACGACACTGTCGCATTCTTTTTTTCTAATATCTTCTGGAAATCCATTTCCACCGCCCGCAAAAGATGCACTAAAGCCCAGGCAGAGCCTCTGGCCTCGTAAAATACATCATCAAGTTCCAGCCAGGGTGTTTTCACGGTGACAATTTTTGCTGTCCGGGTCGATTGCCGCGCCTGCAAGTCATTAGCCAGATCCGTGTTGACTCTCACCTGCCCGACACTGGCGCTCAGTCGCTGGGAAAGACTGCCTAATCGCTTGCTGACAATATCCAGATACTGTTTAAGATTATCGGCTCGCGCAAAAAACTGTGCGTTTTGTACGCTGGTGTCGGACAGTCGCGCAAGATATCGTTCAAGCGCCGCAATGGCATCTTTATATTCGCCTTCTGTTGAGGGCAATATCCAGGAGCTGTTATCAAAGTTAAACAGCGGTTCAGCGATGGCCAGATCTTCATCTTCCAGCGACTGAGACTGAGAGCGGGACCAGTGATTACGCAGCGCCGCACTGCTGTCACGCAACATGACCAAGGCACCAAACTCCCAATTCGGCAAGTTGTCCATCAACACACCCGGGGGGGCAATATCATTCGACAAATAACCACCACGCTTATAAAGCAGGGTTTCACCAATGCGGATCATTGTCGCTGTGGTAACTGAACCCACCACAAAATCAGCATTTGATTCGCGGGTAATTTCTGCCGCAGCCTGCCGCACATCAAAAGGAGCAGGTTCGGTGTTCCAGAGAAACCCTAGAAGCAGCACAACAACAAAATAAGTCACCGTCAATAATCCTGCACCCCATACCCACCCGTTTTCCCTTAATGTGGATGGGTGGTAGAGGTTGAGCAGACGACGAAAAGCATCTGTCATTTTTTGCAATAAATCCGTCATGATATATTTTATAGCTGTTTTCAGATCTATCCTTTCTTATCCTGTAGAGGGGTCTTCATCTGCCCAGTAATCAGGCCCATAGTCGATAAAAACCTCCTGCCCCGCCCTGATATGCTTTATTGCTTCAATACGGGCGGTTTTCCATCGGTTCGAAGTCACAATCTGGCCGTTTGGCCTGGACTTGTGATTAATATACCGGGTGTGATTTGCCAGTGGCCCTTCCCCCAGGATGTTATGATCTTTGCAGACCCACATGATATAAACCGATTCAGAATAGGGTTTTCTTTCTGTCTGCCTGTCTGTGAGCATTTTTCCGGTGTAGTGGCCAATGGTATCGCCAGGACGAATCGCCTTTTTGGCAAACAACCCCTTTCCCGCACCCTTAATACTGGAACGTTTAACTTCAAAGCGTTCATCCATCATTTTTTTGTTGGAGGTAGATCGTTTTTTCATGCGTAATAAAACTCTTTCTAAGTTCACTCTAAGCTCAATGATTTTTTTACTTTTCCTGCCGACATTATCATAAACCGTTTCGCCTGCTTTCGGCCAGCATTCCACTAATCCGCCAGGCTTTTTGACATCACCTCATACACATCACGCGACAAACCCGGCTCCGCCAATACACGCTGCATTTGTGTTTTCATCAGTTTCTGGCGTTTTTTGTCATACCGCCGCCATTGGCTCAATATATTACTGATACGTGCAGCCACCTGCGGATTAAGTTTATCCAGCTCGATAACATGATCGGCCAAAAATACATAACCTGCACCATCCACTGCATGAAACTGCGCCGGGTTGCCTGTGCAAAATGCACCAATCAGCGCGCGGACTTTATTCGGGTTTTTAATACTGAAAGCGTTGTGCTGTGTCAGCGCCTGCACATTTTTCAGTGCGCCCGGCAAGTACGAGGTTGCCTGCAAGGTGAGCCATTTATCCACCACCAGCGGATCATTCTGCCATTTTGTATAAAATGCCGATAATGCTTTTTCCCGCTCATCACCTTCACTGTTCACCAGGCAATTCAATGCAACCATCACATCGGTCATATTATGAGCGACTTTAAATTGTGCGACACATTGCACACGGACATCTGCATCATTCAGTTCCATGAGATAAGACAAGCAAATGTTTTTTAAGGCCCGCTGACCAATGGCCTCGGCATCAATCCGATATTCGCCGTCATTCTGATTTTCTTTGTAACGCGATAACAATGCGAATTGTAACCGCTGCGCCAAACTGCGCCGCACAAAACATCGCACTTCATGCAGGGCAACAGGATCAATGATCGCCATAAACTCACCCAGATAAACTTCTGATGGCAAACTCAATGCAGCGGCAACCAATGCTTTATCCAGCTCCGTATCCAGCAGAGTTTTTTCCATCGCGGCCACGAAATCATCACTCAGTGATAACGGCTCACCTCGCTGGTGTTTTTCCGTCAAGGCCATGATGATTTTCACAGCCATTTGCTGCCCAGCTTCCCAGCGGTTAAACGGATCACTGTCATGGCCCATTAAAAAATAAAACTGCTCGTCACTCACATCACTCTGTAACTTTACCGGCGCGGAAAAACCACGCAGCAGGGAAGGTGTCGGTGCATGAGGAATATCTTCAAACTCGAACACTTGTTCCGCTTCGCGCACGTCCAGCACTCGTGTGCCATTATTATCCATGGGGACATTTTCACCGCGTAAACGAAGCGGGAAATCATTACCCGCTTCGTCCAGCAACCCCACGGCCAGCGGAATATGAAAAGGTTGTTTTTCCGGTTGACCGGGGGTCGGCGGACAGGATTGCCGTACCGTTAAGCGATAACGTTGTTTGTCTGCATCGTATTCCTGTTGCACATCCAGCACCGGCGTACCCGCCTGCCGATACCAGTTCTTAAATAATGACAATTCTGTTTCATTGGCATCTTCGATAGCAGCAACAAAATCATCTGTTGTTACTGCCTGCCCATCGTGCCGTTCAAAATAAAGGTCTGTACCACGACGAAAGCCTTTTTCCCCCACCAGATGTGCCAACATGCGAACGACTTCAGCACCCTTGTTATACACCGTTACCGTGTAAAAATTATTAATTTCCACATAAGATTCCGGGCGCACCGGGTGCGCCATGGGCCCGGCATCTTCACGGAATTGATGCGTACGCAAGACATTGACATCTTCGATGCGCTTAACGCCACGCGAGCCCATGTCCGCGCTGAATTCTTCATCACGATAAACCGTAAAACCTTCTTTGAGACTCAGCTGAAACCAGTCTCGACAAGTCACCCGGTTACCTGACCAGTTATGAAAATACTCGTGGCCGATAACGCCTTCAATACCCTGATAATCCGCATCCGTTGCTGTGTCCGGTCGCGCCAGCACATAACGGGAATTAAACACATTAAGTCCCTTGTTTTCCATGGCTCCCATGTTGAAATCATCCACTGCGACGATCATGTATAAATCCAGATCGTATTCCCGGCCATACACTTTTTCATCCCAGCGCATGGCATTTTTTAACGAACGCATGGCATGTTCACATTTGTCCACATTATGATGTTGCACATAAAGATGCAGATCTACCGTGCGACCGGACAAAGTGACGAAGGTATCCTTGATACAGGCCAGATCACCCGCCACCAATGCAAACAGGTATGATGGCTTGGGAAACGGGTCTTGCCACTTTGCCCAGTGACGGCCATCCTCCCGCTCACCCGTTTCCAGCAAGTTCCCGTTGGAGAGCAGTACAGGGTATTTTGCTTTATCTGCTGTAATGGTCGTGGTAAATTTTGCCATCACATCCGGGCGATCAAGATAATAGGTAATCTTGCGAAACTCCTCTGCTTCGCATTGGGTGCAAAAATTACCACCGGAAGTGTAAAGACCGCCCAGCGATGTATTATTCTGCGGATGGATACAGGTGATGATTTTCAGTGTAAACACATCGGGCAATGCCGGAATGCACAACATCTCGGTATCCAGCTCATAATCACCGGCATCCAGCACATGACCATCAACACTCACGGAAGCCAGCTCCAGACCCCGCCCGTTGAGTAACAGGGCACTGCTCCCCCCCGGATCACTGCGGCGCAGCTGCATCACCGAGCTGACCTGTGTGTCGGCCTCGTCCAAATCAAAATCGAGCGCGACCGAGTCGATAAAAAAATCCGGCGCACGATAATCAGCCAGACGCACCGTTTTGGGCTGAGGGGTATTGCCTTGAGTCAGAATTGTTGTCATGAGCTTTCCGTTTAACCGTTTGTCGTATTGTAAGCGCCAAGCGGATTTTTTGTAACTTTTACCGTGCTCGACAAACTATACTCAAACCAATCAGAACTTGGATGCTGCACCTCTTTCAATTTCCATACAGACATTATTTTGACCAATTTGCTTATATTTATTATTGTTCTCGTCACCCTACTGCTGTTTATCCGCTGGCGTGCCCGTCTGGCGACACAGAAACTGCTCGGTCATCCCATGCCAAACCTTGATACCGGTTTATCTCAACATCCCGATGGTATTGTGCTGTTTTTCCATCCTCCCCGTTGCGCCCCTTATAAACCGATTGCCAAACAAATTGACCAAATTGCCGCCATAACGCCTGAGCGTGTGCTAAAAATCAATGTGGAGGAAGAAGCGGGACTCACACAGGCCTTTGGCATCCTCACCCATCACACTATTCATCAAAAACAACAGCGTTAACGCAGCATTTATCGGAGCCGTTTCGCGGAAAAAATTACAAGCACTACTGAAATTTGGCCCGTGAAATCCGGACGATTATGAACATAATTGACATAACGATTGATTTTCGCTCAGCGTCTGGAGAAATCTGCATCAGATTCAGGCAAAATTCAAAGACAATGCAAGTGATTGGGCAATAACACCCCTGCATCAATGTTGTTGTTATGTTTTTTCTATTCCTTCACGCAGCGCATTACAAATCCATTCATCACACAAAATTTCCTGGCGGTGAAAACCCACCACCGTAAAGAAACAGATTCCCCAAGCTTCCCTTACACATTGAGTGTGTGACATTGCTGATTTGTGTATTAATACTGAAATTACTGCTTTGGGTCGGATTCATTTTCCGCGTGGGCACAAAAAACGTGCCTTTATGCCCTGCGGGTACACCCCACTGATTAGCTCACGCCGCTATTAACTTAACCGCATTTGGAGTCGCCACAGTTAAGACACGTCATACACCCATCCATTTTAATCACGGCTTTAGTGCTGCATTTGTTGCACAACTGCGATCCGACGGGAAAGTCCGAAACATTACCGCTATTATCTGATTTTTGTTTCACTTCAAACTGCGCACGCTTTTCCGCGATGAGTTTTAGTTGATGCTCGTCCATGTCATCATCTTTAATCAAGCCGATGAGTTTCATGTGTGATTCAATGGCATCACCTAACTCAGCCACCAGGGAGGGCATATATTTGCCGCCCTTTTTAAAATAACCACCACGCGGATCAAACACGGAATGTAGCTCGTCTACCAAAAAAGTGACATCGCCACCTTTACGAAACACGGCGGAAATAATGCGTGTCAACGCAACGATCCACTGAAAATGGTCCATGTTCTTTGAATTAATGAATATCTCAAACGGTCTGCGCAGTTCGTGTTTCGTACCGGGGTTGAGTATCATGTCATTTATAGTGAGATACAGAGAATGTTCAGACAACGGTGTTTTGATTTTGTAGGTGGAGCCCAGTAACATTTCCGGGCGTTCGACCTTTTCGTGCATATGCACGACGTTGCTTTCTTCATTTTCTATCTCGACCAGAGGCTGGGCCTCGACTTCAGGTTTTTCTTTGTCTTCTTTGGTAACGCTGTAGCTGACAATTTTACTGCTGAGTTTGATAGCCATTGTATTTACTCCTGCTTGCGCCCGGTTCCATTTGGCGCATTTCCCATAAGTTAATGATTGATGCTGTTGCAGAGAATGTTAGAATTTTCCGTAATACCCTTCTTTCAAGGCATCATAGAGATTCGCAGCGGTATGGGTTTCACCGTCATATTCGACCTCTTCGTTGCCTTTGACATCTACTACGCTACCATCTTCTAACGTGAACTGGTAGGTCGTATTTTCCAGGTCCTGTTCTTTCACCAGCACGCCCTGGAAGACTTCGGGATTGAAGCGGAAGGTGGTGCAGCCTTTCAGCCCTTCGTCGTAGGCGTACATGTAAATGTCTTTGAATTCTTCAAACGGGAAGTCCGTGGGTACGTTGGCGGTTTTGGATATGCTTGAATCAATCCATTTTTGTGCGGCGGCCTGTACGTCCACATGCGCTTTGGGGGCGATGTTGTCTGCAGAGACAAAATAATCCGGCAGTTTCTGGCTGTCGTTTTCTGTATAGGGCATGGCACTGGCATTGATCATTTTCTGATAAGCCAGCAATTCAAAGGAACACACGTCTACTTTTTCTTTGGTCTTTTTGCCTTCACGAATGACGTTGCGTGAATAGTGGTGCGCGAAGCTGGGCTCGATGCCGTTACTGGCATTGTTGGCCAGGGACAGGGAGATAGTGCCTGTGGGTGCAATGGAGCTATGATGGGTAAAACGACAGCCCAGCTCGGCCATTTTTTCGATCAGGTCAGGGTCAACTTCCCCGACTTTTTGCATGTAATAGCTGTAACGCGCGTGCAACACTTTGCCTTTTACGCTGTCACCCACTTTGAAACCGTCGATTTTCATTTCAGGGCGTTTGCGCAGCATTTCGGCATTCACGGTAAAATCTTCTTCCATGATGGGCGCAGCACCCTTTTCTTCTGCCAGTTCAACACCGGTTTTCCAGCCCACCATAGCCAGTTCGCGGGTGACTTCTTCGGTGAATTTCAATGAGTCATCGTTACCATAGATCATGCGCATCATGGTGAGCGTGGAGCCCAGGCCAAGATACCCCATGCCGTGGCGGCGTTTGTTCATAATTGCGTCACGCTGGCCTTCCAGCGGCAAGCCATTGATTTCTACCACGTTGTCCAGCATACGGGTGAAGATGCCCACGGTTTTGCGAAACTTGTCCCAATCAAAATGGGCGTTCGCGCTAAACGGATCCACCACAAACCGGGTCAGGTTCACCGAGCCCAGCAGGCAAGAGCCGTAAGGGGGCAGCGGTTGTTCGCCACAGGGGTTGGTGGCTCGAATGTTTTCGCAAAACCAGTTGTTGTTCATCTCATTCACTTTGTCGATGAGAATGAATCCGGGTTCGGCAAAATCATAGGTGGAGGTCATGATCATGTCCCACAGGCGGCGGGCCTGTATGGTGCGATAGACTTTGCAGGCCACCAGGCCTTCGTCGTTGCTCACATAACCTTTTCGGGTGGGCCATTCGCGCCAGACCACTTGCGCGGGATCATTGATGTCAATGTTGTCGATGTCGATCTCTTTTTCGCTCAGCGGAAATGCCAGACGCCAGTCTTCATCAGACTTTACGGCTTCAATGAATTCCTGGGTGATCAATAAAGAGAGGTTGAATTGACGCAGGCGGCCATCTTCACGTTTGGCGCGGATAAAGTCCATGACATCCGGGTGACCCACATCGAAAGTGGCCATTTGTGCGCCTCGACGACCACCGGCAGAAGAAACGGTAAAACACATTTTGTCGTAGATATCCATAAAGGACAGTGGCCCGGAGGTATAGGCACCGGCACCGGCGACAAAGGCACCTTTAGGGCGAAGGGTGGAAAATTCATAACCGATGCCACAACCGGCTTTTAGCGTCAGCCCTGCTTCATGTACTTTTTCCAGAATATCATTCATGGAGTCCTGCACGATGCCGGAAACCGTGCAGTTGATTGTAGAGGTGGCAGGCTTGTAGGCCAGCGCACCGGCATTGGAAATAATACGCCCGGCAGGAATCGCACCATGACGCAGAGCCCATAAAAAATGCTCCCTCCATTCCTTGCGTTTGGCATCCGTTTCTTCGACATCTGCCAGTGCCTGGGCAACACGGCGATAGGTATCATCGATGGTTTCATCCACCACGATGCCATCCTTGCTTTGCAGGCGGTATTTTTTCTCCCAGATGTCCACCGAGGCGGCCTGAAAAGGAATGTCTTCAACACTGGAAGTAATGGTATTCAAAGTAGCAGCTTTCATAAGACGGGCAACCTCGTCACGGATTTTTTACAATCTGCCCAACGTCTGTGCGGCCAGTTTTCACCGTCCGTCAACAATCGCAGGCTCTCCAAAGACTAAAACACAAGATATTGTGTGTGCGGCATAGGA
>JAKISS010000052.1 GCA_021648485.1 Gammaproteobacteria bacterium
GCATATTGACGGGCGGCGCGCCGCCGATGCTTACCATCTTGTTGTATAAGGCATCTACAATCTGGTTTTTCTCGGCGATAGTAGCGAAGGCTGTACTCACATCCGAGCCGAAGGCAAAGGAACCGAAAAAGCTGTCCCGCAACGTGGTGTCATCCACCAAAGCATCACAATAGGCAATAGCCAGCTGGGCAACACCCATTTCATGTGCGGCAAGAAAACCGGTGATATTTTCTGTCGCGGGAAGCTGTTGTTTAATATTGGCATAGGTTTCTTGCACACGAGGAAACTGGAAAGGGTCAACACCGGTCATAACCGACATGGAATGGAGAACCTCCTCAAAGGTGCGCAGGCCAACATCCGGTACTGGAGTACCAAACACTGGCGCAATGTTGCAGTTTGGAGGGCTGTTCGCACTGCCACAAATCGCCGGGGTACGGCTATACTGCTTGCCGTCGAAATCTTCGAAGGTCAGAAAGAACTCGTCACTGCCTGAGCCTTTTTCCACAGCAATAACAGTACCAACAGCGGATAAAATCTGTTGACCTGTGGTGCTGTCAAAATCTGTGGCATTAATTGTGGTATCAAGATTAATGTAAGCCTGACCGCCAACGGGCTCCTTACCGTTAAGACCGATACGCATACCTTTGATAACCGTATCACTGGGGGTGAAATCAGGATTAAGACTGACAAAAGTCGGTTGGGTAAACAGGTAGCTGTAATCATCAAACTGGCTGGTCACAAAATAAATAAAGCATTGATCAACCGGGTTGGTGCCCCCTTCAGGAACACGGAAGCAGTTGGGGTCATCCATCAACCCGCTGACGCTGAACATGAGGAAGAATTTTTGTCCTACACCGGCCTCGAAATTTTGCTGGACTTGTTCTGGTGTCATCGCACGATTATGAATAGCCACCAAACGCAGTCTGCCTTTCCAGGGTTCACTGAAGTCCGCTTCATTACCCATACTGAAGGCGTAAGTGGGATCCCAGCCAGCCAGGTTACCCGCAGGAAGCAATGGATCAACGGAGCCTTCATCGTTGCCAATTGTGGATACATCAACACCATTCACATAAACCTTGCGGCCTTCAGCAAGACTGAATGTAACCGCAACATGCTGCTGGGTAGATTGCAGATCTTCATCCATATCATCAGTGAGCAAAGTATTACCATTGGCACTGGGTTCTGTGGAACTGCGATTCATGAATGCATAGCGATACTCAGCCTGACCCAGAGTAAAGTTGCGTTCGTTGGCACCGCCTGAATAGTTAATGATGCGCGCAGGGTTGTTATCGCCTTGTGACACATTGGCAGGTACTACCCAGGCTTCGATAGAGTAAGCACCGCTGCCAAGAATCTGGGTCAGCAGTTTACGGCTGTCTTGCGTGTTCGCTTGTGCCTTTGCACTGCCGGTAAGGAACTCTATACCCCAGCCACCTACCCAACGGTAATCAGTGCCTTCGTTACCGAAGAGCTTGAGATCAAGCGGCACACCCACACCGCTGGTGTCTTGTATTGTGGCACCGGAGCCAGCTTTGAATTCGTACAATGCGATGGTACTGGAATCATCGCGGGCACCTCCACTGGCAACGGTACCATCGAGCAGAGTCAGAGCTTTGCTGGTCTTCCAGTCAGTATCCACGGCGGTAGTGCTAATCATGTCAGCAAAAGCAACGATGGCCTGCTCCATTTCCACAGCACAGTTTTTACGGCCTTCGGTAACAGCTTGTTGCAGGGTACTGCTCAAATCCCAGCAGTTATGACCTTCGTCCATGCGTAACACCAGACGTGAATCCCGCGGAATGTCCAGGCTGATTTTCTGGCTGGTGACAATGGCGTCGTAGGCGACATCTATATCGACATCAGCAAAGAAGGGCGTTTGCGGGACAGAAGCTGAATCTCTGTGACAATCAGCACAATTATCCACAAGCAGGGTATGCACACCATTGAAACCAGGAGGTGCCGAAGCTGGAAAGTTTTTGCTGCTTCCAACTTCTTTAATCGTTGGCGGGGTAAGCGTGATAACGTTGGGTTCGTTATCTATACCACCACCGGGAACGCCACCAGTAACCCAGTTGTTGATATATGCCGTGGCATTAGTGGCCAAAGCACTACAGGCACCCGCCGTACCACAATTGTGACCCTCATTGATTTTGGTAATAAGTGCCGAGCTGCCTGGTGCATCTCGATTAACCAGATTGTTGCTGATCATCTGGCCATAAGCCGTATTAACATCGGCGGTATCCAGAAAGTAAGGTGCCTGACTGCCGGTATTGGTGTTGTGGCAGTTTTCGCAATTACTGGCATCCAGCATCTTGCTCCAAAACTCGGTTTGGAAATTACAAATATCCTCTATCGCATCAGGATCTGTAGCAACGGCGTTGCAGGCATTTCCGGCATAAAGCGCTGCGGCGTTACCATTATCAACACCTCCCGTCACCGTCGGCTCATTGGGCACACTGTCACAAGCCGACAACAGTAAACCACTGAGTAAGACAAGTGGCAACGACCATGACTGATGTTTTATACAGAGAGTTGTTCGGCCTGGAATGTTCATTTGTAATGCTCCAAAAAAACTGTTATGGCACCCTTTAACCGCGTGGCCACCAAAGAGAGATTGTTCGCGTCTTATTTTTTAACTGCCTTTACAGAATGCAGCGGAATCGGCAAATACCTGCTTCAACTTATAGTCACCCTGAAAGCCCGTGATCATGGTGTCGATTTGGGCATGGTCGTCAGCATCAACCGGTGTGCGCAGGCACACCGCCTTAAAGACTTTTTCTACCTGACAGCGGGCAAAGGCATTGCTGTGTGCCAGTTCCTGGCCCATGGATGCTGCGCCATTAGTCCCATCGGCAACACGGCCTTTACCGGACAACGCGGAGTCCCAACCCAGCGCGCTGTTACTGCCGGTGCGCCAGTAATTAACCCATTCGTCGCTGGGAGTAACGTAACCATCTTCAAAGTTGTTGGCGTTGATGGCGTATTTGGGTTGAACCAATCCAGGGGTATAAACCAGCCGCCCAGCATCATAATCGGGTTCATTACCATTCATGGGGTATTCGTAATCGTAATAGGCGAAGGCCTGAGTCAAAGGGTCCATGCCATTGTGGCAACCAACACAGGCATTCATATAAATACGACTGTCTCCACCCGGGCTGCGGGAAACGTCCTGACGAACACGATCCGGGCTGTAACTGGCGTCTTTCACCTGCTCCAGATCCGTACATAAATGATTGAGCAGGGTAAAACGGAACATGGCGCGGTTGGTGCCATCCACAAAAAAGGCTTTGGCAGCAGCACGGGTGGTAAGTATACC
Source organism: Gammaproteobacteria bacterium (assembly GCA_021648485.1). GTDB lineage: Bacteria > Pseudomonadota > Gammaproteobacteria > SZUA-152 > SZUA-152 > SZUA-152. The sequence continues at coordinate 3,317 of JAKISS010000052.1, forward strand.
AGCCGGTTCTATTGCCGGAAAAATAGCAGACTGCGTGGTTTCCGTAAGTATCGCCTGCAAATCGGCACCCGTATCTTCCAATGCCTTGTAGTGCGCGTTGCTGCTGGCCAAATTTGTTGGATTGGGACCTGTATAAAGAATGTCATCATAGAGAATCCGGCGGAAATCATAATCATCACGAATTACCCCGATCACTGTCGCGGTATAATCATTCAGCGGTGCAAACACGGTTTGTTCTTCATTGGTCCAGGGGGTGATGAAATTTTTCAGCGTCACCTGATAAAATTCCTTTCCGCTGCAATTGTCACCCGCACCATCGTTGGTAATGGCATCCATGGCCGCACCAACGGCATTGCCCGCAGCCACCTTGGTTTCCAATTGAGTCAGACAGGCAGCACTGGGGGGTACACCCGTCAGCCGGTCATGAATCCGTTTAGCCTGTTCACGCGCACCAGCCTGTACGCTACCCGCAAACATCGCCGATAAAATCAGAGCCAGCGCAGCGCAGACCATTTTTTGTGAAATGCTTTGTGGGAAAATTTTAATGCTCATGTTGTGCATCCTTAAAAACGGGATTGGGTGGAGGCAAAGTTAATATTTGCATACGGAGAAACAAAACGGCTCAGCGGGTATAAACAGACATCCATGCCGCTATGACCATGTGTGCGAGCAGCAGATCTCAGTGATTGTTGTTTTTTAGTGTCATACAGCATGTATATTTCCCCCAACTACATTTAGCTTTCGATACGATATCGGCCGATGCATGTTTGTCATTACAGCAAATGGCTGTTTTACTAATATTATCCGCCGTGTTTTTTTATGCGGCTTTTCTGGCCCTGTTTTACAGTGCTTCCCCTTAAATGGGCCTACTGCCGAGTGAGGCGATCATTGCGTAAAGCATAGTTTGCACACCTGCTGTATACTCCGGGAATTGCGATAAAAACACTGTGATCTCGGTCACACACCTGACACGAGCCGTATAAAAATACAAAAAAACAGATAGCTTTATTGTTGATATCAAAGTAGTTTTTATCTGACAACAGCCTATAAACGCTATTTCCTGCGGTCAGGTTCCCTCATTTTCCAAATTGAAAACTCCTGAAACAGTACAAACTGATAGTTTCGATAAATCAAGGTGGTTGATTTTTTTGGCGGGATAGCGATACGGATCAGAAATCTGCCGGGCCTGACAGACTCCCGGCCTTTTGCCGAATAGCCGCTAATTCAAGCTCGGCACCCCATTGTTGTTTCCGGTTGCAAAAATCCAGTAGTGGCATGAGTTGCTCCAGCATAATATCGATATGTGGCGTAAGCTTTTCAGAATCACCTTTGCTGAGAATACGCAGTGCGGCATCAATACTGATGTGTTTTTTCGGCGTTTGTACACTCCTGTATTCAGCAGGTATCAAACGATTACCCCCGGCAACCTGAGCACTAGTTGCATATTTTTCTGCCAGTGCGAGGAATCCTTCAATGCATTTGATATCACTTATTCCACGGTGACTCAGACCCAGGCTTACCGTCAATGAAATTTGCATTTCACCCACGTTAAAAGGCTGACTGGCAACCTGTTGGCGAATGCGATTGCAGACTCTGTGCGCTTCGATACCACCCAGCGTGGGTGCAATGATAGCGAACCGGGTATCACCAATACGTGCCAGAGTATCTTCTTTACGGATAGCGGTTTGCAGACAACCCGCCACCCCGGTCAATAGCAAATCCAGTGTGGTAATACTGTATTTTGCTTTTAACCGGTCGGCATCATCCAACGCAATAACCAATATGGATAAATCCTGTTGGTGACGAACGGCAAAAGCCAGATCCTGATCGCCGTGTTTAAGTAAATACCGTCGGCTGCGTATCCCGGTAAGTGCATCATCCGTGGCCTGATCCCGTAACGCTACAACAGTTTGTGCCAGATCTCTCGTGGTCTGATCCAATCGTGCCTGAGCGCGTACCCGTGCCAGCAACTGAGCCTTATCAAAGGGCTTGGTAATAAAATCTGTTGCGCCCAAATCCAGTGCCCGCTGTCGGGCGGCCGCATCATCTGCAGCGGTGACCATATTCACAGGGATATCATTGATACGCACATCGTCATGGGCGCGAATACGTGCAATCAGCGCGTAACCATCCAGCCGGGGCATACCTGCATCGGTGAGTATCACTTGAATTTGCTCATCGGCCAGCAATGCTTCCCAACCCGCCTCACCATCAGCAGCTTCAACAATCTCGAATTCGTTACTGAGTATTTTTTTCAGTGAAACACGCACCACGCGCGAGTCATCAATAATCAGCACACGGGGTTTGCTTGCGGGCAACAGCTGTTGATCGGCCATCGTTTCTCCTATACCCGCGCCAAATCGGGAAGTAGTGGCAGTCATTGCCTCGTATAACGGCAGGAAAGAATGAAAATTCAACCCTCTACACAAATCGTTGATTGTTTGTGTTTTGTGATGTGGCTCACGATGGATTCAAGCTTGTTGGCCGGGGTGTCGCTATTGGGTTACGGCATGAAATCTGCCTTATCCGAATGAGATTCAATGAGTTAGTAAAAAAGCATTCCACTCAAAATGGTGACGCAACATTTCAAAGGACGCAAAACAGGCATGATCAACCAGCAGGTTAATTTGTTTCAACCCATCTTCCGCAAAGAACGGAAGTTGCTGTCGTTCAAGGTATTGATCCAGGCTTGTGCAGCAGTGTTGATAGTGTTGCTCATAATATACGGCTGGAGTGTGCAACAGACACAACAAATAGAAACCGATTTGGCACAGCTAAAAAAACGGCAAACACAGTTTTCCACACAATTGGCTGAAGTGAGTATTCGCCTGGCTGGAATGAAAACAGATACAGCACCTCAGTTGGCTCTAACCAGTCTGGAGCAAGAATTGGCAGCCCGGCAAAAAGTCGTCGCTGCTCTGACACGGGTAAAAGACAGTTACACACATGGTATCTCAAATTATCTGGAAAGTTTTTCCCGTCAGGCTCCCAAGGGGGTGTGGCTTACCGGTTTTAGCGTACAGGCCGGTGGCGAAGGTTTGGTGATTCGCGGCAGATCATTGCAGGCGGCATTGGTGCCGACATTTTTACAGCAACTCTCCAATGAAAATGCATTGAGTGGTACTGAGTTTGGTTTGTTACAAATTCAGCGTGAAAAACCGGATACCCGTTTTGTTGATTTCACCGTATACACCGGCACACAACCGCCGCAAACCACTACCTTGACGGAGGTATCACCATGAAAAACCGTTTTGCCGCATGGGGGGATCGCTTTGAGGCCTTTTCGTTACGTGAACGAAGTTTGATTGCCACGGGCATTATTGTGGTGATGTTTTTGTTTTGGGACGCCTTGTTGTTGAGTCCACAGGAAATTCAGCAAAAAAAAATCGTTGGTGAAATGTATAACATCAATCAGAAAACTGAAGCGGTTGCCGAAAAAATCAAGGAAATGTCGGCAGCATTGCGCGGCAGCCAGGTCATACATATCAATGCCCGAGTTAATGAATTACAAACACTATTGGGGAAATTAAAGCAGCAGCAGAAAAACCTGACTATCGAATTTATTCAGCCGGTACAAATGGCAGGTGTACTGCGTGACATGCTGCATGCAGAAAGTGGGCTGGTGTTAACAAGTCTGGAAAGCCTCGGTGTACAGTCATTATTCCCAACGGAAGAGGGCAACGAAAATGAAAAAAACAATAACCGTACACAGCAACCGGAAATCTATAAGCACGGCCTGCGTATTGTGTTTGAAGGTGATTATTTCAAAACATTGAATTATCTACGTTCACTGGAAGCCATGCCCTGGAGCTTGTACTGGGACAATGTGAAATACAGTGTTATAAAATATCCAAAGGCCAATGTAGAAATTACGGTACATACTCTGAGCTTGCATGAGGGTTGGATCGGTGTGTGATTTTCTGAAAAACAACCCATCCATAATGATTATAACAGCAATGCTGTTACTGGCCATGCCATTACAAGCGGCATTGAAAGACCCTACACGACCGCCAAACGTAACGGCGACAACTTCTATGTCGCCCCAGAAAATCCAGCGGCCACGCTGGATACTGACATCAACATTAATATCAGCACAAAGACGAACAGCGGTGATAAATGACACCGTGGTATCCCATGGGGATCGTATTAATGGTGCAAAGGTAATAAACATTCAGCCTTCTGCGGTACGGTTGCGCATCGGCGGACGAAAAATTACGTTAATGATGTTGAAAAAAAATATTAAGTCATTGTCTCAGATGACATCATCGAGACAAGGGAAATAACAATGGAAACTGAAAAAAAGTTTGAATCAAATTTGGTATTGATGATTGTTATCATCACACTATTGTTAACATCATGCTCGACCAAACCACCCCGAGGTGGCAGTGTTGCAGATGAAATCAATAAAAGCCTGCAAAAAATCACCCAACAAACCTCTGTAAAAAACAAGCCGGGAACACTGCCACCGGAGGTATCTTCCGCATTGATGCCGCCATTGAATATTGAGTTTTCAGGTATTAGCCAGGCCCCTGTAGAACGCAGGTTTGATATTACCGTTGACCGTATCAATGCACGAACATTTTTTATGAGTCTGGTAAAAGATACACCTTACAATATGGTAGCCCACCCGAGTGTGACAGGGAAAATATCCCTGAGCATGAAAAACGTCACCATTAATGAAGTCATGGAAACAGTGCGCACCGTTTATGGTTATGAATTTAATCGCACCAGAAATGGCTATGAGATATTACCCGCCAAATTGCGTTCAAAAATATTTACCCTCGATTATCTCAATGTAAAACGTTCAGGATTGTCAAATGTACGTGTAAGCTCCGGACAAGTCCAAACATCCCAAAAAAATCGTTCGGGAAGAAACAATGGTAATTCCGGTACAAATAATGGCAGCGGATCAGGCAAAAACACTGCCGTTTCCGGCAGCCAGGTAAGTACCCGGTCCGAGTCCAATTTCTGGACAGAGTTAACCGTCGCATTGCAGGCCATCATTGGCAGTGAAGAAGGCCGCAAGGTTATTGTCAATGCACAGTCAGGTATTGTTGTGGTACGTGCCATGCCAGCGGAGTTACGTGCCGTATCGAAATATTTACAAACGACACAAAATGTTATTGAGCGACAGGTTATCCTCGAAGCAAAAATTCTGGAAGTGGAACTCAGTGATGGTTTTCAATCAGGCGTTAACTGGTCTGCGCTGGGTAAAGGTAAAAATGGGGACAGTGTCATTGCCGGGCAGTTTGGTGGTTCCAGTGTTTTTACTTCAGGTGTCAGTAATTTGCAAGGGCAGACCAATGCCCTGAATCCAGCCGATCTGTCTGGCCTGCGTTCCAATGTGGCTTCAGCCTTTGGCGGTATGTTTGCCATGAGTCTCGATATTGGCGACTTTACCGGTTTCCTGGAGTTTCTTGAAACACAGGGTGATGTACATGTGCTATCCAGTCCTCGGGTATCTACCGTTAATAACCAAAAAGCCGTTATCAAGGTAGGAACTGATGAGTTTTTTGTCACCGATGTCAATACGAATACCAATACCGCACTTGGTGGTGCCAGCGCCAATCAATCTGTCAACGTTGAATTAACTCCGTTTTTCTCAGGTGTGGCACTGGACGTGATCCCACAGATCAGTGAAGACGGCATGGTAACTTTGCATATTCATCCGTCCGTCAGTGAAGTGACTGAGCGTGTCAAAAAAATCAGTTTGTCTTCAACCAATCAGCTTAGCGTTCCATTGGCACTGAGCATGATCCGAGAATCGGACAGCATTGTTCGTGCGCGCAGTGGCCAAGTAGTCGTGATTGGTGGCTTGATGCAAAACCAGACCAGAAATAAAACAAGCTCAGTACCCTTATTAGGTGATTTGCCGCTGATCGGCGGCTTGTTCCGGCATGAGCAAAAAGTCACCCGCAAAAGTGAATTAGTCATTTTATTACGACCGATTGTCGTCGATAACGATACTGTCTGGGCTGATGAAATGCAAAAGGTCACAGAACGTTTTGGCAAGATCACCCATTTTGGCTCACCATCTTCTGTTAGTAATATCGCAGCGGAATAATGTAAAAACGGCGGTGAAAATCCATGTATCTGGAACACTTTGACATGCAGGAAATGCCTTTCGCTATTACGCCTGATACCAGTTATTTTTACAGTTACGGGAGTCATCAAGAGGCTTTGAATGTTTTACTGGTTGCATTGCGCAGCGGAGAAGGCTTTATAAAAATCAGTGGTGAGGTGGGTACAGGAAAAACACTGTTATGTCGCAAGGTGTTAAATATTCTGGATGATAATTTTGTTACCGCCTGGTTGCCTAATCCCTGTTTGACGCCGGCAGGTTTACGCATGGCCCTGGCCGATGAACTGGGTATAAAATATGCTCGCAACATGGGTCAGCATCGTATTTTATCATTGATCAACAATCGTCTGATTACATTAAATACCGAAGGCAAACAGGTGGTTTTATTTCTGGATGAGGCACAGGCCTTGCCGGATGATTCCATGGAAGCTTTGCGTCTATTAACCAATTTGGAAACCGAAAAAAGCAAACTACTTCAAGTAGTGCTGTTTGGACAGCCCGAGCTGGATGAACGACTGGCACAAAATAAACTGCGGCAATTACGTCAGCGCATTACCTTTTCCCAGGAGATTGAAACTATCGATATTAATGGTATCGAAGGTTACCTGGCACACCGATTACTGGTTGCTGGTTATCATGGTAAACCATTATTCAAACGGAATGTGGTAGAGGATTTACATTATATCAGTCAGGGCGTGCCACGAGTGATTAATGTATTGGCGCATAAAATGTTAATGGTGGCTTATGGCCAGGGTGCATTTCATGTCACTTTGCAACATTTACAACTGGCTGCGGAAGATACTGATGGTACAGTGCCATTACCAACTTCCGGTTTTGCGCGCGTGGGTGCGACGATTGTTTCTACCCTGGGTGCCGCCGCCGCTGCGGCGGCAATAAGCCTGGGAGCCTGACGTATGAGTCTGATTAATCAAATGTTGCGCGACCTCGAACAACGCCGTACTTCAGAGGTAACATCATCGCCTTTGAACGGACTGGATGCCAGCGGCTCAATAACATCGCCTGTGGAATTTTCAATTAATTATATGGCTTTACTCATCATGATAGCGGTGATTTTTGTAAGTGGTGTACTGGTAGCTTATTCATTGGGCAGCCAACAACAAAAAGTGATAACAGAAAACAGAATAGCCATCGCACCTGAGAAAGAAACACCTGGCTCTGTCACGAACATTGTGCCGGAAAATACAAAAGAAAAAATATTATCCACAGCGGTAATCTCTGACTTTTCTCTTGCTGATAAAATAAAAACGGTCGAAACCATTATAAAAAAACCGGTTGTAGAAAAGGTAACGCCCGTAGACATCACTCTGAAGAGTAAAAATATAATCGAAGCAACGCCTGTCAACAGAGACCAAAACATCAATAAAACCATCCGCCCACTTACTGACGAACAACAATCACAGTTGGCCTTTCAACGTGCAATACAAATGTTGTCTCGCAATAACCCACAGGATGCACAATTAGCCCTGGAAGAAGCATTGTCTTTTTCACCCGTTCATCTTCGGGCTCGTGAAACGCTAGCGGCAATTTTGTTAAATAGCGATCGTATAAGTGAGGCTGCAAACAGCTTGAGAGAAGGCTTGTATTTAATACCGGATGCCGCACCACTGGCAAAACTGTATGCCCGCATTCTGGTAGATCAGAGTGATATTGTTAACGCCGTTGCCGTATTGGAACGGGCACGTCCAACCGTGGCCGCTGACCCGGAATATTATGCCTTGCTGGCAGCCCTGTATCAGCAATTAGAAAAATATGCACAAGCAGCACAAGTCTATCAGCAAATTTTATTGCGGCACCCCGGGACAGCACACTGGTGGATGGGGCTGGCTTTGGCACAGGAGGCTATGGGTGAGACTACACGCGCATTGGATGCTTTTCAGCGGGCACAACGTGCTGGCGGTCTAAGTGCTGCGGTGCTGAAATATATACAGACGCGCATCGTAGCATTAACACCTGTGCATACAAACGCTAATCATGCGCTGAATGAGTTTGAGGAATAAATATGTCCGCACAGATAAAACGTATTCGTCTGGGTGATTTACTGGTTGAGCACAAACTCATTTCCGAAGGCCAACTGATTGCTGCGCTGAATGAACAGAAAAAATCAGGCCACAAACTAGGTCGTGTCCTCATCGAGAATGGTTATGTAAAAGAAGATGACGTACTTAATTTATTGTCTCGTCAACTTAATGTGCCTTTTGTCGATTTGAGCATTTTTCAGTTCAAATCGGACATAGTGAATAAAATCCCGGAAACGGCAGCGCGCCGATTCCGGGCGCTGGCACTGGAAGATACACCGGATGGCTTACTGGTTGGTATGGCTGACCCGACAAATATTTTTGCCTACGATGACTTGGTGCGGGTGATAAAAGGCCCGATTAAAGTTGCCGTTGTAAAAGAGGGCGACCTGGTCGCTGCCATCGATAAAGTTTACCAACACGGCACTGAAATACAAAACCTTGCCACAGAAATTGGCGAAGACATGGTGGAAAATGTCTTTGATCTGGCGGCATTAGATAAGATTGTCAGTCAATCTGATGCGCCGGTAGTCCGTTTGATTGAAACAATATTTGAAGAGGCCATGGCAACCAATGCCTCCGACATTCACATCGAACCCGACGAAACTGTGTTACGTATTCGCCGTCGTATTGATGGTGTTTTATACGAACAGGTGATGGATGAAAAAGCTATTGTGCCTGCCCTGGTATCCCGCCTGAAACTGATGGCAAGCCTGGATATCGCCGAACGACGATTACCACAGGATGGTCGTTTTAATATCAAATTAAAAAATAAAGCGGTGGATGTTCGCTTTTCCACTATGCCGACACAATATGGTGAGGCCGTGGTCATGCGTTTGCTGGATCACTCCACGGGTGTACAGGGTTTGAATCAAATTGGTTTGTCGGATGATATTCGCATCCGGTTGGAAAAAGCAATTCATCGACCTCATGGTTTATTGCTGGTCACAGGTCCGACAGGCAGTGGTAAAACCACAACGCTGTATGCTGCATTAAATGAATTAAATACACCGGAAAAAAAGATTATCACCGTGGAAGATCCGGTGGAGTATCGTTTACCCCGTATTAATCAGGTGCAAATCAATCAAAAGGTGGGACTGGATTTTGCGCGGGTATTACGCAGTGCATTGCGACAGGATCCGGATATTATTCTCGTTGGCGAAATTCGTGATCAGGAAACCGCAGAAATTGCCTTGCGTGCCTCAATTACCGGCCATTTGGTAATGTCAACATTGCATACCAATGATGCCATCAGTACCGCGTTACGACTTATCGATATGGGTGTAGAAGGCTTTTTGGTGGCCTCGGCGGTGCATGCCATTATTGCACAACGTCTGGTACGCCGTATCTGTGATAAATGTACTGCTGCCCATGCACTGGATGCAGGTCAACTGGCTTGGTTAAAAGCCGCAGTGGGTGAAGAACGTGCCGCAAAAATGAAGTTTCAACACAGTACGGGTTGTCCGGCTTGCGGACATACCGGTTATCATGGTCGTGCCGCAGTACACGAAATGCTGGATATTACCAGTGAGCTTGCCGATGCCCTGCGGCATCAGGATTATGCCGAATTCAAAAAACATGCATTAGCACAAGAACAGTTTACCCCTCTGTTGGAAAACAGTCTGGCTTTGGCTGAACAGGGGGTAACGTCCATTGACGAGGTTATCCGTATCAGTGGCTGGATTGATTGAGCATTAACCGAAACCTGACGGATTAATTTATGCCACTCTTTGAATACAAGGCACGCGGTCATCGAGGTGATGCCATTGAAGGCACTATGGAAGCCGTGAGTTCAGATGCCGTGGCTTCGCAGTTATTGGAAAATGGTGTTATACCCATCAATATCAACCCGGCAAGAACAGGTGCTTCCACTGCAATCAATTTCGGTAAATTTTTTACCGAAAAAGTAACCGACACTGACATTATTCAGTTTTCCCGACAAATGTACAGTCTCACCAAAGCGGGCGTACCCATGTTGAGTGCCATGCATGGTTTGTCACAATCCACCAAAAATTCTACTCTGGCAGAAGCTATTCGTAATGTAACAGTGAGCCTGGAGGCTGGCCGGGATCTGGCGACATCATTTAATGAGCACCCTGAAATATTTTCGCTGTTTTATGTGTCGATGATCCGTATTGGTGAAACTACCGGTCAACTGGATGAAATTTTTAATCAGCTGGCACGGTATATAGAACGTGACAAACGTACACGAAATCAGATTAAATCTGCACTGCGTTATCCTGGTTTTGTACTCATTGCCATTTCCGCTGCTATCGCTATTATTAATTTATTTGTGATTCCTTCCTTTGCAGGTGTATTTTCCAGGTTTGGCGCGGAACTACCACTACCAACATTGATCCTGATGAATGTTTCAAATTTCAGCGTGACTTATTGGCCGGAGATGCTGGGCATATTACTGGTAATGACGCTGAGTGTTCGGCATTACATAAAAACAGATAACGGGCGTTATCGCTGGGACAAACAAAAACTCAAATTTCCATTGGCTGGCGATATTATTTATCGTGCCACGCTGGCACGCTTTACACGGCTTTTTTCCATGGCCATAAAGGCAGGGGTACCGTTGATCACTGCACTCACTGTAGTGGCCAAGGCGTTGGATAATCATTATGTAGAAGAACGCTTATTGGGCATGCAAACGGGTATCGAACGCGGGGAGTCCATTACACGCACTGCTGCGGCTACCGGTTTGTTTGATGGTCTGGTGATGCAAATGCTGGCGGTGGGTGAAGAAACCGGCTCTATTGATACATTACTGGCCGAAGTCGCTTTATTTTATGAGGCTGAAGTCGAAAATGACATTGATAAACTCAGCGCACGTATTGAACCTATATTAACAGTGATCATTGCAGGCATTGTATTAGTGCTGGCCCTGGGTGTATTTCTTCCCATGTGGAATTTATCTGAAGTGACGATCAAATAAATAATCAATAACAGGTAAAGATTTTTTTCTGCAAGACCGATAGTTACAAGGAATGGGGCCACGTCAGAGTAATTGTGGGTACAACCGCCCCGAACTATTGATACATTAAAGTCTATAAAGCTGGAGAAGTGACATGAAGAAACAAAGCGGTTTTACCCTTATTGAGCTGGTCATGGTGATTGTTATTCTGGGCATTCTGGCGGCAACAGCCTTACCAAAATTTGCCGATCTGTCTACCCGGGCAGAAGGTGCATCCATTGCCGGAGCGCGTGGTGCAGTTTCCTCTGCGGCTGCTATTGCTCATGCGGCATTTTTGATTGACAACACGACTTCAACCATTGAAGGCACTACCGTGACATATGTAAACGGTTATCCAGATGTAATCACTATTGCTAATCTGGCAGGTCTTAACGTCGGTGCTGGCCTGGATTTTCAGGGCACTACCAGTGGTAGTGTATTAACCATTACCAATGGCTCAGGCACTTGTAGCTTTACTTATACAGAAGCAGTCGCCCCTGCTGCTCCGGTTATTAGCACTGTTCTTGGTACAGGCTGTTAACTGACGGCCCGGTTTATCACCAGGGCAGCTGTTGCCTGCATCGTGAAAAACTATCGAAAACAAGCCAGGCCGCGCAAGCTGCCTGGCTTGTTTTTTTTAGGGAAAATATTGTGACTCTGTTTTTATGCCATGAAAAAAAAACAATTTTAGCAAGACTATTTCGGAATGGTGTTTTGCCAAAAAAATTTATCGCTCAGGCTTTGTGGCTGGTTGTTTTTTTATGTTTTTCGGGAATATTTTCTGCGGCTCATTCTGCGATTATTAATCAGGTACAAAGTGGTATAGCAACCAGCTCCGGTAACGGCACTACATCAGTCAGTATTGCTGCCGTTGATCCTGGACGGTCCTTTTTAATGTTTCAAGCCCGCTCTTCCAGTAATCGGCCACCGGGCTCTACAGTACGAGGCAGAATCAACAGTGCAGGTACTGCCGTTGAATTTGTGCGGGTAACAAATGAAACGTCAACAATCAATATTCAATGGTATGTGATGGAATTCAGTTCCGGCGTGTCAGTACAACGTGGTGAAGTGAATCAAAGCTCTTCGACGCTGAATGTGTCCATTACTGCTGTCAGTTCTACCAGCCAGGCCTTTGTATTGTATTCAAAAACACCCCGAAACATAGATGCGATTTGGAGTTCGGATGACCCTACCACTGGCAGACTTACCAGTAATACCAACGTGCAATTCAGAGCTAGCAATGGCAACAGCAGTCATATTATTGCCTGGCAGGTCGTAGAGTTTACCAATGCGGCAGACATTAATGTACAAACGGGCAACTCTGCCATGTCCAGTGGTACCGGCAGTATCAATATTACTTTACCAACGGCGGTAAATACTGCCACCAGCTTTGCTCTGGTGGGGTTTCTCAGTCCGGATTCCGGCCCGGATGTTGATGAGCGCATGATTCGTGCGCAACTGATTGATTCCACGACATTGCGCATTGACCGTGATTCTGTTGGCGACCGAATTGATGAAATTGTCTGGCAGGTAGTGGAATTGAATGATGGCAGCTCTGTGCAACATGGCAGCGAGCGCCTCAACAATGGCGATGCACAAAACACCATTGCTATCAGTGCTGTCGATGTCAATCGTTCGGTGGCTTTTGCATCAGTGCAAGCCTATAGCGGACAGAACATGGGGATGAATAATTATAATGGTGATGATATTACCGGCGTCAGCTCGGTAACACTGGGACTGTCATCAACCTCGATTGATATGCGCCGTAATTTTACCGGACAGCGTGCAGACATTGGCTGGTTTGTTGTGGAGTTCAATGGCACACCACCAGTCACATTACCTGCGGCAGTTGGGGAATGGCGCATGGATGAAGTCAGCTGGACGGGTGCAGCAGGTGAAGTGCTTGACAGCACCGGTAACGGGCTTGACGGGGTGCGCATGGGTTCTGCAATCACAGCACCCGCACAGGTATGCAACGGCGCAACACTGAACGGCAGCACCGATTTTGTGGAAATTACCGATAATACGCTGCTGGATATTTCTGACAATCTGACAGTGATGACCTGGATCAGACCCGACTCCATTCCAGGTAGCGGGTTAATGAGCATTCTCTCCAAAGATGAAAATTATGAATTTCATATTAACAGCAGCGCCAATATTTACTGGTGGTGGCAAAACTCAGGGGGTAATACTCGCCAGTTTAACAGCAGTGGTGTAACACTGACTCCGGGCACCTGGTATCACATTGCCATTGTCTATTCCAACAGCGGCAGCCAGGTAATTTATATCGATGGCATTAATCGTGGATCAGCGGCGTATGCTGAAAATCTCATCAATAATAATGACCCGTTGCAAATCGGTGCCGACCAGGGTTTCAGTGGCCGTGAATTTGACGGCATGATTGACGAAGTACGTATTTACGATGCAGCCCTCAGTGCTGCACAGGTCGGTGTCGCCATGGCAGAAACACGCCCTTGTCCAACCGATGCGCTCGCCTATTATGCTATGGATGATGTGGCATGGGGCAGTGTGACAGACAGCAGTGGCAATGGTAACCATGGTGTCGCTGTTGGCACAGCCATTCCTGCAAGTACAAGCCCGGTGGTGATCGGCAGTCCGGGTACTTGTGGTTATGGTGAAATTCCATCCAACACATCAAATGCCGTTTATGATGCCGTTGATACCGGTGTTGATATCAATAACGATGTCGGCAATACAGGCACAATCAGCTTTTGGTACAAGAGCAACGTGCCATGGGATGGTAACAATGGTGATCGCCAGTTAATGGATGCCTCCCTGGCCAGTAGTGGAAAATATTTTTACCTGTCCCTGCAAGATAACAGTCGCTTGAGTTTCGGCCTGGAAGACAGTGCTGATGGTGACTGGCGTCCTGAAGGTGGCAATAACAACTTTGCCGCTGATGTATGGGTACACATCGCTGTTACCTGGGATCTTCCAAACGACCGGTTGCAAATTTATATTAACGGCAATCTCGATGTCTCGCAGATTTATCCCACCAACGGTGTCATGGGAGAAATGGATACACTGTATTTTGGTGATAACCGCAGTTCATATGTAGTGGGCCCCATGACGGGTAACTCGGCCAATGGCTCCATTGACGAAGCACGCATTTACAGCACAGTGCGCAGCCAGACTGAAATCCAGGCCGATATGAATGCCACACATCCTTGCGGCTCGACACTGGACCACTTTGTCATTTCACACAATAACACGGGCATTAATTGCCTGGCGGAAACCATTACTGTGACCGCCAGATTATCAAATGGCTCAACGTATACCGGCTACACCGGCAGCATTGTGCTGGATACACAAAGTACCACTGGCACCTGGACACTCAATACGGGTACAGCTCTCAATTTTGTTGATGCCACGACCAACGATGGTTTGGCCACATACGCCTTTGATGTCGCCGATAATGGTGTGGCTATTTTTGATCTTGATTACCAAAATGGCACTGCCAGCATTGATGTTGATGTTTATGATGGTGCGATTCGTGATGATGACACCGAAGGTAATCTGGTTTTCTCACCCAATGGCTTTACCGTCACCGCATCACCGCTGGCCATCCCATTTTTGGGCGTTGTTGATACCGCAATTCCGGCACAAACAGCCGCCAGTAATTTCCCGATATATCTGGCCGCCTATGGCGTAACACCCACTGATCCGGTGTGCGGTATTATTGAAGCATATACCGGTGCAAAAAATCTTAAATTCTGGTCAACGTATAACAATCCGGGAACGGGCACTCTGCCCGTGACGGTCAATACCGTAAATGCCTTTGCCGATGAAGCAACGGCCAATGCCGGTTCAACACAGCCTGTGACGTTTACCAATGGCCAGGCAATAATTACTGTTGATTATGCTGATGCAGGACAAATCACTCTGGCCATGAAGGATGATTCAGTGACCGCTGATTTGCCCACCGGCATTCGTGGCACCAGTGATGCCGTTGTGATCAAACCCGCTGATTTTATTATCAGTGCTATTGAACGCAGCAGTGACAGTTTTGCGAATCCCGGTACTGCCGCCGATGAAAATGGTGCCGCGTTTATGGCCGCAGGCGATACTTTTTCAGTTACCGTAACCGCCGTGAATGCACTGGGCAACCCAACACCGAACTACGGTCAAGAAAGTATCCCGGAATCAGTGATGTTGACACCGGTATTGGTGGCAGCCGGTGCCGCCAATAATCCCGCCATTACCTTCACGACAGGCTTTGACGGTTTCATTGCCGGTATGGACACCGGCACCGATTTTCGTTGGAATGAAGTCGGCATTATCACATTAACGCCCAGCGTGGCCGATGGTAATTATCTGGGCGGCGGGGATGTTACCGGCACAATCAGTACCAATGTAGGGCGTTTTTATCCCGATCATTTTATTACCAGCATTACCGATGGCAGTTTTGCCAACCTCTGTACAAGCGGCACTGCGTTTACTTATCTGGGCGAAAGTTTCGACTATCTGGGCAACCCCACCATCACGGCAACAGCAGCCAGTGCGATAAATACCACCACCGCCAACTACACCGGCACCTGGGCCAGACTCAGCATTGGTGGCATCAGTCTCAGTTATCCCACTGCTGACAATTCACAGTTAGATGAAAACGGTGTACTGGCAATCGGGGTTACTGTAACAGCAGGTACACTCGCGCGTGTTGACAACAATAATGGCTCACTGACGTTTACCCTGGGTGGAGCCAGTGCCGATAACTTTTCTTACGAGCGCAGTGCCGGACAAGTGGCCCCGTTCACCAGCGACCTGACAATTGCACTGACGGCGGTAACCGACGGAGAGGCCAGCGCCAATGATACACCGCGCAATATCAACCCCATCGGTAACCTGCAACGTTTCGGTCGTGCTTACACTCAGGATGCCTATGGCACCATGAGCCAGGTGGGCGACAGCCTGCTCATCCCTGTCAACACCTGGTTTTTTAATGCCAGCAGTAATTGGACATTGAACACCGATGATGCTTGTTCTATTTATAGTTACACCAAAACCGATGCCAGCATTACGGCGGCAGCAACTCCTGCAAGCCCGGTAACACTGGTTAACGGTGCAGGTAATTTAACGCTGACACTGACGGGCACCGGCAACCCTGGCGGCAGCAGTACCATCAATACTGTCTGGCCCAATTGGTTGCAATACGATGACGATGCGGTTGATCAACTGCTGGACAGCAATCTTTATGATGACAACCCTTCTGCCACAGCCACTTTTGGTATTTTTCGCGGCGACGACCGTTATTTATACTGGCGTGAGTCCCCCTAATGTACAAAAATCTTAACAAACAACAATCCGGTTTTACCCTGATCGAACTGATTATGGTGATTGTTATCATGGGCGCACTGTCAGCACTGGCCATCAGTAAATTCAATCGAAATACTTTTGATGTCGTTGCCGCATCCGGCGAACTGGTACAGGCCATTCGTTATGCACAAAACAAATCCATGAGTCATTCCGGGGCAAGCAATTATCAAATTGCTATCAACGGAACCGGGTACACAGTAACCCAGGCTGGCACGGCCATTACTCATCCACTCACCGGTGCCACCAGTTACACAAAAACCTGGTCCGATATCACATTGGATACCACCACCACAATTATTTTTGATGCTTACGGCAATCCGCTCAGCCTGAGTACGCCACTGACAATTACACTGAACAAAGGATCAGATAGCGATAGCGTAACAGTGGAAAACATTACCGGATTTACACGATGAACAAACAACACCCACAAACGGGTTTCACCCTGGTTGAAACCGTCATCGTTATTGTATTGGTGGGCGTGATGATGGCAGGTATGACCGCACTGTTTATGAACAACGTCGGCAACAGTCACCGACCGTATCTTCGACAAAAAGCACTGGCCGTCACCAATGCCTTTATGGATGAAATTTTACGCAAACGGTGGAATGAAGCAACACCGCTCGGTGGTGGTTGTGTCAATACCACCAGTGGCTCTTGTGTGACAGGGCCAGCCGTCATCGCCATTGGCACAGATGGCGAATCACGCGCCACTTACGATGACATTGATGATTATCACGGACTTAACCAAAGCCCGCCGCAAGATTCATCAGGCACTGATATGCCAGGTTATGCCGGTTACACCGTGAACGTCAGTGTGATACAGCCCGGCGTAAACTGGAATGCTGTACCTGCTGCCGATGTGCGCCTGATTACTGTCAGCGTGACCTCTTCCAGCAACGAAACACTTTCTGTTTCTGCCTATCGGATCAATTTCTGATGGCACCCCGAAAAACCGGACAAAAAGGCTTCACACTCATCGAAATGATTACCGTGATTGTATTGCTGGGCATCATTGCTGGAATACTTACACCGTTTATTGCCAAAGCCATGCAAGCTTATACCCATAGCAAGGCACGGGCGGAATTAGTGGCCAAAGGACGCCTGGCACTGGAACGATTAGCACGCGAAGTTCATCAGGCAGTACCCAACAGCCTGTCCGTGCTTTCCGGCGGCTCGGGCATTGAATTTGCGCGCAGCCGTGCCGGAGGACGCTATGTGGAACGTTTTGATAATTTTGGTACGGAGTTTTCGCGCATCAATCTTCGCTTTCGCAAGAATGCCAACCTCACCAATCTTTATATCGTCGGCACCGGTTTAAATTATGTAGCGGGTGATGTGCTGGTCATTGCCAATACATCATCTGCGGATTTACAAGCGGGTAATACGGCAACACCGATATCCGGCATCGCAGCAACGACAGCAACAGGCCCGGGAAATGATGGCACGAATAATGGTCAGATTTTGAGTTTTACCGGACAGCAATTTACAGCAGAGTCTCCGGGTAAACATTTTTCCATTGCGGATCAAACTATTGAAGTGGGCCTGAGTGGCAGTAGCCTGCGCTGGTTCACCGCCGCAGGCCTGACAAACTATGACGGAACCGTAGACTGGAGCAGTAGTGATCCTTTGTTAATAGACAGTGTTTCTGCCGTGACATTTGTTTATGCCCCGGGCACACCACAATCCACCGGTGTATTGCGTGTAGACCTGCAAATTGCCGATACCACCACCAGTGAAACCATCCGGCTTTATCGTGAAATTCATGTGAGGAATACACCCTGATGACAAAGATAAAGCCAACTGCTTTCCTGCCGCTAATCAGTAAAGAACTCATAAATACAGGTCACCCGGCCCGGCAACGTGGAGCAGCATTAATTGCCACCATTTTTGTCATTACTGCGCTGGCGGCATTAGGTGCTTTAATGACGCAAATGCTGATATTGGGTTCGGAAGAAACCATTGATGAATGGTATTCATCGCAAGCATTATATGCTGCCGAAAGCGGGGTCGATTGGGCAATATGGGATTTAACCGTTAATGGCGGTACCGGCACAAGCACTAATAACACCCTGTCAAACGGCCAGGCATGGGTAAGTACCACAGTGAACACACTGACCATTAACAGTATTAATAATGTGTACACCATCACCAGCACAGGAACGGCAGGTGGCACATCCGGCAGTCCGCGCACCCAACGACAAATCGTTGTGCAATATATGCCTTGATTAATTTGTGACGCATTTTTTCTATACAACAGAGACGGAGCCTGCTTTCATGTTTTCACTATTCGGAAAAAATAAAAAACAACTCATTACCGCAATCGTGCCAGGCGAAATGGGTATTGCGATAACAATCCTGAGCCCTGGCAAAGAAAAACCCTGTTTAGAAATTTGTGACTTTTGGCCCTGGAACAGGGGAGGTGATCATGGAAAACAATTGCAGAGAAAAGCCAAAACGTTTTCATTGACAAAACATGCCTGTACCACGGTCATGGGACTCGGTGAATACAGCGTATTAAGTGTCGATGCACCGGATGTACCTCTCAATGAATTACGTGCTGCGGTACGTTGGCAAGTGAAAGACCTGATTGATTTTCATATCGATGATGCCGTAATTGATGTATTTGATGCACCGGGTAATGGCGTACATAGCCAGCAAAAAAAACTGTACGTCGTCGTTTCACGAACATCGACAGTACGTACACATGTCGATCAATTACAGGATGCCAATGTTAATCTCACCACCATTGATATTCCTGAACTGGTATTGCGCAATATTATTTCCTCTCTACCGGAAAACGAAACAGGTGTCGCGATGATCTACCTTACCCGTGAACGGGGTCTGATCGTAGTGGCACGTCAATCCACATTGTATTTTGCCCGCACACTGGATCTTGGTTATGAATACCTGAGCCGCAGCGTCGGTGATGCTGACGGCTTGAACTATGAAGGCAATTTTGCAGACAATACCGAATTTGATCGTCTGGTATTGGAGATACAACGTTCACTGGATTATTACGACCGTTATTTTTCTCAACCGCCTGTGGCAGGGCTGGTGCTGGCACCCACTGAAGTACCCGTTCCTGGCCTGGGTGAATATTTGAAGGATGCTTTGGATCTGTCAGTTCGGCATCTGGATATCAATGAAATTGTGGACTGCGATACGCCTCTATCAGAATCCCAGCAAGCACATTGTTTACCTGCGATTGGGGCAGTATTGCGCCAGGAGCAGACTTCTCTTTAGTCATAAATGCTGCGGCCCACCAACGCTATCCAAAAACATGAAAAAACAGTTGCGCGGATTTACATTTATCGAATTACTGACGGTCATGGCATTGATCGGTGTTATTGCCGTTATGGCGGTACCACGTTACATCGATGCTGCACAACAGGCAAAAGACGATACACTGTGGGCACACAGTATCGCGGTTAAAAATGCGCACGATGCTGTCACAAACCGCAACGAGCAACCCACCGTTACAAATCTGACAGCTGAAATATCCGCTGCCACTGCGGTTGCCAACGGCGTACAAATACCAATATCAGGTGTGATGTATATTGTCCCAACGTATTCCAACGCCTTGTGTACAAAACCGACCAAAAATGTGGCTGACCCTGTACGATGCGTGGGAGCCATTGCGGGCTAATCCTGGAAGCTCCATATTTCACACCCTACTTGCCGAAAATTCTTCCATTTCCAGTTTCCTGGTCTTCCGCGCCACATATTACACCCCAGCTCGGCGGTGCAAACTGACTGCGTTTTTCAATTACCCTTTTTTTATCCATCGGGTATGAAAAAAATTGCCTCTGCCAAAATCAGCCTTTCTGGCCATGGACGGAGGATCACATAATTATCCTAAATTAATCAGTTAAATCTACTGCGAGCGCCTAAGGCACAGAATCTAAAGCGTTTTTCAGAACATGTTGAACTCACCGTATGGGTGATACGCTTTCGTCCAAAACAACCTGAAAAACGCTTTATCTTCCGCACCTTAGTCGCTCTCGCTACGGTTTAACTGATTAATTTAGGATTATGTATTGTGTCTCCTTACTTTTTTTAAGCTGACAATAACAGTACAAATACTAACCAGGACACACCGTTGTTTTTAATAATGTCATACAGGCCTTACAATAAACGCATTCACAAAATCACTAATTAAGTCTTATCGCCTCGGGTATCGCGCCTCACTTATTTTTGATGGGCGCTAAAACAAACCATACAGATGGGTTACAAACAATGGCAGAAATCATCCCTCCCCTGAACCGGCAAACCCTCGGGCGTATGACTTCCGGAGAAAAGCGCGTGGCAAGGCGTCTACAGGCGCTGCTGGAAAACGATTATCTGGTCTGGTTCGACATCCCGGTAGGAAAAAAGCGTCGCTATCCCGACTTCATCATCCTGCACCCGTCACGGGGATTGCTGTTTCTGGAAGTGAAAGACTGGAAGCCGGAAACATTAAAAACGATCAACAAATCTGATGTAACCCTACTGACAAATACCGGTTTGGTTACCCGACCACACCCACTGGAACAGGCTCGTCAATACACTTATAACGTCGTTGGAGCATTATCATGCGACCCCAAACTCTGTCAAGCCACCGGAGCCTATAAAGGCAACCTGTCCATACCTTATGGTTGGGGCGTGGTGTTTACCAATATTACCCGAAAGCAGATTGAGAAGGCGATTCCCGATGACCAACGTGAAGGATTGTTGCCGGATCACTTAATGATCTATAAAAATGAGATCACCGAAAACACTGATGCCGAAA
>JAKISS010000053.1 GCA_021648485.1 Gammaproteobacteria bacterium
CATGCAGAAGCCTACCATTGTGCCGCCTGGTTATTACGGCGCTCGGCGAATATGCCACTAAAAAAGGTCGCTGATTTATTTGGGGTATCGCCATCCAGAGTTTCTCATATCCAGCGAGCAATGGAGACAGGGCAGCCTTCGCGGTTGCGGAAAAGGGCGATGCTGAAGTGTAATATCAAGCAATGACCCCTTTTCTTCTACCAATCAACTTATATGAGATAAAAACAGCTAACGAATTAGGTTGAAAAAAGAGGGAACAGATTAGGTGTAGTAGCTCAGACCAGACCTGACAGTCACCGGATGTTTTTCGGAAGCCTGAACAGTCTGTTATGTGGATTTGTTCAGCTCATGCACCATCCGTCCCAGCGTAATCATTGCTTTTTCCAGCACCTCATTCCATGGCTGTGCGCAATTGAGCCGGATAAAGTTCCGGTACTTTTGTGTGGCGGAAAATATCTGTCCCGGCGCAATGCTGATGCGTTGCGCCAATGCCTGCTGGCAGAGTTGCAGTGAGTCCACTTTTTTGGGTAATTCAATCCAGATAACAAAGCCGCCTTGCGGTTGTGAAACACGGGTTTCCTGAGGAAAGTATTTGCCAACGGCACGAATCATAATACTCACCTGTCGTTGATAATCACGACGTACCTGACGCAGATAACGGTCATAACCGCCTTGCCGGAGAAAATCGGCAATCGCATATTGCGGCAGGGTGGGTGTGGCAAGGCTGGTAACATATTTTCGATATTCGATTTTGTCCCGGTATTTTCCCGGAATAACCCAGCCGATTCTGAGCCCCGGTGACAGGCTTTTGGAAAATGATGAGCAATAAAGCACTTGTTCATTTTTATCAAAAGCACTGACTGCGCGTGGTCGTTTGGCATCAAAACCCAGGTCACCGTAGATGTCATCTTCGATCAGTGGGATATCAAATTGCGCCAGTAAATCCACCAATGCCTGTTTGTTGTCATCCGGCATTGTGCAGCCCAGAGGGTTACTGGAATTAGGCACCAGTGCGCAGGCTTTTACAGGCCATTTTTCCAGTGCCAGCGAAAGGGCTGCGAGACTTATACCCGTGTGCGGGTCTGTGGGTATTTCCAGTGCTTTCATGCCCAGCACTTCGATGGCTTGTAACAGGCCATAAAACGCTGGGGATTCGATCACAATAATATCACCGGGCTTCGCGATGGTTTGCAGGCAAAGTGTGAGCGCCTCCTGGCAGCCGCTGGTAATAATGATGTCATCAGGGTGAGTCTGGCAACCAGCCTCTGCCATGCGGCGTGCAATCTGCCGCCGTAGTTCTGGATTACCGGGCGGGAATTGGTAAGTGGAAAGCTCATTACCGTATTTGCGGACAGTGGATGACAGTGAGCGCTGAATCGCGCGCGTAGGTAAAAAGCTGGGGTGGGGCACGGCGGCACCCAGTTGCACAAAGTCTGCTTCGTTGGCGGCCTGCACCAAACGCAAAACCAGCTCCTGACCTGTGACCGGTGTCGGTTTTGTTGAAGGCCGCGACAGGGCAGGGGGATTCGGTACCGGCCAGGGTTGTGTGCGCACATAATAACCGGAACGCGGACGTGCCTCGATTCGCCCCTCGTCTTCCAGCAAGCGCTGCGCCTGCACTACGGTGGAAATACTGACACCAAATTGCTCGCTCAGTTTACGCACTCCCGGTATGCGGTCACCGGGCAGGTACAGACTTTGATCAATGCGTTCAGTCAATTGCCGGGCAATGGTTTCGTAGAGTTTGTGCAAAATCAATCCTTCAGCGGTGGGTGAATGTGGTACAGATTGGCCGTTTATGAATCAGTACAGTTCAACAGAAAACGTAACTGTACCGATAAATATTAACTCCTGCTGAATCTGTATTGTTTCGAGTGTGCCGATTATCCTGTGTGCCTGTCAACTAACACGGCTCGACATGAAAAAAGAAACACAGGGAATGCTGGCGGCTTTTGCAGGGATCACGATATTTGCCTTGACGTTGCCCGCGACACGCCATGCCATCGTGTATTTCGATCCGGTGTTTGTGGGGATGGGCCGATCTGTGATTGCGGCTTTGGTAGCGGGTGGGTTGCTGTTAGTCTGCAAGGCACCCATGCCGACAAAAAACCAGTTTGCACAGTTAATGATTGTGGCGCTGGGTGTGGTGATTGGCTTTCCACTTTTTTCTGCACTGGCGATGCAAACCCTGACGGCAGTGCATGGTGGCGTGGTGGCAATGGGCAAACGCATGCCAATCAGAGACGTACCACCAATAACGAATAACAGGGAGCTGTAAATGAATCAACACCATCAACTGCCAATATTTCAGGTGGATGCTTTTATTACGGACAAGGCTTTTTCCGGTAATCCTGCTGCGGTATGTCTGTTAACAGCACCGAAAAGTGCAGAATGGATGCAGGCCGTTGCCGAAGAAATAAACCTGAGCGAAACCGCTTTTGTCTGCGCCTGTGATGACGATTTTGAACTGCGCTGGTTCATTCCGACAATCGAAGTTGATTTATGCGGCCATGAGACACTGGCCGCTGCGCATTTGTTGTGGGAGCAAAATATGTTAACGCCGGGTACAACACCGTAACATCAGGAGAACTTTATGTCTGAACAGGCACAGTGCTGGATTAACGGTCGGCTAATGCCGGGCAGTGAAGCCACTGTTTCGGTATTTGATCACGGCCTGCTTTATGGCGATGGTGTGTTTGAAGGTATTCGTTTTTATCAGGGGCATGCCTTTCGATTACACGCACATTTAAAACGCCTGATGGATTCCGCCGCCGCGATTTGTTTGGCGATTCCGTACACGCAGGAAGAATTGACACAGGCCGTTACCGATATTGTTGCCGCCTTTGCCGAGCCGGAGGGTTATCTTCGCCTCATGGTGACTCGGGGCGTTGGCCCCCTGGGTTTAAATCCGGCCAGCTGTACGCAGCCCACGGTGATTCTTATTGCCGATCATTTGTCGATGATCAGCGAGAACCAGCGTCAGCGAGGCGCAAAACTTGTTATTGCCTCCACTCGTCGCCTGCCCGCAGACGGGCTCGATGGCCGTATTAAAAGCCTCAATTATTTGAACAACATACTGGCGCGCATGGAAGCCAATCAGGCCGGTGCCGATGAAGCGATTCTGCTTAACCGGAATGGCCACGTTGCAGAAGGCAGTGCGGCCAATATTTTTATAGTGCGTGATGCTCAACTTTTTACCCCGCATCCCGTGGACGGCGCGCTGCAAGGCATTACCCGCAGTGTCATCATGGAACTTGCTGTCAGTGAAAAGATACCCGCAACGGTGTGTGCCCTGACCGCGTATGACTTGTATACTGCGGATGAATGTTTTCTGACAGGCACCGGTGCAGAACTGATTCCTGTGCGGGAAGTGGATAGCCGCCCGTTGCGACATTGCCCGGGGCCAGTGTTCTCCCGGTTGGCAGAAGCATTCACGAATGTGATCTATCAGGAAACGGGTATCCGCTGACAGGATGATGAAGTTTAACAAAGCAGCAGTAATGTAAAAGTACATAACACAATAAAGGAGATCATATTCCCATGAGGACAAATCATTCTCGTAAATTAGCCATTTGGTTGGCCGCTTTTGTATTCGCCGGTTTGGCCGGTTGTGCCACGACGGTATCCAACACTGGCGGGCAGACAACAGCCACTGTGGAATCAGTCGATGGCAGCCCGATTGTATATGGTGTGCGAGGGCAGGGTGAGCCGGTTATCGTTTTTGTGCATTGCTGGACCTGTGACCACACTTTCTGGGACGAGCAGATTGATTATTTTTCCAAACATCAACGGGTTGTCTGGCTGGATCTGGCCGGTCACGGTGAGTCGGGCAGTCGTCGGCAACAATACACCATGCAGGCTTTTGGGCAGGATGTGGCCGCTGTTGTCAAAAAAACGGGTGCCCAAAAAGTCATTCTGGTAGGACATTCCATGGGAGGGCCGGTGGCTGTAGAAGCCGCCAAACAGCTGGGTGACCGTGTTATCGGGATCGTTGGTGTTGATACTTTTTACACACCGTTTGAATATCCCGCCAGTCAGGAAAAAATCGCGGCATTTGTGAAACCCTTTGAAACCGACTTCCGCAAGACGAGTGAACAAATGCTGCGTTCCATGTTTACACCCCAGGCTGATCCTGCGACTATTGAGGAAATCGTCGCGAAATTTTCAGCAGCCGATCCTGAAGTCGGCGTCAGCGCCATGCATGAATTATTTAACTGGAATGCCCAGCAGGCCGCCGCTGACCTGAAGCAGTTTTCGGATATTCTGTACAACATCAATGCGGCACCCACAGGCAAGGAACTCCCTGCCAATGAGCATGTCACCCTGGTACCGAATGTCGGTCACTTTATTGCCCAAATAAAACCCGAAAAATTTAATCAGGCTCTGGAAAGCATTATTGCAACACTGGATAAAGCAGGCCATTAACCGGTATTTTCAACGGAGAAAACCATGCTGAAGACCCTTAAAATCATTGCTGATAAAACCATTTATGATGACGTGAAGCTTGATACAAAATGGATGCTTGCCTTGGGTAATAAGGATATCATTCAATATATCCGGGACTAAAATCAAACAACATTCTGGATGGCCAGCAATTGCTTCGAAGCAATTCAACCGATGGAAAGCGCTTTCAAACCGTAGGGTGGGCACGTTTTTGTGCCCACGCCTACAAGTGTTACTTGAGCGAAAAAAATGAAATATCGGAAATTTCAAAATACAGAAGTCGAAAATACATTTAACACTTATTCTGAAGCGGTTAAAAACAAACTGCTCTTTTTTCGTGAGATGATTTTCCAGATCGCTGATGAGTCTGATGACATTGGCAAAATAAAAGAAACTCTAAAATGGGAAAACCCGAGTTACTTGACGTATTCACCCCGAAGTGGAACAACGATCAGACTTTTCGGGGTCCGTGAAGATAATGACAAATGTGCGGTTTCTGTTCATTGTCAAACAAGTCTGGTGTCAGAATTTAAAGAAATATATCCAGAGCTGGAATATGACGGCAATAGAAGCCTTATTGTAAATATTAATCATGAATTACCGCTTGCAAAGATAAGGCATTTTATTTATTCAGCCTTAACGTATCATTACAGAAAAAAACATGGCATCGGAATTTAAAGGATCAACACTTTGTGGCACCTGTGACGGCGAAATAAAGGGTGTAATTTTAAACGTGAGGGTAAAACCGGGAAAAATCAGTGAAATTTATTCCCCGCTGCATGTGAATTAAGCGCTAACAGAGCGATTTATACCCCATACTCACATTTAAGTTTCAGGTGTAATAAATTAACATAAACACACGATGAAAAAAGTATTAGTGATTGGTTACGTTTGGCCCGAGCCAGACTCATCGGCTGCGGGTCGTCATATGATGTCGATCCTGCGCCTTTATAAAAAACAAGGCTGGCAAGTCGAGTTTGTATCTGCCTCACAGCCAACAGAACGTATGGCTGATTTGCTGGCTGACGGAATTTCAAGCCACCGTATTGCATTGAACTGTGATAGTTTTGATGATTATGTCACAGACTGCCAGCCTGACATGGTGATGTTTGACCGCTTTATAACAGAAGAGCAGTTTGGCTGGAGAGTCGAAAAAAACTGTCCCAATGCGCTTAAAATTATCGATACCGAAGATTTGCACTGTTTACGTAATGCTCGCCATCAGGCTATTAAGAGTAATCGTGAGTTTACGCAAACAGATCTTTTCAGCGATATCGCAAAGCGTGAAATAGCAGCGATATTGCGCAGTGATATTTCCCTGGTGATCTCTGATTTTGAAATGGAATTATTGGTGGATTTTTTTAAAGTGGATATCCGTTTACTGCATCATTTACCATTTATGCTTGATCTGTCTCAATGTCCGGAAAAAACAAACCGGTTTCCCAACCGCCAACATTTTATTACCGTGGGTAATTTTCGTCATGCACCCAATTGGGATGCTGTTTTGTGCCTGCAAAAAATATGGCCTTTGATTAAAGCGAAAATACCGGAAGCTGAATTACATATTTATGGAGCTTATCCTCCACCAAAAGCGACTGCCCTGAATAACCCGAAAACAGGTTTTTTAATCAAGGGATGGGCGGAAAATATATTTTCTGTGATGGAAAAATCCCGTATTTGTCTGGCTCCAGTAAGGTTTGGGGCAGGAATCAAAGGCAAGTTACTGGACGCCATGATGATGCAGACACCCAGTATTACAACATCCATCGGCAGCGAGGGAATGCATCAACAAGAGCCATGGCCTGGTGTTGTTGTCGATGACTTTACAGAATTTGCAGAGGCGGCTGTCCGATTGTATACCCATGAACAAGAATGGCTGGAGGCACAAACCAATGCGAATGCTTTATTAAAGGCGAGGTATGACGGTTGCCGGTCAGGTGCATTGCTGATCGAGAAAATATCAATGGTAGAGAAAAACCTGGCACAACATCGCCTGAATAATTTTACAGGCGGAATGCTTAAACATCATTCTATGATGAGCACCCAGTATATGTCGCAGTGGATTGCAGAGAAAAATAAAACACACTCAAATTAGGGGGGTGTTAACAATTATTTTGACAGCCCTGTTGTGCCTAAAAAATCATCAGGCAACGCAGCCCAGGGATGGAAATTAAATCATTTATAGTAAGTGGCACTCTGAACAATTTAGTTGTATGTAATAAAAGGATACAGTACGTTACTGAAACGAGGTAAACATGAATGTAGGCTAATTATCTGGTATTCCAATTGCTTCGGGGGTACAGAGCATAGCCGTCAGGTTAAGCTGGGTAGGGTGGAACAAGCGTAGCGGTTCCACCAAATGGAAAAGGACATATTTCCGGTAATCGGGTTTTTGTTGCAGGTTTTTTTGTTAGCAGTTGTAGCAGTTGTGAGCAAGGAGGCAGTTTAATAGCCTGTTGGTGGAACCGCTGCGCTTGTTCCACCCTACCGTTTTATTCTGTGTTGAATAGAACAGAACAAAAAAATCTATCCCTAGCTTTTGTGATTTAAGAATGAGCATGGCCTTAACATCCCCTAATCCAGGTTTTGGCGTTTTTGCTCAAATTCATGACGCCAGCACATCCATGCCTTCTGTGGCCAAGAGCGTGGTCAATTCAATGAGCGGTAAACCGATGAGTGCATTGGGATCATCACCTTCCATTTTTTCAAACAGGCTGATACCCAGGCCTTCGGACTTGAAACTGCCTGCACATTGGTAAGGCTTTTCGCGTAATAAATACTGTTCGATTTGTGTTTCGCTGAGCGGGCGAAATACCACTGAAAATGGCACTACGGTGACATGACAACTTCCGGTTCTGCTGTTTAACAGGCACAGACCCGTCAGAAAATTTACCCGGCGACCACTGGCCGCCTGTAATTGTTGTATTGCGTTTTCGTGATTATCCGGTTTACCTAGAATCTGATCATCCAGCACAGCTACCTGATCAGAGCCGATGATTAAGGCATCAGAAAACGGTGTTGCGACGGCACGGGCCTTGGCTTCGGATAGCCGGGCCACCAGTGCGTTTGGCGTTTCATTTTCCAGCGGGGTTTCATCGATATCCGGTGCGACAGTTTCAAACGCCAATCCAAGGCGTTTCAGCAGGGCGCGTCGGAAGGGGGAGGTGGAGGCAAGTACAAGCTGCATCTAGGGTCATCCTGTCATTGTTGTTTTAATTTGACCGATTTTACCGTTTTTTTATGAGCTTGACAGTGAGGGGTGTGACTGCCATATATCAAGGCAGTGTCGGAATTTTTATCTGGAGTGAATGTGATGCTTGATTTTTCTCAAAAAATGTCAATCCGATTGCCCGTGCGCCCCCCTGTCAAAATGGCGGCGCTGACGCTATTGCTGGTATTGGTGGGCAGTTTGCCGGGTATCAGCGAGGTTTATGCGGGTTCCTGCGCCTATCGAGAAGCAATGATGGCTTTGGAGAAAGGGAATGCCGTGCGTGGTCTGGCGTTGATGCGTATGGCGAGTCGGGATGGTGATCATCGTGCGGAGCGTTATCTGGGGGAGTTGGGTGACGACAGGGCCGGGCTCCCTGTTTTTGTCAAGAATCAGCAGTCACTAACGCTGGCCAGCGCTTCGCATCACTGATCCTTCTGTTGCACCAGTGCTACGGCCTGTGGGGCGGGGTTCTCCTGCTCCGGAGTGGTGGCAGGTGTGATATTTTTAAACCAGCCGCGTTTTTTCCCTTTTTCGATGAATTTCCGGGCATCGCTGTCACCATTGTCGGCTGCCCGCTGCAACCACATCAGCCCTTGAGCCTGTTCGTCACTGTTTCCCTGAAGGAAGTGCAAACCCAGCAGATACTGGCCGGAAGCATTATTTTTTTTGGCCGCTTTTTGATACCAGACCCGGGCCAGTTGCGCACTGCGCTGTGTGCCCCAGCCATTGTCGTAGGAAAGTCCCACAAACACTTGGGCTTCCGCGTCGCCCTGTGTGGCCAGAGTAGACCACAGTGAAAATGACAGGGTGTAATTGCCCGCATTAAATGCGGCCTGACCGTCTGCCAATGCGTTCAGTTTTTCTGCCGATGCACTACTCGATACCACCAATAAACATAACAATAATGCTGTGCAGCTTATTTTTTTCATGATGTTTACCGCCTGAATCATTCGTGAAGCACTCCCGTCCTGGGTTATTATCGTCCGTCAATCGGGCCGGCTGAAGAGTGATTTTTTTCACAATTTGCGGTTTTGGCTGTCCTGCCAAAACGGCCCGAAATAAATTGTACCGGATATCAACCACTAAGGGTAAGCAACTTGAACACTACTTTGAATAGCATTGATAAGTTACGCGAAATTATGGTTGCCCTGCGTGATCCGGAGGCGGGTTGTCCGTGGGATCAGGCACAGGATTTTGCCAGTATTGTGCCGCATACGCTGGAGGAGGCCTACGAAGTGGCCGAGGCCATCGAAGCCGGGGACATGGATGAGCTGCGTGATGAATTAGGGGATTTACTATTTCAGGTTATATTTTACGCCCGGCTTGCCGAAGAGCAGGGGCTGTTTGATTTTGAGCAGGTGGCGGCCGGTATTGTGGATAAACTGGTGCGTCGTCATCCTCATGTTTTTGCGGGTGCCACGGTAGCCACAGCTGAAGCGCAAACCCAGGCCTGGGAAGCCAGTAAGGCGCGTGAGCGGATCGAAAAGATGAAAGATGCCGGTGCGCTGGCGGGTGTTGCCGTGGCCCTGCCTGCCATGACCCGGGCGGTGAAGCTGCAAAAGCGTGCGGCGCGGGTGGGTTTTGACTGGCCGGAGATTGCGCCGGTATTTGCCAAGGTGCAGGAAGAGCTGGAGGAGGTGCGGGCAGAAGTTGCGAAGGCGCATAACAAGGCTCATATCGAAGAGGAAATCGGTGATTTATTGTTTGCCTGTACTAATCTGGCACGCCATGCCCATGTTGATTCGGAAACGGCTCTGCGGCAGGCCAACCGGAAATTTGAACGACGTTTCGCGCAAATGGAGGCGATGGCAAAAGCGCAGGGCAGAGTCATGTCGGCTCTGGATCTCGATGCGTGGGAGACACTATGGGAAAACGTGAAAACAGGAGAGTCAAAGTAATCCATGTCAAGCCGTACAATCGCACAACTTACAACCCTGATTCCCCAATGTATGCGCAGAGACCAACACAGGTTTCGACAAGCAGTGAAAAATCTGCAACGCGATGCGAGGGGTGTTGATGTATTAACCGCAAAAATTGCGGCCTCGGTACAGCACCGGCAAACCCGGCTGGAAAACCTGCCTGCGCAAAATTACCCGGATGAGTTACCCGTTTCACAGCGGCGTGATGATATTGCGGCTGCCATTCGTGATCATCAGGTGGTGATTGTGGCGGGTGAAACCGGTTCGGGGAAAACCACCCAGTTGCCCAAAATCTGTCTGGGCCTGGGGCGGGGTGTTGCCGGGTTTATTGGCCACACCCAGCCACGACGGCTTGCCGCACGCAGTGTGGCGACCCGTATTGCTGAAGAACTGGATACGCCGCTGGGCGAGGCCGTGGGTTACAAGGTCCGTTTTTCCGATCACACAAAAACATCTTCGTACATCAAACTGATGACTGACGGTATCTTGCTGGCTGAATTGCAGGGCGACCGTTTTCTGGATCAATACGATACGCTGATCATTGACGAGGCACACGAGCGCAGCCTGAATATTGATTTTCTGCTGGGCTACCTGAAACAACTGTTGCCCAGGCGCAAAGACCTGAAAATTATTATTACTTCGGCCACCATTGATACCCGGCGTTTTTCACAACATTTTAATCATGCACCGGTTATTGAAGTTTCCGGGCGTAATTATCCAGTGGAAATTCGTTACCAGCATGCAGACGAAGAGGAAACAGAATCCACTGATGCCATTCTTGCCGCAGTGGATGAACTGGCACAGCTCGATGGACAAAAACAGGGTGATATTCTGATTTTTCTCAGTGGCGAACGCGAAATCCGTGAACTTGCCGAGGCATTGCGAAAACATCATCCGCATAACACCGAAGTG
Source organism: Gammaproteobacteria bacterium (assembly GCA_021648485.1). Taxonomy (GTDB): domain Bacteria; phylum Pseudomonadota; class Gammaproteobacteria; order SZUA-152; family SZUA-152; genus SZUA-152. Next base: position 10,486 of record JAKISS010000053.1, read on the forward strand.
TTGCCATTGTATTCCCGCTTAAGCGCCAATGAACAAAACCGTGTGTTCAAACCGGGCAAAAAACGTCGTATTGTGCTGGCCACCAATGTGGCGGAAACGTCGATTACAGTGCCGGGCATTCGTTATGTGATTGACCCGGGTACGGCACGCATCAGCCGTTACAGTTATCGCAGCAAGGTGCAACGGCTGCCGGTTGAGAAAATCGCACAATCCAGCGCCAACCAGCGGGCGGGGCGTTGTGGCCGATTAAGTGATGGCATTTGTATCCGGCTTTATTCAGAAGAGAACTTTCTTGCCCGCCCTTTATTTACGCAGCCGGAAATCCAGCGTACCAATCTTGCGGCGGTTATTTTACAAATGCGTCAATTGGGTTTGGGTGATCCTGCTGATTTCCCTTTTATTGATCCACCGGACCCGCGTTTTATCAATGATGGTTTTCGTTTGTTGCTGGAACTGAATGCCATTGATGAAAAACGACAATTAACACCTATTGGTAAACGTTTGGCAAAGTTGCCTATTGATCCGCGGCTTGGTCGTATGGTACTGGCAGCTGAAGAAAATAATTGCCTGACAGAGGTGTTGATTATTGTCAGTGCGCTCAGTGTGCAAGACCCGCGAGAACGGCCTGTTGATAAACAACAGCAGGCGGATGAAAAACACAAACGCTTGCGTGATGCGCAGTCTGACTTTATCTCCATGCTGAATGTATGGCGTGAATACAATGACCGTAAAAAACATCTTACACAAAACAAGTTACGTCAATATTGCAAACAGGAGTTTTTATCGTATACCCGTATGCGTGAGTGGCTGGAAACGTTTCAACAATTGAAAACTTTGAGTAAAGGTATGGGATTGAAAACCAATTCCAGCCCGGCGGAATATGCCGCGATTCATCAATCACTGGTCACAGGTTTACTGGGTAATATCGGTGTTAAAAATACGGATGATAACCCCGGTGAAAAAAAGAAAGGTCAAGCACCGGAAAAACGAAAAAAAATACCCGTATATACCGGTGCGCGGCATTCAACGTTCCATATATTCCCGGGTTCGGGACTGACAAAAAAGCCGCCTCACTGGTTAATGAGTGCAGAGCTGGTAGAAACCAGCCGTCTGTTTGCGCGACAAAATGCGTATATTGAGCCAGAGTGGATTGAAGCGGCTGCACAACACCTGGTAAAACGAACGTACAGTGAACCACACTGGAATCCCAAACGGGGCATTGTCATGGCCGATGAAACCGTGACGCTGTACGGACTGGTTGTGCATGGCGCACGTCGTGTTAATTATGGGCCGATTGATACCGAAGTGGCACGCAGTATTTTTATTCGCGAAGCGTTGGTGGCGGGAAACTATCGTACACAGGCTGCATTTTTCGCGCACAATCGGGCATTAATTGAAGAAGCCTGTTCTTTGGAGTCCAAAACACGACGCCAGGATGTGCTGGTTGATGATGCCGCATTGTGTCAATTCTTTGATGAAAAACTGCCTGCATTGGTGCGGGATCATGTCACATTTGAGCAATGGCGAAAAAAAACAGAGGCTAAAAACCCCGACCTGCTACGACTGACACGGGACGATGTTTTTCGCTCGGCATCAGTTTCACCGGATACAGAATATCCGGGAGAAATGCGCTTCAATGATATACCGCTGCAACTCAAATATTGCTTTAGCCCCGGCAGTGATGATGATGGTGTAACGGCTATGATTCCTCTGGCATCCATAAACCAGTTCAAGCAGGTGCAGTTTGATTATCTGGTACCGGGTTTTCTGGCCGAAAAAATAACGGCATTGCTTAAAGGATTGCCAAAAAGTCTTCGTAAGCAGTTGGTGCCTGTTCCTGAAACGGTAAAATCTGCACTGGTTTATCTTGCCGAACAGGAAAACACCGAAAGTAATGGTCAGAGCCTGCTGGAAAGTCTGGCAGCTTTTCTAAAGAAAGAAAAAACGCTTGTGGTGACTGCCAAAGACTGGCGACCGGAACAGCTGCCAATACATTTGTTAATGCGCTTTGATGTGATTGATCATCGGCAGAAAAGCCTGGGTGTGAGTCGTTCACTCACTGAATTGCAATCACGTTTTGGTGAGCATGCCGCAAAGGAAATGGCACAGGTAAAAAGCGATGTTTCATGGCCGGATGATGGCCTTGTCTCATGGCAATTTGGTGATTTGCCTGAGTTTGTGATGGTGACGCAGGGTGAGCAACAATATCGGGCTTATCCGGCTATCGTGGATAAAGGGGGCGCAGTGGGTGTGGAACTGTTCGATGCACCGGTTGCGGCCATGCGTGTGCATAAAAAGGGATTGCGACGTTTAGCGATGCTTGAAAATGCAAAAGCGGTAAAATATTTATTACGGCAAATGCCAAAAATAAATGAGATGTGTCTTGTCTATTCTGTTTTTGCTCCGGCCAAGGATTTGCAAAATGATTTGCTGGAATTAATTCTGGATCAATGTTTCTTTGAAAAGGGTTATGCTATTCATCAACAAGCAACGTTTGCCGCTCAGATGCAACAGGTAGCAGCATTAATGCCGACCGCGAATGACGTTTGCAAACGGGTGGCGAAAATCCTTGTGGCTTATCAATCTGCCCGTCAGCAATTTCAATCAATACAGGCGGGTTGTCATCAGGAGAGCAGCCAGGATATTCAAACACAGCTGGATGCTCTGCTTTATGCAGGATTTTTAACGCGCACACCGTATTTGTGGTTACAGGAAATGCCACGTTATTTTCGTGCCCTGACAATACGACTGAACAAGCTGGCAGATTCACCCGCAGGGGATGAAAAAAAATTGCAATTGTTACGACCGTTTTTACAGGAATATACGCGCTTGCAAAAAACGACTGAAGACAGCGCTGAAATTATCCGATTACGCTGGATGCTGGAGGAATACCGGGTGTCACTGTTTGCTCAGCCAATGAAAACAGCCATTCCGGTTTCACCCAAACGTATTGAGAAACAAATCCTGTTATGTTCGTGATGCTATGTTTCCATATTAATACGCAGTGAAATTCTATATTAATTTATCGTTATTTCGGACAAGCTTGTAACGGTAAAAGATATGCGGACATCGTAAAAACCATGGAAAAACATCGGAAAAACAAGCCTGAAACTATTTTACACTAAATTCCTTTATGAATTGGTCACTTAGCAGTTTAAGCTGTTTTTATGCTTGCCAGGCTGAAAATAATCACTAGTATCAATAATGAGAGTCGCCCTCGATATGCTGTTTGACCCAACTTGCATAACCTGGAGCCTGGGTACCTGATGCTGTTGTGTATTTCTGCTTTGTCCGGAAATCCTGATGCGTCACACCGGCTTCCACTTCGTCTGGATGGTTCGCGGCAGAGGGCGATATCGCACCGCCAAGCTTTAGGAAAATGCCTCCTGTTTTTGCAGGAGGCATTTTTTTATGCATTTTTATATCGGACCCAGACTACAACGTTTCCCGGGTTGGTACAGCCGACATGTGCTGGCTCAGGCGTTTCCGCTCAAAACCTAACCGGTCTGCATAAATAATAGTGAAGGCCAGCACGCTAGTGACGTATTCGCGTGTCTCCCGGAACGGGATATTTTCAATCCAGCGTTCAGCATCCAGTGTGGTTTCTGTCGGCAGCCAACGCATGATGCGACCTTCTCCGGCGTTGTACGCCGCAGTGGCAAGCACGGTCTGCCCGCCAAAGCGCTTGAGCATTTTACGCAGATAACGGGTACCCAGGGACAGGTTGATGTCGGCTTGTGTGAGTTTGGATTTACCCTGGTATTTTTTCGGCAGGGAGCGGGAAATATACTTGGCTGTGGCGGGCATAAGCTGCATGAGCCCCAATGCCCCTTTGGGGGAGCGTGCGTCTTGCACAAAAGCACTTTCCCGACGGATAACACCGTAGGTCCAGGCCGGATTGATGTCTTCGCGTTCGGAATAATTGAGAATTTGTTTCTGAAACAGTAATGGAAAGCGCAGGGTGAGGTCATCGCGTTGATCGGTGCTGGCCATGGTAAGAATAGATTGCCCGGCCCAGCCCCAATGTTGGGCCAGTTTGGCGGCATCGACCCGCTCGTCGTTACTCATGTGCCGTGTTGCTGACCACCATTCGCGGCGTGCCTCTACCTTACGTCCTAAACGAACAAATTCCCGGGCCCGCTGTACAGCCGGTTGCTGACTGATGCCAAACAGGGCGCCTGCGCTGGCTTTATGCGGGTGATCAGCAATAGCATAGGGCAGGTTTAAACGATCTGCGGATAAAAACCCGTAGTAGCTGCGCTGCCGGGCAAGAGCCGTAAACTGCGTTGTGGCGGTCTCGGTTTCGCCCAGCTCTTCGTGAGCGCGAGCCCGCCAGTATTGCCAGCGGTCACTGGCTTGTTGTTTGGGGGTGAGTGCGCCCAGCGCGGTAAGCACCTGTGGCCACCGGGCTTGGCGCAGGGCGATGCGTACCCGCCATTGGCGTGCAGTATCGCTGAGATATTCCTCAGGAATAATGGAAAACCACGCATCAGATTCCGGTAGTTGTTTGCGTGCCAGGGAAATCGCTATTTGCTGTGGCACATCGTACTGTTCGGCGGTTGTTGCTGTGTGCCGTGTTGTGGGCGAAAACCAGATTTTTGCCGCCTCCTGCGGGTCGCGTCGGGCCAAACGCTTCACGACATTAATAAACAAACGGGGTGCCATGTGATGTGCGCTGTCGGTAATTTGCGGTTGATATTGGGATAACAGCTGTGGTTTGCGGTGCAGCTTGATCCACAGCCGCGCCAATTTTTGATCTTCGGCGGGCAGTGAGCGCAGCAGGTAACGCGCCAGCGTGCGGCGGCCTTTATCCAATGCCAGCTCCATGCGTTGCCATACCAGTTCGGTGGTGAGTTTGCCTGCGGCCTTCCAGTGTTTGAATATACGGTCACAGGTGCGTGGTTGTGAACGGCCGGTAAGCCAGCGTTTTTTGATACCCGGATATGCGGTTTCAGCCTGTCCTGTGCGGATCAACGCATAAAGATAATGGCACTGTGAACGGATATTTTTTGTAGGCGTGTAAAAATCCAGGTACTGTTGCCAGCGTTCCTGACGTGCCAGTTGCCGCAGAAATTGGCGACGTAATGAATTTGATACCGGTAAATTCCGGTATTTCTCAAGAAATGCCGAGACTTCTTGTGGCGGGGTTTTGTGCAGACGCTGTTTAATGTCCTGATATTGCAGGTAAGGATAGAGCGGGTAATCCGTGAGCGTGGGCAATAAACGGTGAAATTCAGAGACACGCCGCAGGCGCAGTGCCTTTTCCGCCGCCAAAAACCGGGTGCGTTGCTCCGCAAGTGTGGTGCTGTTGAAGTTGACTACGCGCTGTACAAAACTGTCTTGTGTCATGTCGTGTGGTACGGCCCACACCAGCGCAGGGCACAGAACAGCAATAGCGAGACCGATGCGCAACCATTGGATGCCGGGTTTACGTGGCATGATGGCGTATAAAAATAAGGTGGGAATTGAGATCACGTATCACTCGCTGCATTAGTGTGCGATTACAAAAGCTTTAGCGGCCAGTTCTCACAGAGAATTGAGGCACTTGCCATCGGTATTCAATAAAGTTGAATGATTTGCTCAAATGTTTCTACTTTTTATTTGACAGGTATTTGATTATGCTCAATTTTCAGGCAAGAAACCAGACAAAATTTTACACATTTTTATGTACTTTTTTGTGTAGAGTGACGGCATACAAAAACCCAACCGGAGGATGCAAACATGAGTATGTATACCCGCAGCGAACCTTACGCACACACATTAAAAAGCGGTGAAACGGCCTATATCTGCCAGTGTGGCCACAGCAATACGCCGCCATTCTGCGACGGCAGCCATACGAAACACCCTGGCACGGAACCACTGATTTACACCGCTGCAAAGGATGAAACCGTATACATCTGTGGATGTGGCAAAACGGGTAACAAACCCTGGTGTGATGGCCGTCATGTGACACCTTGATGAATCTGCCAATAATGCAGGAACTGCTCACGAATCCTGCGGTTCAGGCTGCTGTCGCTCCCTTTACGGTTGCATTGGTGTCCGCACTGCTGCTGCGTCGTTTTTTACCGGGCGGGATCGGTCTGGCGGTTATTGGCGGTTTTTTTATTACAGTATTGTTAACCACGGGACTGACCTTGCAGCCACTGACGGCCACACGCAAGATCATTGTTTGTGGTTTAGTGTTACCTTTTGCATTGCTGTTGCTGGATTTCATCGCGGAAATGCCACAATCAGCAGGGTTGAAACGTGCATTTTGGACGTTACCAGCGTTACTGCTGGCGGCGGCGGCCCTGTGGATTATCTGGCCTGTGGTACAGCGTCAGGAAGGCATGGCCATCTGGATGATGGCAGTGCCGGTCATGTTATATGCCGCCGTCATTATTTCTGGCGTAGCTGCGCTGGGACGCGTGCAAAAACAGGCATTCAGCGCACAGGCTGCCAGTGCATTGATGTTGGCAATGGGCACAGGTGCAACAACGCTGATCGCCGCATCAGCGTTGTACAGTCAGTTGGCCTTCGCGGTTTCAGCCGCGACGGGTGCGGTGATTGTTGTGGGATTGCTGGGGAGTGCAGAAAAACCCGCAAAGCTGGGTATGCTGACGATGTACGCAGCTGCGGTGCCTGTGACGTTGTTTGCTGCCGCCGCGACGGTATACGCGCAGCTACCGGTGCTGGTACTGCTGTGCCTGGCGCTGGTACCGTTGTTCGCCGGGTTGCTATTGTGCAAACCTCTCAAGCTGATTAAATCACAGCAGCGCTGGCTGGCATTGATCATAGCCAGCCTGTGGGTCAGTATTCCCGTGTTACCTGCGGTTTGGCTGGTTTGGCAGGTCGCAGGGCCGGTGAGCTTTTAGAGTGTGGGGAAATATTGCCTCGGCAATTTACGGTAACAAAAATAAGATGTAACTATAAGTTGCATTCTCAATATTAGCACCTAAGATTTACAACCAAGGAGATCGACCATGAGAAAAACAGTCCTACTTGTCAGCGCATTGTTATTACCGATGGGCAGCATGGCAGCATCGTATACCATTGATCCGACTCATACTTACCCAAACTTCACCATTGACCACTTGGGGTTTTCAACACTGCACGGACGATTTGGCAAAACCACTGGCAAACTTAATCTGGATCAGGCTAAAGGTACCGGTTCGGTGGAAATCGTGATTGATGCTGCTTCAATCGATACGGGTTTTAAAAAACGTGATGATCACCTGCGTTCACCGGATTTTTTCAATGTGGTTGAATTTCCGGAAATTACTTTTAAATCCACCAAGGTGACTTTTCAGGACAAAGGGGCCACGGTGGTGGGAGACTTGACCATTATGGGGGTGACCAAATCGGTGAGTCTCGCTATTGCCAGCATCAACTGTGGTGTACACCCGATGAATAAAAAACAGGTTTGCGGCTTTGATGCCACTACCCAGCTGAAACGTTCAGATTTTGGTATGACATTCGCGTTACCGGCCGTGGGTGACATCGTCAACCTGGCCATTGAAGTAGAAGCTGTCAAGGACTAGCCTTTTAAACGTCCCCGCTTTAATTTCACGCGGGGGCGGTTACACCTTTTGGAGCCGTGTAATATGTTCATTTTGGTATGGCAGACATGTCTGTCATGATGATATAAAGCCGGGCAATGGAATACGCTGCCAATGTTGATCAATTTTTCAGCATGACTCTTGTTTAAGTTGCAAAAAAAAGAGTCGATAGAAGGGGCAGGTCAGCATAGTATACGAAGAACCTCGGGTATGATTCGAGGCTAATCATTTTTTATCTGGCGTGGACGCCGGAGAGTATTCATCGGTATACAATAATGGAGAACACGAATGTCAGTTACATCTGAAGTTTCAACAGATGACAACACCATTACTATAAAAATCAGCGGTCGTTTTGATTTTGCAGAGCAAAATGAATTTCGTGACTGTTACTACGACACCAGTCCGGGCGAAAACACGCAGTTTATCATTGATATGAGCGGGGCCAATTACATGGACAGCTCGGCACTGGGTATGTTGCTAATGATGCGAGAGTACCTGGGGGGTAATGCGGCGAATATTTCTCTTATCAATTGTTCGCCAGACATCAAAAATATTCTGACCGTGGCTAATTTCCAAAGCCTGTTTACCATGGACTGAAATTGCGGCTTTGGTGTCCCCGCATGTTATTTGCCAGCAAACATATTATTCGTGTTATGAACCTTCCCGGTAGTGCAAATTCGATATGTCTGAAAACATGCCATTGAGCAGCAAAATACCCACAGTGCTCATCGCGGATGACGATATTCCAAACCGTCTCGTTTTACAGGCTATTCTCGAAAGACAGGGTTACTGTGTTTTACAGGCCGATGATGGCGTGCAGGCTGTTGATGTGTTCCGTCGTGAACATCCTGATTTGGTATTGATGGATATCAAAATGCCCAATATGGATGGTTACGAGGCGACGCGACAGATTAAGGCGATGAGCACAGATGCCTTTATACCGGTCATTTTTCTGACAGCAACATCGGATAGTGAGGGGCTGGCCAGATGTGTGGCATCGGGTGGTGATGATTTTTTTACAAAGCCTTATAAACGAATCCTGTTGCAGGCACGGATAAGCGCTTTGTTACGCATCCGTGAGTTGTACAACACGGTGCAGTATCAGCGCAACGAGCTGGATAACCACCAAAAACGCTTCGACCGTGAAAAACAACTGGCTAAACGCTTGTTTGCCAACATTATTGAAACGGGTTCGCTGGGCTTGCCTTATGTGCAGTCCATGTTATCACCCATGTCACTTTTTTCGGGTGATATTTTATTGGCTGCCCCCAAACCATCCGGCGGCTTACATGTATTATTGGGTGATTTTACCGGTCATGGCCTGACTGCGGCGATAGGTGCTTTACCGGTTTCCAGTGTTTTTTACGGGATGACGGCAAAAGGTTATTCCATTGCTGAAATTGTCACTGAAATTAATACAAAATTAAAAATGATTTTACCGACGGATATATTTTTAGCTGCGTGTGTCATTGACCTTAATCCTGGCAGTCATACCCTCTCTGTATGGAATGGTGGCATACCCTCCGTGATGATTTATGGAGAAAAAGAACAGGAAATCACGCGCTCCTTGCCACCGCGTCATTTGCCATTAGGTATTGCCAGTGATGAGAGTTTTAATCAACGTGTTGAAATGATTGAGATACGTCAGAATGATCGCATTTACATTCATTCTGATGGAATAACCGAAGCAGCAAACCCCGAAGGCCTCATGTTTGGTCGTCAGCGACTGGAAGATGTTTTTGTCAAAAATACAGACTCTGCTGAACTGTTTAACGACATCCGTAATGAATTAATAAAATTTCAAGATGGTGGCGCACAGCAAGATGATATGACGATGATTGAATTGCGGTATAACCAGCAACAGCTGGAAGATACCGTTTTTCATGACAAGGCACAAAGCAAACGGGCGGAGCAACCATCATCCACCTGGGATTTTTCCATGGGACTTAGCGCTGACCTATTGGGTTGTTTTGATCCACTGCCGCTATTAATTCAGTCTGTTTGTGACATGCAAGGTTTCCGTGGACAACGCCAGCAGTTATACACTGTGTTCTCAGAGTTATTTACTAATGCGCTGGATCATGGCATTTTGAATCTTGATTCCACCTTAAAAGGAACCGCAGACGGTTTTGCAAAATATTACATGGAGCGCGAAGTAAGATTGTCAAATCTTGCTGATGGCAGTATCAAAATTTATGTCGCACATCAGCCCAATGCCGAAGGTGGTTTACTAACGATACGTGTTGAAGATACAGGGAGCGGGTTTGATTACCAGGAAAACCAGATTTCGCTGGAAAGCAATGTAGGGCACTCTGGTCGGGGAATTCAATTGCTGAACACTATTTGTGAAAAAATTGAATACATGGGCAATGGAAATATCGTTGAAGTCACTTATCGTTGGCGTTAATGTTCCAGTTTTAATCCAAACAATCAGTTAATCAATTGGTTTTCTGCGAATAGTAATAATGGAGTCTATTGGGCTTTGCCAAACTGATTCAACGTTCCACCACGACGGTCACCATTAATATACTCGGCATATTCAATGCGACGATCGACTATGCGACGCCGGTCTACACTCACCAGGATGCCGTGACCATCCACATAGGGAAAATCCAGTTGGCACTCCCAGCTACGGCGATCACTCCCACTGCGACGATCACTGACTTTTCGTCTGTCGATTTGATTTTGTGGCATTGAAGCGTTTCCCAATAACATATTTTTAACGTATTTTTATATTTAACCCTACACAGTTAAGCATAGAAAATGCCAATGTCATTAGCTCAGGCAGTTTTTCTATTAAATACAAGAATATTGCAAACGTTGAAGGAGCATTATTTCAATAAAATGGCGTTAATTTCGCCAAATCGACGCAACCAGGGTGACCATTCGCGAAAAGAGGCGGGTAGCATTTTGCGTGTTTTTTCCGCAGCCTGGTAGCTGGGAAAACTGCCATAAATCAGGTTGATCCACTCTTCACCTTTTTTGTCCTTGGATTTGAATTGCACAATGATCTGATCCAACGGTTCGGAAGCTGCCAGCTTGAGTATCAAAGCAGCGTCTTTACTACGTGCGAGCTGAATGGTGTAGTGGTTCCGTTTTTGTCCTTCAATCCATGCCAGACCTTTCGCCACAGGACTACTGTGGTAAGGGGCATGAGCAATGGTTGGGGTGGTTTTGACTGTTTTTGCCTGAACCACGGGACGGTTTTCCAGCAGGGCAAGTGATTCCGTTGCTTCTTTTACGCCCTGACGTGATGCGATGCGCCACCAGTATTTTGCTTCATCGCTGCTCTGCTTAACCCCAAGACCCTCGGCATACATTCGCCCGATATTGTATTGTGCAAAAGAATAACCGGAGTTAGCGGACTCCCGATACCAAAAGGCTGCGGCTTTTAGATTAATATTTGTACCCAGGCCACTTTCGTACATCACTGCCAGGTTATTCTGCGCAATGGCATGACTCTGGTCCGCAGCCTTCCGATACCACGAAACCGCTGTTGTTGTATTGCGCTTTACACCATTGCCGGTGTGATACATCCAGGCCATTGCTGCCTGGGCTTTGGCGTAACCTTCATTTGCCAGTGGTTCCCAGGCTTTGAAAGCAACCTTGTATTGACCAAACATAAAAGCCATACGCGCATTACCGTACAGCGTTTCCATCACATTTTCCGGTAATATATCGTCATCAATGTCGTCCTCATCGCAAAAATCGACATCGGCGTAAGGTGAGTATTCTTCTGCATATGGGTCTGCCGACGGGGTGCTGTCAGCTATTATCGTTTGATTAAAGAGTAAACTGAGCGCAGCGAAGGCTGTACGCCAGAAGGAACAGCAAGTGATATTGTGAAAAAGCATCGCGGATGTATTTGGGTTTCAGTATAGGGGCAACAGTTAGTTTGAGCTGCAAGGGGACCGCATTCATTGAAGCGGCATTTCCGTGTCGGCCTTTAATCTGGCAGAAATTAACGGACTCAGGTTTTCCACAACATTAAAAAATAGAGTGCCCTACGGCATATATGCTAGTGTAGTGTTCTGTATAAAACGTGTATTTAAAAAGCCCGTCAAGGCGTGAGTGCAAGGCGCAGGTTGCAGGGAATGGCCACTCCCTTTCCAAAGCCTGCAACGCGGCAATCGCGCCTTGACGGGCTTCCCGGAGGGCGAGACAAGGCTTTTGGATACTACTTCAAATTTGCCGAGTCTAAATATGCGTTTTATACAGGACACTACACTAGGGTACTACAGAAAGATAAGAAAGACAGACAACTATGACAGCACGACAGGAGAAATACGCGATCTGTCGGAGGTTTGTGCTCATTGCATAGCTCATTGTATGTATCGCTATGCGAATCAATGAGTAAAAAACCGGGTATACCTCTTAATCCCGGTGTTTTCGGCTCGTCGGAGGGAACAAAGAATGATAATAAAAGGAGCTGGCGAGCCAGTACCTGCCCCGTACCCATAGCGGGGTTTTTTTTACGCAAAAAATGATGTGACTAGAACTATAAATATGGCTCCCCAGCCCGGACTCGAACCAGGGACAGGCTGATTAACAGTCAGCTGCTCTACCAACTGAGCTACTGGGGAACAGCAAATCAAGCGGGGCGTATGTTAACCGCGAGTCTGGTGTCGGTCAATAGACGCCGCACTTTTTTCAGCATGTTGGCCTAAATATTAACGACGGATTCAATACGATCCAGTGCGCGGGCCAGATTTTCCATACTGGTGGCAAATGATAGCCGCACATAACCCGGTGCGCCAAAGGCCGAGCCGGGGATCAGTGCTACACCGGACTTGCTGATGAGGTGTTCAGCGAAGGCCATGTCGTCAGCCAGGCCCAATGCAGTAATGGCTTCCTGACAATTGGGGAAACTGTAAAATGCGCCTTGCGATGATAAACATTGGATGCCTTTCATGGCATTGAGGCGACCCAGCACGTAATCATGGCGTTCACGGAAGGCGGCGACCATGGTTTGAATGCAGGCCTGATCACCCTCCAGCGCAGCCAGTGCTGCCGCTTGTGAGATGGATGCCGGATTGGACGTGCTTTGCGACTGGATTTTTTTCATGGCACTGATCAGCCATGCGGGGCCACCGGCATACCCGATACGCCAGCCGGTCATGGAATAAGCCTTGGAAACACCATTGAGCACCACGGAGCGATCAAATAGCGTCGGACACAGGGTGACAATATTGGCAAAAGGCTCACCAGTGAGGCTGATGTGTTCATAAATATCATCGGTGACAACGATGATGTTTTCATGTTGTGCGAGTACAGCCCCCAATGCCCGGAGTTCATCCCGACTGTAGCTCACGCCTGTGGGGTTGGAGGGGCTGTTGATAATCATCATGCGGGTTTTGGGCGTGATGGCCGCCGATAACTGCTCTGGTGTGATTTTGAACCTGGCCTCGATGCCTGTTGCAACGATGACGGGCACACCTTCGGCCAGGGTGACCATGTCCGGGTACGAAACCCAGTAGGGCGCCGGGATGATAACTTCATCACCTGCATTGAGCAGTGCCTGGGTCAGATTAAAAAAACTGTGTTTACCGCCGCAGGACACCAGAATCTGTTCCATGGAATAGTCCAGCTGATTGTCGCGCGTGAATTTGCGAGCCACTGCGGCTTTCAGTTCCGGTGTGCCATCTACCGCTGTGTATTTGGTATCCCCGGCATTAATGGCCGCAATGGCCGCTTGTTTGACATGTTCCGGGGTGTCGAAATCGGGCTCACCCACACCGAGAGCAATGACATCTTCTCCTGCTGCCTTGAGCGCTTTAGCGCGCGCGGTAACGGCCAGTGTCGGCGAGGGTTTGATGTTTTGCACTCGGCGGGACAGCTGTTCAGACGATAGTTTGCTCAAACGAAGTTCCTCAAATGTTAAATGCA
>JAKISS010000054.1 GCA_021648485.1 Gammaproteobacteria bacterium
AGGGCTTTGGCGATGGTTTTCTTGGTGATTCCTTCGCCGGGGTAAGCGGCCTCAAAGGCATCACGATAGCCTTTCAATACTTTTAATTCATCGATCAAATTTCCCGATTTGTCCACTGACTTATGTATGCTTTGCGCCATTTCACCGGCATCTTCAATGGGGCCTAATGCCTGTTTTTCCAGGGATCGTGCGCGGCCATCCCAAAGCTGTAAAGGCTGGTAAGCTGTATTGAGTATGGTAGGTGTAGAACGATGTAATATTTTCTGACCGTGGCCAATGGCGGTGGGCAAACCATCAGACCACCCAAGCCCCGGGTTATGGCATGTCGCACAACTTATCCAGTTGGAGCCAGAAAGACGAGGATCAAAAAATAACATTTTGCCTAATTCCACACGCTGTGGTGTTATGCGGTTATTGTCAGGCTGTGGAATTTCTGCGGGGCGCAGGTAATGGCTTAAATCAGCAGCCAGTGCTGATACACCGATAAGGCTTAAACATGCCGCCAAAACAATTTTTTGACTGAAGTGATTGGACAATAGTTTCCTGTGCATGGTTATCTCCATTAAATGACTGTACTAGATGTAGTTAAAGTGTAAACCGATCAACAACACTGTTAAGGTTCGATGATGCTCTATCGAGATTCTGGGAAAGCTGATGAAGCTGTTCAGTTTCCTGGTTGGCATCCACAGAAACATCAAATAATGTGGAAACTGAGGAGGTAATACCTTCAACTGCCTGAGTTTGTGATGACATCAGTTCTTCAACTTCTGTCATGTAAGTGCGCATATCCTGCACACGCTCACTGCTTATTGTGGCTTCATCAGCCAGTCCGGTCAGTTTGTTAATATTGTCTTTTGCATCGGAAACGCTGGTTTCAAGTGCGTCAACGGTGGTGCTGACGCTGGTCGATATTTCCTCGACCAGCGTGGATATTTCAGCAGTGGCATCTTCTGTACGTTTGGCTAATTGACGAACTTCATCAGCGACCACTGCAAAGCCCCGACCCTGGTCTCCTGCGCGGGCGGCTTCAATGGCCGCATTCAACGCCAGCAAATTGGTTTGCGAAGAAATGTCACGAATGGTGTCGGTGATACTGGTGACCTGATCGGCTGCAATGGATAACTTACGGGTAACATCCGCAGTGTTTTCCATGTCACTTTGGAAACGCTGGAACTCTTTTACTGTGTTAAGCATTTGTTGTGCAGACTTTTTGGTGGCTGCGGATGTGATGTCAGCACCTTCCGTGGCTTGCCGTAGGCGCTCTGCGACATCATCAGTGACTGAATGTACGATTTGTGTATCTCCTTTAATAGCCTCGATACCATCATGAAGTTTTATCGATACGGTACTGACTATTTCAGCGGTTTTTCCTATTTGTGACGAATGTTTGCTGAGTAATTCTGATCCGGAGTGAATTTCTGAAATGATCTCATGTAAATTACAAATTGTTGTGGACATTGCTTTTACGGTACGCCCTATTTCATCCGTTCCTTCATCGGTAAGTTCGATATTCAAATTTCCATTGGCAAGACTGGTCATTGCACTTTCAACTCTGCTCAATGGCTGGGTGAGCAGATAGGCAGCAAGCAGACTGGTTATTATGCCAATCAGTAAACCGATACCCACCACCCATATCATGATGGTAATGGCAACATACCCTTGCTGGATTAATGTGTCCTGTTCTGAAATCAATTGATTGCGTGATTTTTCTACCAACTGTTGTGATAGTTCATTTACCTTCTGGGCATCATTGGTTATCGATTGCATTTTTTCGATGGCACCAGCATCATTGTTTTTTCTGGCTTCTTTGATAACTTGCAGTTGAATAGGGCGCATGCGCTGGATTAATACAGAAATTTCTTTTACTTCCTCATCGTTGTTCTTCAGAGTTTCAGCCAGGGTTTGAATTTGTTCATCCAGTAATGAAAGGGAACGAATGGCCGCCACAGCTTGTTTGCGGATTTTGGCACGTTCTTCTGTGGCGATTACGTTCGCCAGGGCGCGTTCCATTTCCACTACGGCAACGCGGGCATTGGTGACGCCATTTACTTTTTGTTGTGATACCTCGATGATATGAGACATCGACTGGTTTTGTTGGTAGATAGTGAGGGAAGCAAATATACCTATACCTAAAACCAGAGCGATATACAGCGCGGAATAACCTAATATTTTTTTTCGCCAGCCAATATGTGAAAGCACTTTAGTGAGAATATTGATCATATTATTGCTCGTTGATATTCTGTAAAATGAAATTTTATTTTCGCGCCTGTTGTAAAGTCTGGAGTTGTTGTTGAGCGACTACATACGGTGTGTTTTTGCCATACAATAACGGTTTTTTCATGATAAATGGTATTGCTTGAGTTTTTACGAGTCACCGCGAAGAGTTCTTTTGAAGACAGATAAAATATGCTTACGGTTGAAAGGTTTGACCGGTATGTCATATCTGTTTTACGAGAATGTCGCGATAATTCCATAGTGGTTTAATCCTTATTTTTCCTGCGACAGGCTTTTTGTGAGGCCGCAGTGATGCTCCGATATCTAAAAACCCGATAGCTGCGTCATGATGGACAAAAAAAATAGCGGTTGTTTCGTCAATAACTTTACAAATTAATGATGTAAAATACGAAATATGTTGTTGAGTTAATTGTTGATATGGATTGCTTGAGATGGATGAGCATCAATGCTCTGTCAGTTGTTGTCTGGCGATACCCGCAATATTTAAAATTTAGGCTCTTAGGGTGTGCGTATTCATTGCCTTGCGCAGAAAAATAATGAATTAATACGAGGAGCTTTAATGCAGCTGTGAAATGAAGAGGGTGAGCAATAAAAATTAAATTCCAAATACTACAGGTATATTATGTATAATCTGCGGTTCTACTGTGTAGGATGCAGCAGGATGTCATAAATAATGAAGTAAGAAACACGCTGAATTTTATACACAAGTATTTCTCCAGGGCTTTTTTGTAATCATTATGTCTGCACCTCATCGTTATACTGACGCACCCACTGAAAATCGAAAAGACTGGGCCAACATCCGTGCCTTGATGCCCTATCTGTGGGAATACCGGGGCCGGGTGTTGCTGGCACTGAGCAGCCTGATATTGGCAAAGGTGGCCAATGTGGGTGTGCCGCTGGTGTTAAAAGAGCTGGTGGATGAGTTGGATATGGACGTAGATGTGCTGGTGGCGTTGCCCGTGGCCTTGTTGTTGGCTTATGGTGCGTTGCGCCTCAGTGCATCCCTGTTCAATGAATTACGTGATGTGTTGTTTACCCGGGTGCGTTATCGTGCCATGCGGCGGTTAACCCTGCGTACATTGGAGCATTTACATAAGCTGGCTCTGCGTTTTCATCTGGAGCGCAAAACAGGTGCCATCAGTCGTGATCTTGCGCGTGGTGCCGCCAGTCTCAGCACGCTGCTTAACTATTTTACCTTCAGCATTCTGCCCATCATGGTGGAGTTTTTGTTGGTGGCAGGTATTTTGGTGAGTCAATATGACGTGGTTTTCGCCTTTATTATTTTTGGCAGCGTTGCGGTTTATGTGGCCTTTACTTTTGCAGTGACTAATTGGCGCATGGAATATCGGTTGGCTATGAACCGCTACGAATCCCAGGCCAATAATGAAGCTATTGAAAGTCTGATTAATTATGAAACGGTAAAATATTTCGGCAATGAAAAGATAGAATTGAGCCGCTGTGATAATACCCTCAGAAAGTGGGAGGATAATGCGGTTATCAGTCAGTCATCGATGTCACTGCTGAATTTTGGGCAGGCTGCTATTATTGCTGTGGCGGTAACATTGATTATGTTTTTTGCCGCAGATGAAGTACGTAACGGCAATATGAGTATTGGTGATTTTGTGCTGGTGAATGCCTTCCTGTTACAACTTTTTATTCCTCTGGGTTTTCTTGGCATTGTCTATCGGCAGATGAAACATTCATTGACCGATATGGACCAGTTGATAAAACTGCTGGATGAAGTGCCAGAAATACAGGATCGGCCTGATGCAAAATTGTTGAATATCACCCGGGGTGAAGTCCGCTTTGAGCATGTCGCTTTTGCCTATCAGGATGACCGGCCAATTTTGCATGATATTGATTTTACCATTGCGCCGGGCAAAAAAGTGGCGGTGGTGGGTGCCAGCGGTGCCGGCAAATCAACACTGGCACGTTTGCTGTTTCGTTTTTACGATGTGGGACAGGGGCGGGTACTCATTGATGGGCAGGACATCAGCAAGGTGACACAAGCCAGCCTGCGTGCTGCTATTGGCATTGTGCCGCAAGATACGGTGCTGTTTAACGAGAGTCTGCAATATAATCTTGCCTATGCCCGACCGGAAGCAACGCAGGATGAAATCATCGCTGCGGTAAAACTGGCGCAGCTGCATGATTTTGTGCAAAGCCTGCCGGAGGGTTATGACACGGTGGTGGGTGAACGTGGCCTGAAATTATCCGGTGGTGAAAAACAGCGGGTGGCCATCGCCCGTGCGATTCTTAAACGGCCCCGTATTCTGATTTTTGATGAAGCCACGTCGGCACTGGACAGCGAATCCGAGCAGGCTATTCTCAGTGCGCTGAAAGTCGCCAGTGCTGACCACACAACGTTGGTCATTGCCCATCGCTTATCGACCATTATTGATGCGGATCAAATTCTGGTGATGGAGGCAGGTCGAATCGTTGAGCAGGGGAACCATAGTGCCTTGTTATCGCATGAAGGGGCTTATGCAAAATTATGGGCGTTGCAACAACATGAGCGTTTGGAAATAAAGGCTTAGGGCGATTAGTTTTTGCCATGTTTTGTCAGGCGACAGTGTATGGCTGCCTGAGGTTCGCTGAGCTGGGCAAGCAAACGCCGCGCGCGAATAGATCCTCGGTTTGTGGCAGGCTCATGCGCGGAGCATTGTTGAACACAGACTGTTGGTGCAGCGGCGTCCAGAAGGGGCGCAGTAAAAGACCTTCGGTATGGGCAGCATTTAATAATTGGTCGCGTTGTTCGCGATCTGGCAGCAAAAGCAGATTGAGCCAATAGTTGCTTCGGCAGTTTGTGGGTTCTTTTTGAAATTGTACATCACCGAGTGTGGCAAAGGCGTTGGCGTAGTCTTTTGCCAGTTGGCGTTTTTGCGCCAATCGTTGGGGCAGTTGTTCCATTTGCGCACAGCCGAGAGCAGCATTGAGGTTGGGTAAACGGTAGTTATAACCCACAGCATCGTGCTCTATGGCCCAGACGTGGGGTTGTTTGGCCGTGGTGGTGAGGTGTTTGGCGCGTCGTGCCAGCTCGGGATCTTGGGTCAAGATTGCGCCACCACCACCGCAGGTGATGATTTTGTTGCCATTGAAACTCAGTGCGGTTAATTGCCCCCAGCTGCCGGTGTGACAACCATCACGCCACGACCCGAGAGATTCGGCAGCATCTTCGATAAGCACAAGGTGGAAGCGTGCAGCAATTTTTGCCAGCTCGGCGATACATGCGGGGTGGCCGAGTATGTGTACAACCATTAAAGCACGAACAGGTCGACCTGTATTGCGGTTGTAACAGGTATTGCCGCGTTGTTCGGTAATGTCGGTGAGATAGTCGTTCAAGCGCTGTGGGTCAATGCCCAGCGTCTCTGTTTCGCAATCAATGAAGTGAGGCACGGCTCCTGAATAGACCACGGGGTTGGCGCTGCCGATGAAAGTCAGTGCAGGTAATAAGACTTCATCTCCGGCAGTAACGCCAGCCAATATCAGGCAGGTGTGCAACGCAGCAGTGCCATTGATGGTGGCGATAGCATGGGGAATACCAGTATACGTTGCGAGGCTTTGCTCGAAACGATCAACGTACTGACCCACGGAAGAAACCCAGCCACTCTCCAGACAGTCTGTCACCAGTGCTTTTTCAGCATCACCAAAACCGGGTTCATGCAGACTGATGGGACGTTGCGCAGGAAGCACCTCGCGCAGGATGTTGATAATAGATTGAGTCAGGGTCATCAGATGTTGTAAATGCCATGTTTATAATGTGCCAGATTGGCCGGGTCGGTGAACCATTGTGCGGTTTTAGCAATCGCATGTTTGAAACCATCGTGTTGAGCATATTCAGGTGACCAATCCAGTAATTCGAGCGCTTTTCGATTGTCTGCCCACAGACGTTCCACTTCACTGTTATGTGGGCGTAGGCGTTGCTTGTCTGTTTTAATGTCTATTTCGACATTCATTGTCTCGGCAATGAGTTGTACAGTGTCACCGATGCTAATCTCAAAGTTGCTGCCCAGGTTTATTTCTTCACCCAATACATGATCAGACTCAGCCATGGCGATAAAGCCGTTAACCGTGTCACTAACATAACTGAAATCACGCGTAGGGTGTACAGCTCCCAGGTTGAGCTGGCGTTCGCCGTTGGCAATTTGGGTAATTACAGTGGGAATCACTGCACGCGCCGATTGACGGGGGCCAAAGGTGTTGAAAGGCCTGATGATTGTCACCGGCGTTTCAAAAGCACGGTAAAACGACAGTGCAATTTGATCCGCACCAATTTTGCTGGCGGAGTAAGGTGACTGACCTTGCAAGGGGTGTTTTTCGTCAATGGGGACATATTGTGCAGTACCATAAACCTCACTGGTAGAGGTGTGGACAATTTTTTCCACACCCAGATCACGGGCTGCCTGAACAATATTGAGCGAGCCTTTGATGTTAGTGTCTATGTAAGTATCGGGAGAATGGTAGGAATAGGGAATGCCGATCAACGCAGCAAGGTGCAGTACTACATCACAACCCTGCATGGCTGTACGTACGCCATATGGATCGCGGATATCACCCGTAAAAACATCTAATTCCTGTTTGATTTCATCGGGTAATTCATCTAGCCAACCCCAGTGACCGAAGGAGTTGTAAAAGACAAAGGCACGTATATTGTAGCCAAGACGGATCAGTTTTTCTGTGAGATGTGAGCCGATAAAGCCATCTGCACCCGTGATGAGAATTTTTTTATTATTAAGTTTCATTCATTGGCCTGTGCTTTATTCAAAGATGCCAAAGTGGTTTTTGCCATTTGATTATCGGGATCTTTATCGAGAATGTAGTTCATAGTCATAGTAACACCATCTATTGAACCACATTGCTCGTACAGTTTACCCAGCTTCATCATGGTATTCAGGTCGTCAGGGTTGGCAAGTACATAATCGGTATAGATTTCAATGGCAGTATCGATGTCACCAGTGGCTTGCAGCAGGTCGGCATACATGGGGCTATAGATGTTATCTGTTTCAGACAGTTTTTTTAAAACCTGTAATGCGGAGTTTGTATCCCCGATTTTACTATGAAGCGTGAAAAGTCGCATAAAAGCTTCAGTATAAGCAGATCCCACAGTTATTTTTTGGTATGCGTTAATAGCTTGCTTCAGCTTACCGTCGAGTTCGGCAATGTAACCTTGTACAAGAGGGATAAAATGCGCAGCCTGTGTTTTATCCCGATGAGTTTCCAGGCTGGTCTGCATACGTACCAGACCGGCTTTGTCTTCAGTTAGAAAATATTCTTTTGCTTTGCTGATAGTACCCTCCAGATCAGTGCCTTGTTTAATGCGGGAAATGTATTGTCGGCCAAGTTCTTCCAGGGTGGCATCGAAGGTGTCTTGAAATTCACACAGCTTGTATTGTTGCTCACCGGGTAGTTGACGGATAATATTTTTATGCTTTTCTGCCCACTGGATGGCGCGCCCAGGGTGGTGATCGTGTTGCCACTGTTCAAGAAGACGGTGCAAATTGGGCTGTGGTTTTTCTTCTTCCAGGCGGGCCAGGGTACGTGTGCGAGCCAGATGGAAGATTGTGATGAGTTCATCCGCAGTATCAATCATTGCCTGATGATAAAGTCGGCAGCTTTTCTCCAGGTCTTCGGCATAACGATCATCATCCAGGCGAAGAATAGGTGTGAAATGGTGTATGCCAAAACGTCGGATGAATGCAGTGGTATCCGGGTGTTTTTTATTAAGTTTTTCTTCTATGTGCTCTACTTTTTCTTTGTTGTGGAAGCCTGCTCCCTGTTCATCTTTGGCAAAGAGTTTACGATTGTGTATCAGTGCCTTGCCTGACAATATTTTGATTGCTTTCAGTTCTTTCAATATGCGATCTACTTCACCCAGCACTTCTTTGTAAAGTTGGTTCCGGTTTTTGATGTTGCTGGTTGGTACCGTGTTAACAATAATCTCACGCGCCAACTTTTTCATCGGTGCAATTTGAAGATCATTCACTGGGGTATATTCCACATGCGGCAGGCGCATAGCACCGGGTGCCGGATTAATGGTTCGACAGCCTCTGGAAATGGCATTTTGAGCAACAACATCGAGAGGGTTCGCGGATTGTGCAAAAGAGTTCGTCGTATCCGCCATCATGCCATTGTTGGTTTCCACCTGTTGATCACTGAATTGCGGCATGGAGCCCATGGCATGTTCGGCTGAGCCGCTGGCATGGGTATATCCTCGCTGGTTAAAGCAAAAGTCCACTCCGCCGAGAACAATTTGTGCGACACCGAATTCGACCGCAAGTGCAAAAGCCGTGTTAGTGACGGTTGTACCTATAGTAGGTGGCAGATTTTCTGGTTCCAGTGGTGTAGGCCATGGATAGCGGGATCCCATAAATACTTTTTGACCTCCCCAACTGGATAACAGATTAGGCGTCAAGTGAAATTCGTTAATGAGTAGTGTGCCGTCCTGAAATGCGAGCATATCCTGGCAAACATTCAAATTGATAGGGTGAGGGTCGATGGATACGATAATGTCGGGTTGAATATGGGCTGCCAGCAATGCATAGCTAATGCGGGACACGGCGATGACCAGCAAATTTTCACGGTGTTTTCTCACCCAGGGCAGTAATTCATCCAGTGATGGACCACCGGCTAACACAACAGCTGTTTTGCCATTGAAAGCATTTTTCAAACATATTGCCGGGATTTGGTTTTCCGTCAGGTTTTCAATTTGACAAAGGGTAAAGCGACGGCCATCGCGGAAATTTGCCTGTTGCCAGGTGAAATTATCGAATGTTTTTTTGAATTTACGCCAAAATGCCAGGTAGGCATGGTAATGGCTATGAACCACTCCCAGCGAACGGAGAGGGATTAAGCGGTCCAGTGCCGCATATTTTTTTGCCCCCATTTCTTTGGCCTGAACCAACCAGTTTTTTTCACTGGTGACGGCTAATTCGACACATCCCCCTACCAACTGAGGCTCAAAGTCTTCCAGCAATGCCAGAATCTCGGGCAATTCGACAAAGAGATACCGACTGCCTTTTGGGATGCCATGAGCCTTTATATAGTGGTACAGCAAGCCGCTATCGGTGCCGGCAATAATGTGAAACGTATCCTCTTCGAACAGGGAATCGCCAAAATAGGTGCGAAATACGGTGCTGGCATCGGTTTTCTGAAATACATGTCGATTAATACCGAATAAATAGTGCTCACCGAATGTATTACTGATAACGCCCTCTACATCAGTTTGTTGCGATATGTCGATGTCGCTCAAGAGGCGATCTCCTGTGTCGATTTTATGGCGTTTGGATCAATTATTGATATTCTGTCAGCAAAATGTGTGCCACTTGGCGAAGTTATTACGATCTGCGAGTCATCTTCAGTGTAGTCGCTGTTTGTGTCTGATGGATAATCTGTTTTGATTAAAGCATCCTGATGAAGGTCCGACATAGTGCGCGGGAGCGGTAAATATTTCCGGATTAAGGAGATATATCCGCTGAATATAAAGCACCCTTTGTTCAGCTCGCATCAGTCGTGCCAGCAAGGGGGATAGCATAGGAGTAGCAATAAAATGGCTGCTAGTATTATTAATACGAATATCATGTCTTTGAATGCCCAGAAGAACCTGAACAAAAACTCCCTGAGTCTGGCAACATCTATCGAACGTTTGTCTTCCGGTTTGCGTGTAAACAGTGCGCGTGACGATGCTGCCGGTTTGGCCGTTGGCATATCTCTGGAGTCAACGGTTCGTGGGCTTAGCGTACAAATCCGCAATGCAGCGGATAATATTTCTACTGCACAAACACTGGATGGTGAAGCCGCTGTTATTACCGATGTGTTGCAACGAATGAATGAATTGTCGGTGCAGGCGCAAGGCACAAATGGTCTTGCTCAGGTATCAAAAATACAGGTGGAATTTGATGCGTTGAATACCTTTCAGGCTGCCTTTGCAGCAGGTACATCTATTGCAGGCACCCTTGGATCGGGAACGGCAAGTAATATTGGTACGGCTCTGGGTGCTCTTGCAGGCACACGCGCAGGTTACGGTGCCACTATCGCAACGTCTGAATTTACCATCCAGAACTTTGAAACAGCCCGTGAGAACAACGCGGCTGCGCGTAGTCGTATTATGGATGCAGACTTTGCAATGGAAACTGCAAACCTGGCGCGTGGCCAGATTCTGGTGCAGGCGGGCACGGCGATGGTAGCCCAGGCTAATTCGATTCCGCAAAACGTATTATCTCTTTTGAGATAAAGATGAGAGTGGTAAATATCTTTGATTTGAATCACTGAGATATATCCGCTGAATGTAAAGTGCCTCAAACTTGATCCGTAATAGTCGCGTCATTGGGGTGCAAATAAGGAGTTAGGAAAATGGCTGCAAGTATTATCAATACAAATATCATGTCTTTAAACGCCCAGAAGAATTTGAACAAAAACTCTCTGAGCCTGGCGACTTCCATAGAACGTCTGTCTTCCGGTTTGCGCGTGAACAGTGCGCGTGACGATGCTGCCGGTTTGGCCGTTGGCATATCTCTGGAATCAACTGTTCGCGGGCTCAGCGTACAAATCCGTAACGCGGCAGATAATATTTCGACGGCACAAACACTGGATGGTGAGGCTGCTGTCATTACCGATGTGTTACAGCGAATGAATGAACTGGCCGTACAAGCACAAGGAACAAATGGCTCTGCCCAGGCATCGAAGATTCAGGTGGAATTTGATGCGCTGGATACTTTTCAGGCTGCCTTTACGGCAGGTACTTTACTTGGTGGCGATCTTGGTGCCAGTGCTGTGGCTATTACAACTGCTATTGGCACATCGCTGGGTACGCTTGCGGGTACGCGTGCAGGTTACGGTGCTACCATCGCAACATCTGAGTTTACTATCCAGAACTTTGAAACAGCCCGTGAAAACAATGCGGCTGCCCGTAGCCGGATTATGGATGCGGACTTTGCAATGGAAACAGCAAACCTGGCACGCGGTCAGATTCTGGTGCAAGCCGGCACAGCGATGGTAGCCCAGGCCAATTCGATTCCGCAAAACGTGTTGTCTCTTTTGAGGTAGTTGGTGATTGGTAAAACTCTGTAGTAATAACCCGGTTATGAATAAACATGACCGGGTTATATGAGTAGGAGGTATGTATGGATGTCTCTGATTTAATAAAGACAGGTTCGGTACCCTCTTCGGTTGCCCGTCAATCACCCGTAACTTCAGGCAATTCTTTGCCGGATGCGAGGCAGGTTCGTGTTCCTATTGAAACCCGGCAAGACGTGACTTCGATTTCACCGCCAAATACTGAAGAGCTGAACAAGCTTGTTGAGCAGGTGAATATGACTTTGCAGGGACGTTTTAGTGATTTGAAATTTACGGTTGCGGAAGGAACGGACATCAATGTTGTACGGATTGAAGATGCAGAAACAGGTGAATTGATTCGTCAGATCCCTTCAGAAGCAATGGTGGCTATTGCCCGCGCGTTGGGGGAAGCTCAGCAGGGCATGATGTTTGAGGAAAGGGTGTAATACCCGGCATATATTATGCATCGCGTGTTATGCATAACTTTTTCAGCCTGAGTTGAGGTAAGCAGTAATGTCTTCAGATTTTAGTTTTGGTGTTGGGACGATCGCTTCTCAGGGGGTTGGTTCGAATCTTAATCTTTCCGGTATTGTTAACGACCTGATGAAACTGGAGCGGATTCCGCTTGATCGGATCATTGCACAAAAAACCGGTTTTGATGCCAAGGTATCTTCACTTGGAACGATAAAAAGTTCCCTGTCATCATTTCAATCTGCGTTGGCAGGGTTGCAATCAGGCACAAGTATACTTGCCAATAAAGCCACTTCATCCAATACCGGTTTTGTGATTTCCACAGGAACAGCGGGTTCGATTGCCGGTAATTATTCCATCGAAATCAGCCAGCTTGCCCAGTCACAAAAAATAGTAGCGGCAGGGCAGGCAGATGCGACAGCAGCGATTGGTGCTGGTACATCCACTACGCTGACAATTGATTTAGGAACCATTTCTGGTGGCACGTTCGATGCTGGGGCGGGAACCTACAATGGTGCGACGTTTACCGCAGGCGTTGATCCTTCTTTCGATGTTATTATTGATAGCAGCAACAATACGCTGGAAGGCATTCGGGATGCGATTAATACGGCCAATCAGGGTGTTACGGCAACTATTGTTAATGATGGCGATGCCACAAACCCATACAGGCTTGTATTAAGCTCCACCGATAGTGGCTCTGGCGAAAGTATACGGGTTGCGGTTTCCGGCGAAGCAGCTTTGTCTGCCTTGTTAAGTCAAGACCCGGCCGGGACACAGAATTTTTCGGAAAAGATTACGGCACAGAATGCCAACTTTACGGTGGATGGCATAGCAATCACCAAATCCTCCAATATAGTCACAGATGTGGTTGCAGGTGTCTCTTTGGGTTTATCAGCGGTGACAGCAGGGCCGATTAATGTATCTGTATCACAAGATACCGACAGTGCAAAAGCAGCCATTGAGACATTCATTACTGCATATAATGATCTTCGTGAATTAATTAATAAAGAAACGGCACCGGGTATTGCAGGAAGTACAGCGGGTGCCCTGGCAAGCGATTCAACCACTCGTCAAATGCTCAATACGATTCGTGATGTGTTGAGTCAGGCACCAACAGGTATTACAGGTTCATACTCATCGCTGTCCAGCATTGGTGTTGCCTTTCAACGTGACGGTACACTTGCGCTGGATGAGAGTGTTTTGAATGCCGCAATCCAGGCTGACAGCAATAATGTTGCAGAATTATTCTCTGCTGCCGATGGATACGCTACGAGGCTTGGCAGTGTTACAGAAGAGATGCTGGCTTTCAATGGAACGATTGATTCGCGTACGAATATCTTTAAAGACCGAATTAATGATTTAGAAGATCGACAGGTAACGCTTGAGAGCAGGCTGGAACGGATAGAGGCACGCATGCGTGCGAGATTTACGGCCCTGGATGTATTAATCGCCAGTCTCTCATCAACAAATACTGCCTTGACACAACAACTTGACAGTTTAAATCCCCCTTCAAGATAACGAGAAAATAAATAATTTTTGGAGCGTATTGTTTTATTGATATCAGGGATATGAATATTTTAACAGGTTAATTCTTAAATGGAGTCCGGAATGGAAAGCACAAAAACAGCAGTCAATGCTTACCAGGCAGTACAAGTTGATGCTGCGGTTTTGGGAGCCAGCCCTCACGAGTTAATTGCAAAATTACTTTCCAAAGCGATTTCTTCCACTGGTGAAGCCAAGGGATATATGTTGAACAATGATATTCCCAATAAAGCCGGACAGATTAAAATCGCTATTTCGATTATTTCTGATGGATTACGCGGTAGTCTGGACATGGATGCGGGTGGAGAAATTGCTGAGAATCTGGATGCGTTATATGAATACATGTTGCAGCGCTTGATGGCGGGGCACGCAAAAAATGATCCGGTGGCCCTGGATGAAGTGAGCACGCTTTTGCGGGAAATCAAATCAGGCTGGGATGGCATCAAGCCTTAGATTTTGGCTGACGGACTATAAATATCCATGAGCGCCGCGATAACATTTTCACCTGCTGAGCAATTGCTGGCATTTACCCGGGAAATGCTGTTGTCTGCACAGACGGGTGAATGGGAAAAACTAACCGAGCTGGAAAAATCCCGTCTGCCGTTACTGAGTCAAGTATTTTCCCAGGGAGTTGCCGACAAGGTTGAACTTGCCCGGGAAGTGCTTTCCATTGATGAAAAAACGAAAAGTCTGGCAGAGGCAGAGATGCCGGTCATTCAAAATGAGTTACTTAAAATAAAAAATTCGGGTAAAGCCAGTGCAGCTTATCAAGCCATTCAGGGTTTCACTTCCAATAATAAATAATCATCGGCTATCGGCCAGTGTTGCACAATAATTTTCCTTTTCAATTTTTTCATCGGTTGCATAAAGCAAGTGGCTTCGATTATTCTGCGGGATATGCATAGTAAATCACACAATTCTCTGTTGGACGGCATCACCTTTACTGATTATTTGCCTGTGGATTGGGAAGTGCTGGCCACACTACCCAGCGAAGGTGAGCAACATCGCCAGCATCGTGCCAATGAGGAGTTACTGAAAAACCTGTTGCTGCGGGATGAAGCGATATCTCAGGAAGGTGACGAAGCAGAAGTGGTTAGCGGTCACGAGCAATTTAAACGTCTTGAAACACGCCTGGATCTGTTGCTGAGTCTGGTTACGGAGATGATGACCAACAACAGCCATTTGCCGATGCAGCATGCTGTTACTCTTGGTGCATACGGTCTTTGTGTGCAGATCGAAGACAATGCGACTGCGAATCTTGAGCATGGCACATTATTGAAAATCCGGCTTTATCTTGATCCGCATTTCCCCCGTCCGTTAATACTTTATGCACAGCTTGTTGATATACAAACGCAAAGTTTTACGGTGAATTTCTGCCCGCTGGAAGAATGCCTGCAAGACCAATTAGATAAATATATTTTTCGCCAGCATCGTCGTGCCGTTGCCTTGGCGCGTAAAAAGTGAAAGTTCATAGTTTGCCGAATGTTAGCGCCTAAGCTTTATAGGAGAAACGAAGTAACCCGTCCAGCATACGGTTTTATAAAGTAATTTTTATCCGCGTATCTGTGACAATATTTTGACATCCCGAAAATATGGTGTATAACTTAGTGCGTTGCGAGGGAAACTGTCGCACCGGGTTTGTGCAAATGGCCTTAATTCTGGGAGGAAAAAATGCCTAATTCAATGACTCTGTTGCTGGTCGAAGATAATGATCAACAGCGTCAGAAATTCGCTGCTATTTTGGAGTTTGTTGCGCAGGGAGCGGTGAATGTTACCGACAGCAGCAGAGCGCTGGATTTTCTGGATGATCGAACAGAGGCTGTTTTGTTGGGGAATTGTGGTTCCACAGAACGCCTTGTTGAATTATTCAGCGAGATAAAGAAAAAATCTGAAAGCACGCCTGTTGTGCTCTTTCTGGCGGAAGACAATGATCGTTCGCTGGATAAAGATATGGTGCAGTCCGCCTTTGCCATATTGAATCTTCCCTTACGTTATTCCGAATTATCTGATTTGTTGCAGCGTGCAGAGGTGTTTAACCTGGGCCGAAAGCGCGGTGGTGGTGGCGGTGTTAATCTGGATTTGTTTCGCAGTCTGGTGGGTAACAGCCGCGGAGTGATCGAGGTGCGCAAGCTGATTGAACAAGTCGCCAACTCCGAGGCCACGGTACTTATCTTAGGTGAATCCGGCACTGGTAAAGAAGTGGTTGCACGTAATCTGCATTATCATTCTGTACGGCGTGACAAACCTTTTGTGCCGATTAACTGTGGCGCAATTCCTAATGAATTATTGGAAAGCGAACTGTTTGGCCATGAAAAAGGGGCTTTCACTGGAGCCATTAGTGCCCGTCGAGGCCGCTTTGAAATGGCAGAGGGCGGTACTCTTTTTCTGGATGAGATTGGCGATATGCCCATGAACATGCAGGTTAAATTGCTGCGTGTGTTGCAAGAGCGTACCTTCGAACGTGTCGGTGGTAACAAAGAGCTGAAAGCCGATGTGCGGGTCATTGCCGCCACACACCAAAATCTGGAAGAGCTGATTAAGGACGGCAGCTTCCGCGAAGATTTGTATTACCGCCTTAACGTATTCCCTATCGATATGCCTCCGTTGCGTGAACGCATGGACGACGTACCCCTGTTGGTGAACGAACTGATTGCCCGTATGGAAAACGAAAAGCGTGGCTCGGTGCGTTTTACCCCTGCCGCAATGATGGCGCTGTGCCAGTATCGTTGGCCGGGCAATGTGCGTGAACTGTCCAACCTGCTGGAGCGCATGGTGATCATGTATCCCTATGGCATTGTTGATGTGGCGGATTTGCCCGAAAAATTTCGGCCAACCGGTACGGTGAGCGACGATGCACCCAGCATTCATTTTGAACAACATCTCATGCCCAGTGCCGATTTTCAGACATCCCGCCTGCCCCGGGAGGGCATCGACTTGAAGGAACATATTAGTTCCATGGAATGTTCGTTGATCAAGCAAGCCTTGGACGATGCGGGCGGCGTGGTGGCCCATGCTGCAAAACGACTTAAGATGCGCCGTACCACGCTGGTGGAAAAATTGCGCAAATACGGCCTGCAACGTAATGAAACCATGACGGAAATTTGACTCGTCAACGGGGCTGCCATCACTAACTGGTTGATAATAAAGGAAGTCATCATTTAGGCACGCTACTTGCTAATTCTGTGATGTACCACACAGACTGTTTGAAACAGAAAGGCAAGGCGTGCCATGGCAGTACCGCAACAAATTCAAGACCTGGAAAAAAGTTTTAAGATCTTTAATCGTGTCTCCTCGCAACTGGAGGCCTCATACCATCAGCTTGAAGATCGCGTTAGTCAATTGCACGGTGAGTTGACGGAGCGTGTTTCGGCACAGACGATTAGCGCAGATGCATCATTGCTGCGCGCCATTTTGACGGCGCTGCCAGCAGGTGTGGTCGTGGTGGACGGCTCAGGCCAGATCAGTGAGTTTAATCCGGGGGCTACCGCCATGCTGGGTGAACTCCGGCACGGTGAAGTGTGGGCAAATGTGATTGCGCGCGTGTTTGCGCCACGTTCCGATGATGGCCACGAAATTTCATTACGTGACGGGCGGCGCGTCAGTATTTCCACTTGCCCATTGGGCGATCAACCCGGCCAGGTGTTATTGATCACCGATTTGACGGAAACACGCGAGCTACAGGATAACCTCGGTCAGCATCAACGCCTGATTGCCATGGGCGAAATGGCCGCAGGGCTTGCTCATCAGATTCGTACCCCTCTGGCATCCAGTCTGTTGTTTGCCGCACAACTCAAAAATACCCGGTTGGATAATCATGCCCGCAGTCAATTGGCGGACAAAGTCACTGAGCGGTTACGTCAACTGGAATCGCTGATTTCCGACATGCTGATTTTTTCCCGTACCGGTTACAGTGGAGAAGAGTGCGTTAGCGTTGCCACATTATTTGCAGAACTGGAAAACCAGATTTCCGGCCCATGTCAACAACGTGACATTCAACTAGTGGTGATGTGCGAAACGCCCACGCAGGAAATTAAAGGTAACCCTCGTATTCTTGGCAGTGCATTGCTTAATCTCGCTAACAATGCCATTCAGGCCATGGGTAAGGAAAATAGCCAGTCATCCCGGTTGACTTTGCTGGCTCGTAATGGTGTTTGCAATACCGTTGAACTCTGCGTCATCGATACCGGCCCCGGTATTCCTGAAGACATTCAGCATGAACTTTTCAACCCTTTTTTCACGACACGGAATGATGGTACCGGCCTGGGGCTCGCGGTGGTGAAAGCGGTTGCACAAGCGCATGGTGGATGTGTGCGAATGGAGTCTATACCGGCACAAGGCAGTGAATTTATTCTGCAATTACCGATTGTGACCACCGTAAAAAATACGACGCTAAACTCACAGGAGGCACTATGAGTCAGACTGTTATTCTGGTTGTTGAAGATGATGCCGATTTGCGGGCAGCACTTTGCGACACCCTGGCACTGACCGGGTATAAAATACAAACCGCCAGTGATGGACGTGCCGCTATGGAGGTTCTTCAGTGTCAATCAATCGATATGGTGATTACGGATATTCAGATGCCGGGTATGGATGGACATGAACTGCTCAAAAAAATCAAAACACAATGGCCGGATATTCCGGTGATGTTGATGACGGCGTATGGTTCGATACAAATGGCTGTAGAAGCCATGCGTGATGGTGCTGTGGATTATCTCAGTAAACCCTTTGAAGCAGAAGTGCTGGTAGCCATGGTGAATCAATACGTCGGCGAGCGTGATGCAGACATCAGCAACATGATTGCGGAAGACCCGCGAAGCCGGGAACTTGTGGTGCTGGCAAAGCGGGTGGCAGATAGCGATGCAACCATTATGCTGATGGGTGAAAGTGGTGTGGGTAAAGAAGTGCTGGCACATTATATTCATAATCACTCACTTCGGGCTGGAAAACCCTTTGTTGCAATTAATTGCGCGGCAATTCCTGAAAACATGCTGGAAGCAACCATGTTTGGTTATGAAAAGGGCGCTTTTACCGGTGCCTATAAATCCTGTCCGGGAAAATTTGAACTCGCCCAAGGGGGAACCTTGTTGCTGGATGAAATATCCGAAATGGATGCCGCACTTCAGGCAAAGCTGTTGCGGGTATTGCAAGAGCGTGAGGTCGAGCGTTTGGGGGGACAAAAACCCACAGCGTTAGATGTGCGCGTGTTGGCAACGTCCAACCGGAATATGCGCCAGGAAGTTAAAGAAGGACGCTTTCGTGAAGACCTGTTTTATCGGTTAAATGTTTTTCCTATTCAGATACCGGCATTGCGTGACAGAGCAGAAGATATTTTGCCACTGTGCAGTATGCTGATCAGGAAACATTTAAAACCAAATTCCCGAAAACTGTCGGAATTGAGCAAGCCTGCGTGTGAAAAATTATTAAGTCATCAATGGCCGGGTAATGTACGGGAATTGGATAATGTGATTCAGCGTTCGTTGATTTTGAAACAGGGTAATGTGATTGATGCGGCAGATATTCAGTTTGAAAATATCAGTGCGAGTACCGCTGATAAAACAGATGACAGTGAAGATGGCTCTCGCACCCTGGGCAGTGAAATGAAAGACCACGAATACACTAAAATTCTTGCCGCATTGCGTGCTGACAATGGTCATCGTCAACGTGCTGCTGAAAGGCTCGGCATCAGTCAACGCACATTACGCTACAAGCTGGCAAGAATGCGTGAAATGGGCATGTCTGTCCCTGGTCGTTATGGCATGGAAGCTGTATAGCCCGGGATTGTTGATCGATATAACGGAACAGGAGAATTATGATGAATGAAATCGATACCAGCCAACTGATTACCCAAATGCGTGCCATGGCTGCTGCCGCACAGGGAAATACAGTAACACCACAAAATAATATAACAGGAAGCAATTTTGGAGACTTGTTAAGCAACAGTATTAACAAAGTCAATGAAGTCCAAAAATCATCTGGCAAGCTGACTAATGCTTTTCTTTCCGGTGATTCCAGTGTCAGTCTTGCCGAAGTGATGATTGCCAAACAAAAATCCGGCATTGCTTTTGAAGCTGCACTTCAGGTGCGAAAAAAGTTATTAAGTGCTTACAAGGAAATAATGTCAATGCAGGTTTGATATTGCGCATAAGTTAAAAAGTAATCGGTAATAATAAAGAAGGTTGCATATGGCATTAGTCAATACTGAAGAAGTTTCTGCCGGGCTTGCGGGCATGAGTGGTCTTAATGCCTTTCGCCAAATAGGCCTGATGCTGGGGCTGGCTGCCAGTGTGGCCATTGGTGTGACTGTGGTCTTATGGTCATGGACGCCTAACTACGGTGTGTTATATGGCGCATTGGAGGAACGGGATGTCAGCACAGTGCTGGATGCGTTACGGCAGGGCGGTATTGAAGCAAAACTTGATGAGGCCACAGGAGCTGTATTGGTACCCAAAAGTAATATTCATGATGCGCGCATCAGGCTGGCTTCCATGGGATTGCCAAAGGGAGTGAGTGCCGGTTTTGATGCACTGGAAGATAAAAGCAGTTTTGGTGTTTCACAGTTTATGGAAAAGGCACGTTATCAGCGTGCGCTGGAGATTGAGCTGGCGCGTACGATTTCCAGCCTGAGTAATGTTAAAAACGCACGGGTACATTTGGCGGTACCACGGCAGTCGGTTTTTGTGCGTAACCGAAAAAAATCCAGTGCCTCGGTTGTGATTGATTTATTTCCCGGTCGTAGCCTGGAAAGTGGGCAGGTGTCTGCGATTACCCATATGGTGTCATCCAGTATCCCTGAGCTGGATGTCAGCAATGTCACCGTGGTGGATCAACGAGGAAAATTATTGACCTCGGGAAGTAGTAATTTACACATTGCGCGGACGGGAGCTCAGTTTGAGTACATCAATAAATTTGAGCAGGCTTACATTGATCGTGTCGAACGTTTGTTGGAGCCTATTCTAGGGGCCGAATCTGTACGCGCACAAGTAACAGCCGATATTGACTTTACCATGAGCGAGCAAACACAGGAAAGTTTCAACCCGGATGCTCCGGCCTTACGCAGTGACCAAACCACGGTGGAAGAGTCTTCCGGTGCCATCAATGGTGGCGTACCCGGTGCATTGACAAACCAACCTCCCGGTGCCGGAGCCATTCAGGGAAATGTGGGTGTCGAAGTTGCCAAGGCAACTCCTAGTAGCAGTCATCGCCGGGAAATACGCAACTATGAGCTGGATAAAACCATCAGCCACACACGGTTTTCTATGGGACGCTTGAAGAGACTGTCAGTGGCCGTGGTGGTGGACGATAAACTAACGGTAGTCGATGGTAATAATGTACGTCTGCCACGTACCCCGGAAGAACTGTCCCGCTTGAGTAGTTTGATTAAAGAAGCCGTGGGTTTCAATGTGCAACGGGGTGACACGGTGAAGGTGATGAATTCATCATTCATGGTTCCTGAAGCACCTGAACCTTTACCTGAAGTGCCTATCTGGGAACAGGGGTGGGCACTGGACATTGGTAAAAAAATCCTGGGCGTTTTATTGGTGATCATTGTTTTGTTTGGAATATTAAAACCGATTATGCGCTCGTTAGCGACACAGTCACGAGAAATGGTACCGGTTACTGCAACCGAGGGAGGTTCTGCGGCGACGAGAGGTGTGGAGGGTATGGCGGACGATACTGTGACTTTAAGTGCAGCATCGGATATTCCCGCTATTCCCGCCCCTGGAAGTTATGAGCAAAATATGATTACCGCGAACAAAGCTGTTGAACAGGATCCAAAGCTGGTTGCGCAAGTCGTGAAGAACTGGGTGGCCAATGATGGCTGAAAACAGTGAAGTAAAAGGTATTGACCGTGCCGCAATTTTTTTAATGAGCCTTGGGGAAGTAGCTGCCTCGGAAGTGCTGAAACATATGGATCCCAAAGAAGTGCAATCAGTCGGTGCCGCCATGGCACAGCTGAATAATGTTTCGCGTGGCCAGGTAACCTCTGTGTTAAAAGATTTTTG
This sequence comes from Gammaproteobacteria bacterium, assembly GCA_021648485.1. Lineage (GTDB taxonomy): Bacteria > Pseudomonadota > Gammaproteobacteria > SZUA-152 > SZUA-152 > SZUA-152. The sequence continues at coordinate 21,303 of JAKISS010000054.1, forward strand.
TGCCACGGTGCAGGAAGAGACAGGATTGGGTCTGGGTACCGATGATTACGTACGCAGTGTGCTGAAAAAAGCGCTGGGTGATGATAAAGCCGAAGGCCTGATTGATCGTATTTTACAAGGTGGAAATACCAAGGGACTTGAAACACTCAAGTGGATGGACTCGCGTGCAGTGGCTGAAATTATTCGTCTTGAACATCCACAGATTATTGCCATTGTTTTGTCGTATCTGGACCCGGATCAATCAGCTGAAGTATTGGCCGTATTTCCTGATCGTGTACGTGTTGATGTATTAATGCGTATTTCCACATTGGATGGTATTCAGCCTGCCGCATTAAATGAACTTAATGACATCATGGAAAAACAGTTCACGGGAAAAAATAATGTGAAGTCTTCCAGTGTGGGAGGCCTGAAAGCAGCGGCGAATATTCTCAATTTTATTGATAGTTCAATGGAAGGCGAGATTATGGACAGCGTCAAGGAAATTGATGCGGACCTTGGTCAGAATATTCAGGATCTCATGTTTGTCTTTGATAACCTGAATGCTGTCGATGATCGAGATATTCAAACAATTCTCCGGGAGATTTCCTCCGAGTCACTGGTGTTGGCGTTGAAAGGTGCGGATGATGAATTGAAAGAGAAAATTCTGAGAAACATGTCCAAGCGTGCTGCCGAAATGTTACGTGATGATCTTGAAGCGAAAGGGCCGGTGCGTCTTAGTGAAGTGGAAGGGGCGCAAAAAGAAATTCTTTCAGTTGCACGCAGACTGTCTGATGCCGGTGATATTTCCCTGGGTGGTTCTGGTGGTGAAGAGTACGTGTAGCTATGGTTAAACTTATTTCCAAACAGTCAACGGATCAATATCAACGCTGGGATTTACCCATGGTGGAGGATGTCTCCGGGGCCGTGGCAAATGCGAAGGATGACAAAGCCCCCGGCCTGATGACGGCAGAACAAATCGAAAGAATTCAAAACCAGGCATACAAGGAGGCCTATGAGGCTGGCTTTGCAAAAGGCCGCGAAGCGGGAATGGCATCGGGAAAAGATGAAATTGCACGTAATACTCAATTGCTGGATGACTTGTTGCAATCGTTATCAAACCCCTTTGAAATACTGGATGATGATATTACGCAGCAACTGGTGAGTTTAGCGGTTGCCATTGCCCGGCAATTGGTGCGTCGGGAGTTAAAAATTGATGCGGCACAGATTGTGGGTGTCGTACAAGAAGCCATTGCCGTGCTGCCCGTGGGGTCACGTAATGTAAAAGTTTGCCTGCACCCGGACGATGTGCGAGTGATGCATGACACACTGGTGACAATGGAAGCAGAGCGTAGCTGGGAGCTGGTGAATGATTCCGGTTTGTCCCGAGGGGATTGCAGGATTCTGACGGAAACATCACGCATTGATGCGACACTCGAAAAACGCCTGGCAGCCATCGCATCCCGGATTTTGGGAGGGGAGCGTGAGGCAGACAAAAAATTGCCGCCGGAATGAGCTGCAAGTCAAAAAACATGCAGAATGAATCATCATTTCAGGCCAAGGCAGAAAGCCTTCGTGCGGCGCATGGCAAATGGCCGCAGTCGCTTGTTGAAGCCCAGGAACGTATCGCAGCACCTCAACTTATTGTGGAAGGGCATCTTACCCGCATGGTGGGTTTGACGCTGGAGGCCGTCGGCTGTCATGCCCCGGTGGGCTCACGGTGTTTGGTGGAGGGGCCGGATGGAAAAGATATTGAAGCCGAAGTCGTCGGGTTTTCCGGTGAAAAACTGTTTTTAATGCCCACAGAACGCATGCTGGGCATTGTTCCCAACGCCCGGGTGATACCAAGCAAAAAACCGTATGATGTGGCAGTGGGTAGCGAATTACTGGGTCGTGTGCTGGATGGTGCCGGTCGTCCGCTGGATGACAAAGGCCCATTACAAACAACGGAACGTGTATCCATTACCAGCCGGGTGATTAATCCCATGGCACGACATCCGATCAGTGAAAAACTGGACGTGGGCATTCGTGCCATCAATGCGTTGTTAAGCGTGGGTCGTGGTCAGCGTATGGGATTATTTGCGGGCAGCGGGGTGGGTAAAAGCGTTTTGCTGGGTATGATGACAAAATACACGGATGCCGATGTGATTGTAGTTGGGCTTATCGGTGAGCGTGGTCGTGAGGTCAAAGA
>JAKISS010000055.1 GCA_021648485.1 Gammaproteobacteria bacterium
AGAAACCGCTTTTTTGATTTGTTGTCGAAAACGGCGAAGGAACCGTTGTCGATTGACAGCGCTTTTGTGTTTACCGTTTATTCTTCTGTCAATTATCTGGGTCATAAATTCAGTGTCAAGTGTCGAGTGCCCAGGTGAGTGTTTCTGCCCGGCTCCTCAAAACCCGCCTCTGGTAACTGTGATCAGGATGCTTTACGCACGCGTAAATACCATTCCGATAGCAGGCGAACCTGTTTTTCGGTATAACCTTTTTCGGTCATGCGATTGACAAAGTCCTGGTGTTTCCCCTGTTCTTCGTTCGAGGCCTTGGCGTTGAATGAAATAACGGGGAGTAGATCCTCTGTAGTGGAAAACATTTTTTTCTCGATGACTTCCCGCAGTTTTTCATAACTGGTCCAGTGCGGGTTGCTGCCACTGTTGCGGGCACGGGCACGTAATACAAACGTGACAATCTCGTTACGGAAGTCTTTGGGATTGCTGATGCCAGCAGGCTTTTCAATTTTTTCCAGTTCTTCATTGAGTGCGACACGATCAAAAATTTCACCGGTATCCGGGTCGCGATACTCTTCATTCTGAATCCAGTAATCGGCATAAGTCACATAGCGATCAAAAATATTCTGGCCATATTCGGAATAGGATTCCAGATAGGATGTTTGTATTTCCTTGCCAATAAACTCTGCGTAACGTGATGCCAGTATCCCTTTGAGGAATGACATGTATTTTTCGTTGACTTCTGGAGGAAACTGCTCTTGTTCGATTTGCTGTTCCAATACATACAGCAAGTGAACGGGATTGGCGGCAACTTCGGTGTGATCGTAGTTAAATACACGGGAAAGAATTTTAAAGGCAAAACGGGTGGATAATCCGGTCATGCCTTCATCGACACCCGCAAAGTCACGGTACTCCTGGTAGGATTTTGCCTTGGGGTCAACGTCTTTCAGTGTTTCGCCATCATAAATGCGCATTTTGGATTCAATGTTTGAATTTTCCGGTTCTTTGAGCCGTGACAGAATGGCGAATTGCGCCATCATATTTAATGTGCCGGGTGCGCAGGCAGACTCGGAGAGTGAGCTGTTGGTTAACAGTTTTTCGTAAATTTTAATTTCTTCAGAAACACGCAGGCAATAAGGTACTTTGACGATAAAAATACGATCAAGGAAGGCTTCGTTGTTTCGGTTATTTTTGAAGCTGAGCCATTCGGACTCATTGGAATGCGCGAGAATAATGCCATTAAAAGGCAGCGCGGAAATACCCTCGGTACCCATGTAGTTGCCTTCCTGAGTGGCAGTGAGCAGGGGGTGTAACACTTTGATGGGCGCCTTGAACATTTCGACAAATTCCAGGAGTCCCTGGTTGGCCTGACAGAGTCCACCAGAGTAGGAATAGGCATCCGGATCATCCTGGCTGAATTTTTCCAGCATGCGAATGTCCACTTTGCCCACCAGTGAAGAAATATCCTGATTATTTTCATCGCCTGGCTCGGTTTTGGAAATGCCGATTTGACGTTGTATCGATGGGTAAAGTTTGACAACCCGGAATTGCGTAATATCACCATTAAATTCATGGAGGCGTTTTACAGCCCAGGGAGACATGATGCCGTTGAGATAGCGCTTTGCGATGCCGTAGTCTTCTTCCAGGATGCGTGCATCTTCATCGGGTGAAAAAAGCCCTAATGGTGATTCATTAATGGGTGAATTTTTTATGGCATAAAAAGGCTGTTGTTCCATCAGCGACTTCAGCTTTTCTGCTAAAGATGATTTGCCGCCACCCACCGGTCCCAGCAAATACAGGATTTGTTTTTTTTCTTCCAGTCCCTGTGCTGCGTGCCGAAAGAACGAAACGATCCGCTCAACAGTATCTTCCATGCCATAAAATTCTTTAAAGGCCGGATAAATTTTGATGAGCTTATTAAAGAAGAGGCGGCTCAGGCGCGGGTCTTGCCGGGTATCGAGCATTTCGGGCTCACCAATGGCGGTAAGTATACGCTCGGCAGCGGTGGCATAGGTAGTTGGGTCTTTTTTGCACAGATCCAGGTATTCCTGAAGTGACATCTCCTCTTCCTGCGCCTGCTCGTACCGGGACTGGTAGTGCTCAAAAATAGGCATGATCTCGTCCTCTCAAGAAATTGCAGTGTCCGTTATTGGTATCGGACGCCAGTAGACTATTAAAAGTCCACATTAATATTGATTTTTATGGACCTATACTTCGTGTGGTAACGTGCCTGATTATGGACTGAATGCGCCATACCCGATACGACCACAAGCGATAAAACACTGCTTTCAGTATAGAGTCAGTTTTTATAAAATTGAATTTTATTCACCATTGTAAGATGCAAAGCGTATGCCAGATATTGTGCGCCGGATACGCCGTGATCATGTCCTTTTGAACGGAGAGACTGTCAAAATTCGGGCAAACCAAACAATATTTTGACGTTATACTGGCGTTATTCCCCTGCGTCCGGTTTGCAGGGTTCGACCCATCCGATGAAGTCTGAGTTCCATGGCGAATAATAATTGTAAATCTCAACAAAAACAGGCGTGTTTTACGCAGCAGGTTATCGTCAGGGTACTTCTGACGCTGGCCTTTGGACTGTCTTTATTTTCCATAGGCGTGTTATATGCTGAGGATGAAAGGTCGCCGCCAGGTTTTGAGAATGCGCAGTTGCGGCTACAGTTGTTTCCCTGGAGTACAGAGCAAATGGCGGCCTTTTTTGAGGCTCGGGGTTTCCCCGCGAGAATGATTGAAACACTGTCCGCCTATTGTTTTTTTACTGCAAGCATTAAAAATAAGCGCAATGATGTTTTACAGATGGATTTGGCTCGCTGGGAGTTTGTGTCCCGGAAAGGGAAGCTTCAAAGAATACCTCGTTCACAATGGCCACCGTTATGGGAAAAAATGAATATTCCTCTAGCCTCTCAATCCACATTTCGCTGGATGCTGTTGCCTGAGACATTACATTTTTATGCGCATGAAAAAGAAGGCGGCAACGTTGTTCTGCGGAAAACAACGGCTATTTTTTCATTGCGAGCCCGGTTTGGACTAGGGGAAAATACTGAGCCAGTGATTGCAATAGTGAATAATTTACAATGTGCAGACGCAGCAGGGGCGATAAAATCACTATGAAGAAATTATGCAATACATTCAGCATTATCTGTTGCATGCTGACGGGTGGTTTCGTATGGGCAGAGGATATTTCTTCGGCATCGGCTATCCCCAAAGGGATTTTATCCATTACTGCTTATCCCGCCCCGTCGTTGGAATTAAACGATATTGATGGTAACCCCTTCAGTCTTGCGCAGAAAAAAGGCCACTGGATCTTCGTGCATTTTTGGGCAAGCTGGTGTGGTCCCTGTCGCCGTGAAATGCCTGCCATTCAGAATATGGTAGAGAAGCTTAAAACATCACAACTTGTCTTTGCTATTGTGAATACTGCGGAAAACGAAGATACGGTATTTACTTTTCTGGGACTGTTGGCACCGGATATTGTATCGCTAATGGATCTGGATGGTCAGGTTACCGAAGCCTGGCAACCGCGTGGCCTGCCTTCAACTTATCTGGTTGATCCGGATGGTATTGTTCGATATCAAGCGTTGGGTGGGCGGCCCTGGGATGAGGAGGCGTATTTACGGTTTTTGGAAGCGCTTTCTGTACAGCCTGCACGAAAGAACTAACCGAGCCCTCTGGCCCGGCTCTTAGCGGCTTGAATTAAACTGTTTATCTCTTCAAGTCGCGTGTTAATTCGCACCATAAAAACAGGATAAAGTATGTATGTTATCTATTTTTATAACGTTTATTTTATTGAAAATGCGACCAGCTCCAAATTCTGATGACATTGCTTAATTGATTAATTCGACAAAATGCGGGTAATAAATGCCTTTAAATAATCAGTTTCCGCAATGGCCGGGTGTACTGGATGATCCGGCCCCTGATGGCCTTGCTCGATAATTTGCGCGTTGCGATCAATATGACGACTGGCCTTTAGAATGGTGTCGTGCAATTGTGTGCGTGTGAGATGAAAAGAGCAGGATGCGCTGACTAGGTAGCCGCCTTTGTTGAGTACCTGCAAGGCCATTTGATTAATGCGTCGGTAGGCAGTGAGCCCTTCTTTAAAATCTTTCTTGCGTTTGATGAAGGCGGGTGGGTCGATAATCACTACGTCAAAACGCTCTCGTTCCTGACGCAGGGATTTTAGTGCTTCGAAGGCATCGCCTTCTACGCTCACCAGTTTATCGTCCACTTTGTTCAGGCTGGCATTGTGATGGATGCGGTCAACGGCTTTGGCTGAGGCATCAATGCACATCACTTCATTGGCTCCGGCAGTGAGTGCCTGAATTCCCCAGCCTCCGATGTAACTGAAGACATCCAGCACCCGCTTGTCTTTGACGTAATTCTGCATGCGTACACGGTTCATGCGGTGGTCGTAAAACCAGCCGGTTTTTTGGCCGCTGAGTACGTCGATTTCAAAGCGGGTGTTGTTTTCTTCCAGTAGTACCGATTCCGGTAATGTGCCGCTGGCGGTTTCGACGTAGCTGTCCAGTGCTTCGGCTTTGCGGGAGGGGGTGTCGTTGCGCAATACGATGGCCGCAGGTTTGAGGGTTTTTTCCAGTGCGGCGATGATGGCCTGTTTTTGTATTTCCATGCCCGCCGTGGTGATTTGCACCACCAGCACGTCCGCGAAGCGGTCCACTATCAGTCCGGGCAGGTTATCCCCCTCACCGTGTACCAGGCGATAAAAGGGTTGTGCGAAACATTGTTCGCGCAATGAGAGGGCGATGTTCAGGCGGTGGGTAATCAGTGACTGATCCAGTACATATTTTGTATCACGACTGACCAGCCGCGCGCTGATCAGCGAATGCGGGTTGACGTAGGCATTGCCCAGCACATGCCCCTGTGAATCTTCGATGCTGACGGCTGTGCCGGGGGAGAAGTCTTTCAGTGGCGTTTTGTCGGTATCGATTTCGTTGCTGTAGACCCATAAGTGGCCTGCCTTGAGGCGACGTTCTTCATTTTTTTTGAGGCGCAGAGGAGGGAGGGCTTTACTCACGGTGGGTGATTCCTGTTTTTTGCACGAGTTGTCGTGCGGGAGAAAGCGCTATTATCGCCAGCGGTGAGCAAGCTTACAATCTAAAGAATGGAAATTAAATAACTTATACCATTGACATCTCTGCTTCAGCCCGTCTTTGCCCGTTCCTCAATCGTAAAAGCTCGAAATAAGAGCGACTATTCCTGCACTTTTACTCAATCAGAACGAACAAATATGGACTAAATCAGCGCGCCACTTGTATAAGTTATTTAATTTCCATTCCTAATCTTGTTGTGCTTGTTATGATTCAGCTGATTAATTCAGTATGCGGGTGGGCACAAAAAACGTGCCCACCCTTCGGCGATCAAATTCGATGTGAGTTTTCACGGGGAGTTGTGGAGGCCGATAAATTCCCTGCAAACTGTCATCTGTTATTTGTGGATTTCATTTGCTACGGTGGCGCTTTATTCGAGTGCTTCATAGGAATTACGCAGTGCCCAATTCGCTGATCAACGAAACCAGTCCTTATCTCCAGCAGCATGCACATAATCCGGTGGATTGGCATCCTTGGGGTGAAGAGGCATTGAACAAAGCCCGCTCGGAAAATAAGCCGATTTTGCTGTCCATCGGTTATTCGGCCTGCCACTGGTGTCATGTGATGGAGCATGAGTCTTTTGAGGATGAAACCACGGCCAGGCTGATGAATACCTTGTTTATTAATATCAAGGTAGACCGTGAAGAACGTCCTGACCTGGACAAGATTTATCAGTTTGCGTACCAATTGTTGAATCAGCGCGGTGGCGGTTGGCCATTGAATATGTTTTTAACGGCTGATGACCATATCCCTTTTTTTGGCGGTACTTATTTTCCGCCACAGCCGCGTCATGGCATGCCTGCATTTGTGGATATTCTGCAACGTGTGGCAGATTTTTATCATGACCATCCGGGTGATGTGGGTAAACAAAGTGATTCGGTGCGCGAATATCTGCAACGTGCCAGTGAAGAGCGGACATCGGCTGATGTTGAAATAGAGGCGGCGGTGCTGGATGAAGCACGACGCCAGCTGGGAAACAGTTACGATAAAAATTATGCCGGTTTTGGTGCAGCACCAAAATTTCCTCACCCTACTACTATTGAGCGTTTATTGCGTCACTGGTCTGCAACGGAGGGGGCGGATATACAGGCGCTGGAAATGGCGCGCACGACCTTGCATGCCATGGCCTCAGGGGGAATTTATGATCAGTTGGGTGGCGGTTTTTGTCGTTATTCTGTTGATGCACAGTGGATGATTCCGCATTTTGAAAAAATGCTTTACGACAACGGGCCGTTACTGGTGTTGTATGCCGATGCTTATGCTGCCACCGGGGATGCCGCTTTCCGGCGAGTGGCAGAAGAAACGGCACAGTGGGTGATGCGTGAGATGCAATCACCTTTGGGAGGATATTATTCCACCCTGGATGCGGATTCGGAAGGTGAGGAAGGAAAGTTTTACGCCTGGCAACTGGCAGAAGTGCAGCAGCTGTTAACGGACGAGGAATATGCGGTGCTGTCGCGGCATTACGGCCTGGATCGTACGTCGAATTTTGAAGATGCCTGGCATTTGCATGTGTTTCGCAGCATGGAGAATATTGCAGACGAGTTGCATTTTGAGCTGTCTCTGGCGCACTCGATTTTGAGCGCAGGCAGGGAAAAATTATTGGTGGCGCGTGAAACCAGAGTGCGCCCCGGTCGCGATGAGAAAATTCTCACCAGCTGGAATGGTTTGATGATCAAGGGCATGGCGGTGGCGGGTCGGCGGCTGGGGCGGGAGGACTTTATTGCTTCGGCAGAGCAGGCGCTGGCTTTTGTGCGTAAGAATATGTGGGTGGATGGACGTTTGTTGGCCACCAGTAAAGATGGTAAGGCGCACCTTATGGCGTATCTCGATGATTATGCTTTTTTGGCCGATGGTGTGCTGGCGTTGCTGGAGGCACGTTGGCGTGATGATGATTTGCAGATACTTGTTGCGTTGCTTGATGCCCTGCTGGCATATTTTGCAGCCGATGACGGGGGGTTTTATTTTACCGCCGATGATCACGAAAAACTGATTCAGCGCCCCCGGCCATGGATGGATGAGGCGACGCCATCGGGTAACGGTATTGCTGCACAGGTATTATTGCGTGTGGGTTATTTGCTGGGTAACAGTCGTTATGTGGATGCGGCGGAAAAAACGCTACAGGCCGCCTGGCAGGATGTGCGTGGTTTTCCCCATGCGCACAATGCGTTGTTAACGGCAGCCGAGGAGTTTTTATATCCGACAGAAACCATTGTATTGCGTAGCGCCGGGCTGGAGGCGGCGGAAGAAATGGCGCAATGGACTGCGGTACTGAATCAGGAATATGCGCCGCGTCGTTTACAGGTGGTTATTCCCGATGACGCGGCCATGCTTCCCGGTGCGCTGGCAGCTTATGCGGTGCCAGCAACCGGAGTCCGGGCTTATGTCTGTCACGAGGGGCATTGTCTGCCACCGTTGGAGAGCCTTGCCGGGTTACATCGGAGAAAGAAGGGGTAAAGGCTCGCCCTGTTTTTCATCCGTTCTTTTTTTGTTGCCTTGCGGCACCATGTAGTGATGTTGGGTCAGTTTGTCGATGCCGCATTCCAGAGTTTCAAACCAGTCAAGAAATTTGCCGATCATTTCTTTGCCTTGAATGGGACGGCCATGTTGCGGCACGATTATTTCGATATCCATGTTACGAATCATTCTGGCCCACAGTCGGCAGACTTTGTTGGACACCATGTAACGTTCATGAAATGCCTGCATTTTAGGAATGTGCCGGTCAAAATCCTGGACTGCTCGTTCAGGGTGTTTATCTACCATTGAAGCTCCCACGTCGCCGGAAAACAGGATTTTGCTGATGGGGTCGTAGAAGTGGAAATTGCCCACCGAGTGCAGGAAATGTGCGGGAATAGCCTTTATCACCGAGTGTCCCATGGGGATGTACATGCCCTGATCCGGGATCGCAATCATGCGACCTTCTGCTTTTTCTTTCATGTAACCCGGTACCAGATGCGGCACAAAGCGCTCCCAGAGTTTGGAAACCACGATTTTGGCGTCGCTGTACATTAGCCATTTGTCCAGGGAAGAGATGATGTCGGGATCCTGGTGACTGGCGATGACGTAGTCGATGTCTTTTATTTTCACGTATTTGGTGATGGCCATGCTTAATGGCATGTAAGTGAGGTCGCCGCCGGGATCAAAAATAGCGGAGTGGCCTTCCTGAATAATCACCATCTGGTTGGACTGAATACCTTCGCCGGTAACCAGATCAGTGAAGGTAAGGACCATGTGTTCATTATTTTGAAACAGAATATTGGCTTGCATGGGATGTGTGACTCCTATAGTACCGCTTTGGGTGGGCAGTACACCGTGTTCAGGTGTTGTTGCCGGATCGTTGGCCTTCCTGGCTGACGATGTGGGCAACCTGCATTATTCAGCAGCGGGGAGTATAAAAGCTGGCCGGGTCTAAAACCAGAGAAATTACAGGAGGGGTGTAGTGGTATTTGTCCGTATGAATCGGTAAATACCCTTGTCGTCTTTTAGTTTCGATGGGTGTTAACGAGGTTTTGGCGATACTGCCCGCCTGCCCGCCTGTCGCAGTGTTTTTCGGTAGTGCTGCATGGGTAGGTTCAGGGTTGAGGTGACAGTCGATAGCGTTGCTGGCGATGCAGGAGGTCGGGCAGCAGCAGGTGGGCCAGGGCGTCTTTTTCCAGTTCGGCATCGAGCGTCATTAGCGTGAACTTGCCATCACGGAGCTGATATTGGCGGTTCGCATGGCCAGGGCGCAGCAAAACGACGCTGTTTTCGACGTGGTAGGCATAGGTGCTGCCAAGGTGATAAATAGCCCGTCCCGGCAGGTCGGCTGGCAGGCGCAGTAGGTTGCGACCGGGCATGGGGTGGCGTGTGGTAATGCCCAGCAGGCCCAGCACGGTGGGTGGCAGGTCAATCTGGCTGGCCAATATCTTGATACGCTGTGGTGTAATGCCGGGTCCGAGGATCAGTGCGGGTACATGATATTTGGCAGCAGGAATCAACCCCCGGGCCTGAATTTCCACACCGTGGTCGGCGACAATGAGAAATACGGTGTTGTCGAAATAGGTTTCCTTGCGGGCCTGTGCAAAAAAACGCCCAAGGGCATGGTCGGCATATTTGGCAGCGTTGTTTTGTGTGGCGCGGGGTTGTTCGTAAAGCTCAAAATCACTGCCGGGAAAATCAAAGGGTTCGTGATTGGAGAGGGTGAGAATAATGCTGGCAAAGGGCCGGGTATTATTGGCTTGGCCACGAAAGAAGCTATTGGCGGTGGAAAAAATATCGTCGTCCGATACTCCCCAGTGGTTACGAAAGCGGGCATTGTGGATATCACTGCCTCCAATAATCTGCTCTACACCGTTGTAACTGAGAAAACGTTGCATGTTATCGAAGTTGGTATCACCGCCGTATAAAAAGCTGGTTTGATAGCCATGGGCTTTTAGCAGTGCAGGCAGGGTGAAAAAATCAGACTGAGCCAGACGCAGCTTAATGGCGCTGGTGAGCGGAATAGGTAATGCGCCGGTGACGACGGATTCCAGGCCGCGATTGGTACGTTTACCCGTGGCATACAGATTGTCGAAGAAAATACCCTGCTGGCTCAGCATATCAAATTGTGGGGACAGGGGCTGGCCGCCCAGGTTGCCGATAAATTCTGCGCTAAGGCTTTCGGACAGAATGATCACCAGGTTGCGTGGCTGGGCAAGGGGTGTATTGGCTGCTTGCACATGGGCCAGCGGAATGTCCGGGTCATCAAAGGCACTGGCGGGCAGGCCGGTTTGTTGTTGTACGCGACGAATGATTTCAATTTCCGCCATGTGACCATATTTTTCTGCGAGGTTTTGCTGCTGGTTAAAAAAGTTATATGTGGCGTAGGCTACGGCATAACTGGAATTAAGAGCCAGCTCGTTAACCAGGCTGTCTTCTGAAAAGGCGGCGCTGCCCAGGTTGGCCGGGCTGTCACTTAAAGAAGAGCGTATGCCCAGCGCCAGTAACAACACAACAACCGGAGTAACAAGCAGGCGTTTCCAATAAGGCCACTGTGGCGCGTTGCACATGAGCCGGTAAGTGAAGCGTGCCGTCCACCCGCCGATGATGGTCATTAACAGCAGGCCGAAAAACAACGGTAACTTGTAATTGGTCAGCACAATGTCCAGTACTGTGCCAGGGCTTGCCATATATTCCACAAACAAATGATTGGGCCGCGCATTGTAAACGGACAAAAAAGTGTATGTGGTAATTTCAAAATAAATCAGCACAATGCTGAACAAGGCAAACAGGCTGGCAATCAAAAAATACCACCAGCGCTGGGTGAAGGGGGGCATGAGCAATAGTAGAAGGGTGGGGATGAGCAGCAGGGCGGAAAGGATCATGACATCCATGCGCACGCCCACCGGGAACAACCATAGCGCGCCATTTACGGCTTTGATTTCTGAAAAATAAATCAGTGCGAGCAATAAGCGGCTGATACTGAAAAGTAATAAAAAAAAGCAGGCAAAAGCGATGACCGGAGCGAGAGGGCCGAGCTTTTGAATAAGTTTGTGATGGCCCTTCACGGGTGTGCCTCTATCCACAAGCGCCTGTTCTTTTGGGTGATGCATCATTCTGGTCTGTATCAGGATGATGGTAGTAATACGGTAACTACTCAGAGCACCTTTAATTTGCCCGATTACGGCATCAAAAGTACGTTGAGCAGTTACTGTACAGTTTGTAACCCAGGCTAAGTCGTTACCTTTCAATACGGAACGAGAATTTTAAATCCGGGTTAAATAGAGCGTCCAAAAGCTCCCTGAAAGAGCGCATCAAAAGTATCACGAGTAAAACTGTGATTTTGTGTGCCGTGCTGTTCAATTTTTATGGCACCCATTAACGAGGCAATGCGCCCGGTGGTTTCCCAGTCCATGTCATGCATCAGACCATGCATCAGGCCGGCGCGGTAAGCATCACCACAGCCGGTGGGGTCAAGCAGTTGTTTGGCCGGGACAGCGGGGATTTCAGTGCGATGTTCACGGGTATAGATATGTGAACCTTCGCCGCCCCGGGTGATGATCAGAGCATCGACCATTTCAGCAATTTCATGGGGTGATTTACCCGTGCGCTCTTCGAATAACTGGGCTTCATAATCGTTGAGGGTGATCCAGGTGGCCTGTTCAGCAAAACGCAGCAGATCTGTACCGTCAAACATGGGCATGCCCTGGCCGGGATCAAAAATAAACGGAATGTTGGCTTCGGCAAATTGCTGTGCATGCTGGATCATGCCGTCACGGCCATCGGGAGAAACAATGCCGATGGTGACACCTTCAGCATCAGATACCTGGTTTTCATGGGAGAGATTCATGGCACCCGGATGAAAGGCGGTAATTTGATTGTCGTCCTGGTCGGTGGTGATAAAGGCCTGACCCGTAAACGTGCTGTCATAAATCTTGATGTGGTTGCGCGTGATGTCACATCGATCCATCCAGTTGGCATAGAGATCAAAATCTTTGCCTACAGTGGCCATAGGTAACGGGTCATCACCCAGCAGCTTGAGATTGTAGGCGATGTTGCCTGCGCAGCCACCATATTCCCGGCGCATTTCCGGCACCAGAAACGACACATTTAACATATGCACCTTGTCCGGCAGGATGTGATGTTTGAATTTGTCCGGGAACACCATGATGGTGTCGTAGGCATAGGAACCACAGATGAGTGCAGACATGAATTTTCCTTTGTATATTCTTGTGGGGGAAATCCCCGCATTTTATCACTACTGCCCGGTTAAGCAAAAATAAATAAATTTTCAGCAGATATCTGTAGCGTCATATTTTCTCCATAGCAAAGAAGATGGCGCATCTACCGTTGTTCTATTGCAAGGCGTTTCAATACGGCTCTGGGGAAAACAGGGCGTTCACTCAGGTCTAAACCTCAAATGCTATGGGTATAACTTCCCGGGTAATGTTACCTGTTCGGTTGAGGGGAGTTCTCAATTGAAGCGTATTCAGGAAAAAGGATAGATTTGAATGAATGCAGGGTGTTCGATAATGCTGTTGTGAACAGTATTGGGTAAATTCGGACGAGTGTCTTCTCCTCCCTCTCCCCAAAAACATAACGGGTATCAGAAAATAAAATATTTTTTTCAAGACGCCATGTGTTGAAAATGAACGAGGAGACGAAAAAATAGTGTCGGGTTGTGCCAGGCTTTTTGGTTTCTATTATTTGGCAGGTTTAGTTGAGAGTGCGCCTTGGTTTTTGAATGGAAAGCGATCAAGTGTATCTTGCGTAACGAAAAGTTTGCAGAAAAATCCTGATATATAATCGATATCAAAATAATTACGCTTGTAAATATGCAGACATTTTGGTATTTCCATTAATCTATCTATAAATTTATAACAATATTTAGTGATCAAAATAGAAAGTTATGTAAAAATGTAAATAGTACACATTTTTTTGTGCGAAAGTTGCTCGCCGTCAATACAAAAATAGATTAAGTTGATCCGCAATTGATGAGTCGCCAGTTTTTTTGTTGTAATCGACGAAGATGTAAATAAGGAAATCTGGATGGTGTCTGTATATTTACCGTGAGGATAATGGATTATGAATGTTGATAGGGAATCAAAGATCGCGATTGTCGGGTTAGGGTGCCGCTTCCCCGGAAGTGCAAATACCGCAGAGGCATTCTGGGAAAATATTGCTGATTGTAAAAATGCAATAAGTGATATTCCTCAAAATCGCTGGGAGGCGAAACGGTTTTATAATGCAGAGGGCGCGGCATCCGGAAAATCACATGTGCGTAAAGGGCATTTTGTTGACTGGGATTATAAAAAATTTGATGCAGGGTTTTTCAATTTTGCCCCCCGGGAAGTCGAGTTTTATGATCCCCAGCAACGCCTGTTGCTGGAAGTGTCATGGGAGGCGCTGGAGCATGCGGGCATAGACCCGACAGCATTGGCAGGTCAGGATGTGGGCGTTTATATGGGCGGGTTTACTCTGGACCATATGCTTAACCAACTGGGCAGTGGTGCGCGAAGTGAAATCGGTACACACAGTGCCTCCGGTGCAACCTTGACCATGCTCTCCAACCGTCTTTCATATGCTTATGATCTGCGTGGCCCCAGTATCTCGGTCGATACGGCCTGTTCATCTTCACTGGTCGCATTTTCATATGCCGTGAATGACATTGATAGCGGTGTGTGTGATATGGCGATTGTCGGGGGAGTAAACTTTATGTTACGCCCTGAGTATCCGATTGCCATGTCAAAGGGCCAGTTCCTGGCGCGTGATGGTCTGTCAAAAAGTTTTGATTCACGGGCAGATGGTTATGGCCGTGGTGAAGGCGCGGGCGTGGTTATTCTGAAGTCACTCAAGCAGGCACTGGCGGACAGTGATCATATTCTGGCGGTTGTTGATGCCGTGGGCGTCAATCAGGATGGTCGTACCAGTGGCATTACTGTGCCCAGCGCAGAGTCTCAACAGGTGTTGATGGAGAAAGTGGTTGCCCGCGCATCTCTGGCTGCGCAAAGTATTCAATATGTGGAAGCTCACGGAACAGGCACCCCGGTGGGTGATCCCATAGAGGCGTCGGCTATTGCGTCAGTCTACGGTCAGCGGCGTACTGATTTATGCAAGATTGGCTCTCTGAAAAGTAATATTGGACATCTGGAAGCAGCGGCGGGTGTTGCCAGCATCATTAAAGTCTGCATGATGTTAAAGCACAATAAAGTGCCGCCTCTGGCGACATTAAAAGAACCCAATCCGAATATTCCTTTTGGTGAAAATGGCTTGATGCTGGCCACAGAATTGAGTTCGCTGGCAGCGGAAGGTGAAACCCGGTGTATTGCCATTAACTCCTTTGGTTATGGGGGTACCAATGCGCATGCCATATTGAGTTTGCCGCCGGAAATAAACAATGCGGTAACGGGTGCGCGTAAAAAAACGCCTGATCAACAGTCTTGTCGTTTGTTGCCTATTTCTGCACGCAGTCAGGCGGCGGTCAAAACGCTGGCGAAGGAATATTTGCATTTGTTGCAGTCCGGCAGCAGGGTTGATGATGTGATTTACTCAGCCTCGCGACGGCGAGGGCATCTGGAATATCGTTTGGCGCTGTGGGGTAAAAATGACAAAGAGCTGCTGGGTGTACTGGATGAGTATGTAGACAAGGGATACTCATCCCAGGCGGCGGAAGGCAGTAAACCTTTTACCGGCCAGGTAAAGCCTGTTTTTATCTATACAGGAATGGGGCCGCAATGGTGGGGGATGGGGCAGGGACTTTATCAAGGCAATGCTGTGTTCAGGAAAGCCGTAGAGCACGCTGATGACATTTTTCAGGAGATTGCCGGTTTTTCCATTAAAGCGGAAATGATGAAGTCGGAAGAAGATTCCCGCATTACAGAAACGCAATATGCACAACCGGCAAATTTTGTTATTCAATATGCGCTGACCGAGACAATGCGGTCTGAAGGTCTGGAGCCTGCGGCAGTGGTGGGGCATTCGGTGGGCGAGATAAGTTCAGCCTGGGCAGCCGGTATGTTAAGCCTGCGCGATGCATTACATGTTGCATTTTATCGCAGTCAGATTCAGAAAAAAGCAGCACATCAGGGCGGTATGCTGGCGGTTGGCTTGACGCACGAAGCGGCGTTGGAAGCTATCACGGTCTATCAGGGAAAGGTCAGTATTGCCGCAATTAACAGTCCCACCGGGGTGACGCTGGCGGGTGATTCCGAATGTCTGGATGAATTGCGAGGGCAGCTGGAAGCGCGTGATGTGTTTGCCCGGGCATTGGCTGTTGAAGTGCCTTATCACAGCCCCATGATGGAGCCTCTTAAGCCGGAACTAATGGAGAAACTGTCACCACTGACACCGGTTGAACCCACTATACCGCTTTATTCAACGGTCTCTGGAGAGCGTGTAACAGACAGACGTTATGATGCTGCTTATTGGTGTGAAAATGTGCGTAATCCCGTTTATTTTGAAAAAGCAATACGCACATTGATTGATGATGATTACCGTGTGTTTATCGAAGTCGGTCCTCATCCCGTATTGCGTAATGCCATTAAAGAAATTTGTGCGGATGCCGGCGCAGAAATAAATCTGTGCCAAACTTTAAATAGAAAACAGCGGGAGCTTGAAGCCTTTTATCAGTCTATTGCTACGGCCTATGCAGAGGGCGCTGAGTTGCAATGGCAGCGGCGTCACCCGGAAGGTCAGTTTATCGCGCTGCCCGTTTATCCCTGGCAGCGTGAAATATTATGGCGTGAATCCGAGTCACAGCGACGTGACCGCCTGGATGATGTTGAACGCCCATTGTTAGGAATGAGAGTTCCTGCAGCAAATGTGTGGCGCTGTGATCTCGCTGACCATCGTTTGAGTTATCTGGAAGACCATGTTGTTGACGGGCTTCCTATTATGCCTGCCGCAGGCTATATCGAAGCCATGATTGAATGTGCTCAGGGCGCGTCGATGGATTCAGGCAAGGCATGGCGACTGACGGATATTTCTATTGAAAAAGCGCTGGTGCTTGACGCAGGTAAAGCACTCAATATGGAAGTGACAGTGAATGAAGCGGGGGATGCGTTCACCGTGAAAAGTTTTGATGAACAAAATCCTGATCAGGTCAGTCGGCATGCGAGTGCCTTTATTTATCCGTTGCGATCCGCTGAACATTCCAGCGTCGATATTCAAGACCTGTTAACAGCGTTTGAGAAGCCATTACAGGCTGATGAGGTTTATCAGAACTTTGCAAAATTTTCCATGCAATACAAGCCGCTGTTTCAACCAATAACCCGTTGTTATTTGAAAGATGATGGTAATGAGGTCATCAGTCAGTTGATTTTGCCGGATGATCTTGCTCAGGATAGTCATCACTATCAAGTGCATCCCAGTTTGCTGGATGGTTGCCTGCAAACAGTATTGTGTTTGCTGGACCCTGAAAAAGGCGCGTTTCTACCGACAGCAATTAATGAGATGAAGATTTACAGCGTACTTCCCGCACGACTCTATTGCCATGGTCGAATGAAAAAACGTAGCGTACGAAAAGTCGAATGTGATTTATGGGTGTATGACGAAGAGGGCAATATGGTCGCCAGTATCAATAGCCTGGTCTGTTCGGCATTACTGAGTAAAGATAAGCGTAAAGAATATCCAGAGGGTGATCTTCAGTTTGAGTGGAAGGCGGAAGAAGTCAATGATTTTACGATAGTCAACAAAAAATGGCTGGCTGTTGAGGAGGGTGACGTTTTAATTTTCGGCACGATATGCAGTCACATTTCTCGGCAGACCACCACTGACTGTATCGTTGCTTCTATGAGTGAAGTGGTATCGGGAAATATAGATACAACAAAATTTGATGCGGTTTTATATATGGCTGACTCAGGTTATGACAATGCACTGGATCCGACCGGTATGCAGGCCAGCGAACATCTTCTTGAGTTAATACAAAGGTTGGCAAAAGCACCCGCCATTCCCCGGCTTTATATTGTGACGCGGGGTGCTTTCAGTATCGGTTCTATTGATACAAGTACTATTCCGGCCCAGGGGGCATTGGTGGGGTTGAGTCGAGTAGCATTTAATGAAATAAAGAACCTCAATGCTACCGTTATTGATTTACCCAAAATGGTGGATGATGAAAATATTACGGCACTGTTGAAAGAGCTGCTTTCCAATCGTGACAAAGATGAAGTTGCGTTGCGAAACTCAGGGCGTTACTTCTCGGAATTGTTGCCTTCCGGCCTGTTCTCTGCAACTCATGAAACAATACTGTCGATTAAGTCCGGTGACAAATTTGAATTGATTCCGGCAGAAAATGAACGTGCCTTTGACGTGGTGGAAATGGCAATGCCGAGGATTGCTGCCGATGACATTGAATTAAAAATTGAAGCGGTTAATTTACCACAAAATATTGCGGGCTTTCAGGACAATGCCAGTGAACCCGGATTGACCGGCGTATGTGCGCGCGTAACCCGTACGGGCATGAAGGTAACGGATTACACTGTGGGTGATCGTATTGCGGGAATGATTCCCTTCCCGCTTTCTTCACATGTTCTGATGCCGGTAGATGCAGGGCTGCTGATAAAAATTGATGATGCGGTGTCTGCCCCGTTTGTTGCCAGTGCGGCAATACATCTGACGGCTGCCCGACGGATCATTGACAATATTTCACTGTTGGGTGGATCAACAGCACTGGTCTGTGAGAATCCACTTGGTCAGGCACTTTCATCCTTGCTCAAGAAAAAACAGGTCAACGTGATCACTGTTCCGGCAGACAACCGCTATTGGAATGAAATGTCCATAGAAGATGTTGTTGGTGATGTAAAGGTGGCACTGCTTGCCGTACCGGTTAATGAATGGGATAAGTTCTTTGGATTTAATATGCTGGTACAGGGCGGTGTTGTTGTTGATCTTGCGGATAGCGATGGTGTTTTTATGTGTCGGCCTAACATAGGTTCGATGATTCGTTACAGTCTGGCCACTGATCTGAAAAATAACAAAGCACAGGTTGCCCGGTGCCTGCATGAGGCAATAACAGCCGGTAACGCAGCGTTCAGAGAGCAGAGCACGACATTAAAACAGTTTCTCCAGAATGGCCGGGCAATAACTGAGCATGATGTCACTCTGACTTTTGATGATGACGCAGAGCTGTCTGCGCAGGCAATGGATAGCGTCACTATTTTTTCCGATGCGGTTTATCTTGTTACAGGCGGATTTGGTGGCCTGGGGAAAGAAACGGCAAAATGGCTGGCCCGACACGGTGCTGGGCATATTGTGTTGTGTAGCAGAAGGGCTGGAGAAGGCCATGACGACCGGGTGTTTATGGAGACGCTGGGTGCCATGGGCTCGCATGTCACGGCCTGGCCATGTGATCTTGCGGATATTGCTTCCGTGCAGAAGATGATCGGAATGATAGAAGGAATGGGAATACCCTTTAAGGGGGTCTTCCATACCGCAGGTTTGCTGGAAGATAAACCCATTGAAGAAATGACGAAGGAGGACATGCGCAAGGTCATGCTTCCCAAAGCATTGGGTGCCTGGAATCTCCATGTTACAACACAGTCACACAAGCTGGATCATTTTGTTTTGTACTCTTCTATTTCTGTATTGCTGGGCAACAGTCGTCAGGCCAACTATTGTGCGGCAAATGGTTTTCTTGATGCGCTGGCAAGGTATCGGCAACTGCATAATCAGGCGGGCATGAGCATCAACTGGGGCGCGATTGGTGCTGTGGGCATGTTGAGTCAGGATAACAAGATTGGGGATCACCTGACGCAAATCGGGCTTTCGCCGCTTTCATTTAATCTGGGATTGAATGGAATGGAGCGCGCAATTTCAACAGGTCAGGCCAATATCAGTATTTCTTCTCAGCCGGAATGGGGAAAGTGGAGCCGGTATGAAGTGAACGCGGTTCATTCATCGCGTTATCGCACCGTGCTTGAGGAAGCAAGAGAAGAACGTGATGACTCTGTTAAGTCACGTTTATCAGCAAAACTTGCGACACTTGATCAGGAGGTGCAAACACAAGTGTTGATTTCATTAGTGTCAGAAGTTTTTTCTGCGGCATTGAAAATGCCGGTAGAACACATTGACCCTTCCCGGCCTTTGGAATCACTGGGTGTTGATTCACTGATGGCGACAGAGATTCGTGCGAATCTGGATGCCAGCCTGGGTGTATCGGTTTCAGCGCTGGAGTTGATTGGCAGTAGCTCTATATCCGCTTTGGCGCATAAATGCCTCGACCAGTTACACATTGATAATCAGGAAGATATTGCGGCATAACAGGATATGGAGATTTTTTAATGAGTGTGAATGCAGATTTATTGGCGTCATTCAAGTCGGAATTTTTGGAGAAAAGCAAGACCAACGAAAATGCGGGGGGTGATAATGCCCGCGTTCGTGCCATGGATGTAACGAATAGCGCAGACTATAAAATCATTGAAAAAATTGATGATGTGTATGGGCGGGAGGGAATGAATAATCCCTACTTTATGCCGCGTTCCGGTTCTTTATCCAACAAGGTTACCAGCAGAGAAAAAGAATTTATTTGTTATTCGGGCTACAACTATCTGGGCCTGGCCAATGATGCGCGCGTGATTAGTGCCGCCAAGCACTCTCTTGATCAATATGGCACACATGCAGGTGCTGCACGCATGGTGGGGGGGGAAATGGCGATACATACAGAGCTGGAAAGTACCCTGTGTGATGCGTTTGGTTTTGAAAGTTGTGTCACTACCGTGGGTGGTTATATGACAAACGTTGCGACTATCGGCTATCTGATGGGTAAACGCGACCTGATCATTATGGATGAGTATATGCATAACAGTGGCGTTATGGGTGCTGTGATGGCCGATAGTCGCCGGATTGTTTTTCCCCATAATGATTTCGATGCCCTGGCGACTTTGCTGAATGAAAACCGGGGGAATTATGAAAAAGCAATGATCATTGTTGAAGGTGCGTACAGCATGGATGGTGATCTGGCAGACCTTCCCCGCCTTGTTGAGCTTAAAAAGAAACACAATTGCTGGCTGATGGTGGATGAGGCTCACTCATTGGGTGTGGTGGGAAAAAGCGGGCGGGGTTTATGTGAGCACTGGGGCGTTGATACCCGGCAAATTGATATTATTATGGGCACGTTAAGCAAGAGCTTTGCCAGTTGTGGTGGTTTTCTGGGTGGTTCTGAAGAAATGATAAGACTGCTGCGTTTCTTTGCGCCCGGTGTGCTTTTGTACAGTACCGGGCTTCCTCCTGCATCGGCCGCCGCGGCGAACAGGGCAATAAACGTAATGCTGGAGGAATCATGGCGAGTGGAAAACCTGCAAAACAATGTCAGAGAGTTTTCCCGGCTGGCAAAAGAACGGAGGTTTGATATCGGGAGGAGCGGTGACTCAGCCGTGGTGCCTGTGATGTTGGGAGACAGCATGTTAGCTGTTCACCTGATGTCTGACTTGCAACAAATTGGCATTATTGCTCATGCGGTTATGTATCCAGTGGTTCCTGAAAATGAAGCACGCCTTCGCTTTTTTATCACCTCAGAACATACGCAGGAAGATTTTATTTACACGTTGGATTCCTTAAAGCGAATACTGGCGAATACCACAACTTACGCAGGAGTGTAAAATATCATGGATTGTTACGCCAAATGGATACTGGCGCGCCCCTGGTTTGTCTTTTCGATATCATTGCTGTTGATTATTATCGTTTCCGCAGGTATTGCCGGGCTGGAGTTTAGAAGCGATGCCAGAGTATTTTTCTCGGATGAAAATCCTGAACTGCTGGAACTGGAACGCTTTGAAAAAAAATATGGCCGTGAAAACACACTGGTGTTTATCGTTTCTGCCCGAACGGGAGACCTGTTTACCCCCTCAAAACTGAAAGCATTAACCGCATTAACGGATAAAGCCTGGGCAATGTCACACACCAGGCGTGTTGATTCGGTGACAAATTTTCAGCGTGTTGTTGCGCGGGGAGACGATATCGTCATCGACCACCTTTACCGGAAAGGGGATGAGATTTCTCTCCCGGATGCACAAGCCTTGAAACAGGCGGCAATGCAGGAGCCCATGTTGCTCGGGCAACTGTTGAGCCGTGATGCAAAGGTGGGGCTGGTGGCTGTGGGGTTTCGCCTGGATGACACCATACAGGGAGACCCGGCATTTGATTTAACAGAAGAGGCAAGGGGAATTATTGCTGATTTTGAATCAACACAGGATGAACTTGATGTAAGGCTTTCCGGGTCATTGGCGCTGGATAATGCATTTGGTGAGGCGGGTGCCAATGACGGGGCGTTGTTAACCCCGATTATGATTACGTTGATGCTTTTTCTGCTCTGGTTGATCTTCAGATCAGTATGGGTGGTCTCGGCAATAACGGTGATTATGGTAGCGGCGATTGCCTGTGGCATGGGAGTTGCCGGAATGCTGGGCATACCCCTTTCATCCCCCAGTGTTACCGCCCCTTTTATTATCCTGACGCTTGCCACTGCGGATTGTATACACCTTGTTTCTGCTATCTCCCGGTTTCGCCGGGAAAATCCTGATAAGGATAAATCATGGGCGATACAACAAGGTCTGAAAGAAACAATCCGCCCCATTACCATGACCAGTCTGGCCACTGCTGTGGGTTTCTTTTCCCTGATGTTCAGTGAATCCCCTCCCTTTGCCCATCTGGGAATGATTGCCGGTTTTGGTACTTTGTTTGCCTGGGGTTTCAGTCTGACCCTGTTGCCTGTTCTTCTCTTGATGTTGCCCTGGCGTGTTTCTCAACAACGTCCACTGGTACCCGAATCACTGTGGATCTTTTTGCACAGGCTGGTGACCCGCCATACAAATAAAGTAATTGTGACTTCGCTTGTGCTGGGCCTTGGTCTGGCCAGTCTGGCGCTGACCAATAAACTGGATGACCGTTATGTTCAGTATTTTGATGAACGCTTTGATTTCAGAAATGATACGGATTATATGAATCAGCATATCGGTGGTTTTTATACCATTGATTATTCACCGGCAACCAGCCCGGATGGCATAACAGAGCCTGAATATTTAAACCAGCTAAACCGGTTTTCAGACTGGCTGAGAGAACAACCGGAAGTATCTCACGTTCACTCTTTGGCCGATGTCATGAAAACTATTAACCGTGCCATGAACGGCGGTAATGCAGAAAACTATGTGCTGCCCACCGATAAATATGTGGCCGCCCAGTATCTGTGGTTATATGAGATGTCCCTGCCCATGGGGCTTGGCCTCAGGGATCAGGTAACCGTGGATAAAAGTGAAAGCAGGCTGACGGTATCATTGTACGATGCCTCAACATCCGAAATGCTTGATCTTGTTCAGCGCGCTGAGCAGTGGATGGATGAGCATACGCCACTATTGAGTAAAACGGCTAAAGCGACGGGGACGAGCATTCTTTTTTCCTATATCGGTCAGCGCAATATTGACCAAATGTTGAAAGGAACATTGCTTGCACTGCTGGCAATATCTATCCTGCTTTTTTTCCTGTTTAAGTCTTTTGTGCTGGGTGTGTTTGCCACCCTGGCAAATTTTATTCCTCCTGTTGCCGCGTTGGGTGGCTGGGCATTAGTTGTTGGTGAAGTGGGTATGGCGGTTGCTGCTATTGTTGCCGTTACCCTGGGGATTGTTGTGGACGATACTATCCACCTGATTGAAGCACTACGCAGAGAAAGAAAATGCAAGGATGTTGATCATAGTCAAGCAATCCTGAATGCAATGAAAAACTCAGGGCCAGGGATTCTTATTACCACCATTGTGCTGGTTGCCGGTTTTTCATGCCTGGCGATTTCAGGTTTTCAAATTAATGCATGGATGGGATTGATGACAGCGATTGTTATTTCTCTGGCCCTGATATTCGACTTCTTATTTTTGCCCTCAGTTGTTTATAAGACAAGGAAATTATAGTGAAAATATTATCAATGTTATTTGGAATAGGGTTGTTGGCAACTTTTTCAGTTTCTGCCGATATTGACAGGGGTCTTGAAATTGCGGAAGAAACAGAACGCCGTGACTCCGGCTTTGGC
The DNA here is from genome assembly GCA_021648485.1 of Gammaproteobacteria bacterium. Classification (GTDB taxonomy): domain Bacteria; phylum Pseudomonadota; class Gammaproteobacteria; order SZUA-152; family SZUA-152; genus SZUA-152. The sequence goes on from JAKISS010000055.1 coordinate 22,582, forward strand.
AACTATGCCGTATCGGGAACAATGATACTGGAAGGCCCGGGAGGATTTACCAGCGAACGAAAATTCAAAATGTACACCATTGAAGTGCCCGATGATGGAGATAAGCGACTGGTCAATTTTCTGGAACCCAGAGATCTGGCCGGAATGGTTTCCTTGACCTATTCGCATGGTCTGGAACCGGATGACCAATGGATTTATATGCCTGCGCTTCGCCGAACCAAACGCCTTGCCGCCAGAGATAAAAGTGGCAGTTTTGCGGGAAGTGAATTGTCATTTGAAGATATTGGCACCTGGGAAGTCAAAAAATATACCTATAAATATATTAAAGATGACATCCTGGACGGTAAGCCAACATTTATTGTTGAAAACACACCGGCGTATCCTTACTCCAGTTATAAAATGATAAAAGAGTGGGTAGATCAGGAAATTTATCACCCTTTGCGATTGTTGTATCATGATACTAACGGGCGGCCATTAAAAGAAATGCGCTTTTACGATTATAAAAAATTTGCAGGCAAGTACTGGCGGCCGATGAAAATGGTGATGACCAACTTGAGAACGGGCGCTGTTTCGACGCTTATTTGGTCCGATTATGAATTTAATGCAGACTTCAAAGAAAGTGATCTTAATCCTGCTGCGCTGAGAAGATGGTCTAAATAATGAGGAAAAGCAGCATCTCCCTGTTATTGGCTTTTTCAATGATGACACTGTGTGCGTGGGCCAGTGGAGCAACATTTAAGGGAGAGGTCGCAGGTCGATATGATTATTACGCAAAGAATTCGCTGTTTAGTGAGCAAGCTGACCGCCAGGGACAGTACTCATTAGCCACCGCTCTGGATTATAAC
>JAKISS010000056.1 GCA_021648485.1 Gammaproteobacteria bacterium
CCGGGAAAAATGGCCAATCGTGAAAGCAGTACGCCGGAATTCAGTACTATACATATAGAAAAACGGGAGGACATATCAACAGTGGGTTTGTTTCGTTCGTCTGTAGCAGGAAGCAAAGGCAAACAGGCAACTCTCCATTTCGTGAGAACCGGAGCAGATGAGTTAATCGAATATATGACTTATACTCTGGACAACTGTTTGATCAGTCAATATTTGATTTATGACACAGAGTTTAATAAAAGGCCGCATGAGAAAATACAGTTGAGTTTTAGCTCGATACTGATCAGTGAAACAGCGAGGGACGCAAACAATTCGCCTGTAAAAACAGTCAGGTCAGGTTATGATCTGGAAAAAGCGGCAGGATTGTAAACCACTATTTTTGAGTTTTTTATGTATAAAAAATCTATTGCAGAATTATCACAGGGCTTGGCCAGCGGCGAATTTTCATCTGCCGAATTGACTCGCACCTATCTTGATCGCATTGAGACACACAGTGCCGGGCTTAATGCACTGATCAGTGTCACGGCGGACGAAGCCATGGCGGCTGCACAGCTGGCGGATCAAACACGGCAGGCAGGCAACGCCGGGCTGCTGACTGGCGTTCCGTTAATTCACAAAGATATTTTTTGCACCGAAGGTGTGAAAACGTCATGTGGTTCAAAAATGCTGGATAATTTTATTGCACCTTACGATGCCACCGTAGTGGCCAGTTGCAAGGCAGCAGGCATGCCCATGCTGGGCAAGGCCAACATGGATGAGTTTGCCATGGGATCGTCCAACGAAACCAGTTTTTATGGCCCGGTGAAAAACCCCTGGAATATTGAAACGGTGCCCGGCGGTTCTTCGGGTGGTTCTGCGGCGGTCGTGGCGGCACGTTTGGCACCTATTGCCACGGGCACCGATACGGGCGGTTCGATTCGTCAGCCAGCGGCCTTGTGCGGTATCACCGGCCTCAAACCCACTTACGGGCGGGTGTCGCGTTACGGTATGATCGCCTTTGCCTCCAGTCTTGATCAGGCTGGCCCGATGACTCGCAGCGCCGAAGATGCTGCCTGGTTGCTTAATATTATGGCCGGTTTTGATGCGCGTGATTCCACCAGCGTGGAGCGTGATGTGCCGGATTACACCGCAACGTTGAATGATGACCTGCAAGGGTTGAAAATTGGTTTGCCCAAAGAATATTTTGGCGAAGGTCTGGACGCTGACGTAGGCCGGGTGGTAGACGCAGCGATCAAACAGTATCAGCAAATGGGTGCCGAACTGGTGGATATCAGTTTGCCTAACTCGCATTTGTCAGTACCCACTTATTATGTAGTGGCCCCCGCAGAGTGCTCTTCGAACCTGTCGCGTTTTGACGGAGTGCGTTTTGGTTATCGTTGTAAAGACCCGCAGGATCTGGAAGACCTCTACAAACGATCACGCGGGGAAGGCTTCGGAGCAGAAGTGAAACGGCGCATCATGATGGGCACTTATGCGTTGTCTGCCGGGTATTACGATGCCTATTATCTGAAGGCACAACAGTTGCGCCAGCTCATCAGCGATGATTTTAAACAGGCCTTTGAGAAGGTGGATGTGATTATGGGGCCGACGGCACCTGACGTGGCTTTTAAACTGGGCGCTAAAGCCAGTGATCCGGTGAGCATGTATTTGTCGGATATTTACACCATTGCTACTAACCTTGCAGGATTACCCGGCATGTCAATTCCAGCGGGTTTTGTTGCAGGGGATAAGGGTGACATGCCAGTAGGTTTGCAAATTATTGGTAATTATTTTGACGAGTCACGGTTGTTGAATGTGGCGCATCAGTATCAACAGGAAACTGATTGGCATACTCGAATTCCGCAAGGGTTTGAGTGACCATTATATGAAACTATTAGCTGTTTTAGGTTCATTTTTTTTGGTTTCCTGTTCTTTTGCAGATGAACGTATTACGGATCACGCCGTTCTTTATTATAACGATTTAACACTTATCAGTAAAAATGATACCTGTGTTTTGCAGTCAATTGCATCTTCAAAAACCACTAAATTTACTTTGCAGCTTAAGCCACCTTGTTATTTTTTGCGGGATAGAAAAACGAAAAAACTTGATTATTATACTTATCCACGTTTGGATGCAGATTTTGTTGTGATCATGTTTGGGAATCCTCTGAGCGATGAAAAGAGAAAAATGTGGGGTTTGAAGGATGATCGTATCTGTGGCGGTGTTGCGCAGGGGATGATTATTTTGAATAACAATGTAAGAATTTCTGAAAAAGTGCTAACAGGTGGGCGAACGTGTACAGACGGTGGTCATGATGAAAAGGATTTTTGGTATTTTGCGAAACACAGTTAGTGATACTCCTAACAATCCTGCTTCATAGCGGTCATTCGCATCAATATTGGTAACTGGAGACATTAAATTTATGCAATGGGAAGTTGTTATTGGCCTGGAAATTCACGCCCAGCTCGCCACTAAAAGTAAAATTTTTTCCGGTGCATCCACCGCCTATGGTGCGGAGCCAAATACCCAGGCCTGTGCGGTAGACCTGGGGTTGCCGGGTGTCTTGCCGGTGTTAAATAAAGAAGCGGTGCGTATGGCCGCCAAATTTGGTTTGGCTATCGGTGCTAATGTGTCACGACGCTCGGTATTTGCGCGAAAAAATTATTTTTATCCTGACCTGCCCAAGGGATACCAGATCAGCCAGATGGAATTGCCCATCGTTGGAACGGGGCAACTGGACATCGAACTGGACGACGGCTCGACAAAAACCATTGGCATTACCCGTGCCCACCTGGAAGAAGATGCCGGTAAATCCATGCACGGTGATTTTCACGGTATGACCGGCATTGATCTCAATCGTGCAGGCACACCCTTGCTGGAAATTGTCTCTGAGCCGGACATGCGTTCTGCGAAAGAAGCGGTTGCTTACATGAAAAAAATTCACTCCCTGGTGCAGTATCTGGAAATTTGCGATGGCAACATGCAGGAAGGCAGTTTCCGTTGTGATGCCAATGTTTCGGTGCGTCCGGTGGGTCAGGAAGAATACGGTACCCGTGCTGAATTAAAAAATATTAATTCTTTCCGTTTTGTGGAAAAGGCCATTGATATCGAAGTGGAACGACAAATCGATGTCATTGAAGCCGGTGGCAGGGTCGTGCAGGAAACACGCCTTTACGATTCTGACAAAAATGAAACCCGTTCCATGCGCAGCAAGGAAGAAGCCAACGATTACCGTTATTTCCCTGACCCGGATTTGTTGCCAGTAGTGATCGAAGAAAGTTTTCTGACGGAAGTCAAAGCATCACTGCCAGAGCTGCCCGGAGAGAAAAAACAACGCTTTATGGGAATGCTTTCCCTGAGCAGTTATGACGCTGAAGTGTTAACCGCAAGTCGGGAACTGGCCGACTATTTCGAGTTGGTCGTGGAAAAGGCGGGTGGTGAAGCCAAACTGGCGGCCAACTGGGTAACCGGTGATTTGATGGGGGCGCTGAATAAGGCGGGCCAGAACATCGCACAAAGCCCGGTGAGTGCAGAAATGCTGGGTGGCATGATCAAACGCATTCAGGACAACACCATTTCCGGTAAAATCGCCAAGGAAGTGTTTGAAGCGATGTGGCAGGGTGAAGGTGATGCCGACACCGTGATTGACGCGCGTGGCTTGAAACAGATTACCGACTCCAGCGCCATTGAACCCATTATCGACGAGATTATTACCAACAACCCGGGACAGGTCGAACAGTACCGTGATGGTAAAGACAAACTGTTTGGTTTTTTTGTCGGTCAGGTTATGAAAGCCACCAAAGGCAAGGCCAATCCGCAGCAGGTTAATGAATTACTCAAGCAAAAACTCAGTGGTTAGGTATGGGCGCGTAATAGCTGTTAACCCAACAGGTGCTGTTTCACCACTCCATTCGATGGGTTAGTGGGTTGTAAATGAGGCATCAGTGCTCCTTTATTTTTCGTGCCTGTGAGACTAATCGGGCAACAAGGCATCCATACCTTAAACTAAAAATTTCCAGTCATTATTTCGCGTTGTTCCGTTTGTCACACAGTAAATCTGGTTTTAGCGGCTCATTTCGCAGGTCCATCGAATAAATAAACCCGGCAGCGTAAGCATTTATATTTTCTCCTTTTCCTGTATGGCAAGGATGATCAATAAAATGCCTAAACAAAGAGGAATACGGTTCCCATTGCCGATGGGGCGCAGCACACCAGAGCAGAATTGCTTTGGTTTTTAATGCTGGGTTTTGCCTGTTTGCAAATCACCAGTCGTGACAGAGCGCAACAGCTTTGCCAATCGAATTTGTAGAGTGTGTGCAAGGCCATGGTGGAACCGCTGCGCTTGTTCCACCCTACGATTTTATCTTGTGTCAAATAGAGCAGAACAAAAAATCGATGAGCGTTTGGTGTCGCTATCTATCCGGGGGTGGGTTTTAGTCTTGATCAGGCGTTGACAATGCTTTCACCGCAGTCAGCACTTCATCCACATGGTCGGCGACTTTCACTTTGCGCCATTCCTGACGCAGTACGCCTTTTTCATCGAGTAAAAATGTGCTGCGCTCAATGCCCATCACTTTTTTGCCGTACATGTTTTTTTCTTTGATCACATCAAACAGTGTACATAGCGTTTCTTCTTTGTCGGATAACAAGTCAAAAGGAAATGCCTGTTTGGTTTTAAAGTTTTCGTGTGATTTAATGCTGTCACGCGATACCCCCAGTACGACGGTATTAGCGCGTTTAAATTTGGTGTAATTGTCACGGAAGTCCTGGCCTTCGGTGGTGCAGCCTGGAGTGCTGTCTTTGGGGTAAAAATAAATCACCAGTTTTTTGCCTTTGAAGTCGGCCAGTTTGAGGGTTTGCTCCCCTGTGGCGGGTAGTTCAAAAGCGGGGACTTTTTTACCGATACTGACTTTATTCATGTTTTCTTTTGTCCTTTATTTTTTAAGGTTTCACTTTTAAGGCTTGATAGGTTCCATGGTGGCATCCATATTCTGGGTTTCGCAAAAATCCAGAAATTCGTCACGCAGTCCGGCAATGTGTATGCTGGCCGGAATGTTGGCAGTGAGATGCAGGGCAAACATGGGTGTGCCGGTGTGTGCGGCGGCGTATTGTGTGGTGTTGAGTTCGTGAATGTTGATGTTGCGGCTGGAGAAAAAACGCGCCAGTTCATGCACAATACCGGGCTGATCAATGGAGATCACTTCGATACAGTAAGGCATCAAATCTGCTGCGGATTTGCCGGGTTCGGTGCGTTTGCAGATGATATCGAGGCCAAGGGATTCTCTGGAGGCATTTAATGTGTCTTCCAGTTTGGCCAACCGGTTCCATTTGCCGGAGACCATGAGCATGACCGCGAATTCGCCGCCGAGTACGCTCATGCGGCTGTCAATGACGTTGCAGCTGCATTCCACTACGGTTTTCGCAAGTTTGTCGATGATGCCCGGTTTGTCTTTTCCGAGAGCGGTGATGACCAAAAAACTTTCCATATGTGATCTCTTCTCTGCGTTGCCTTGAGTATAGCTTATCACCATTACGCCGGTTTCGTCGGTCTGCCCCTGCTAAAACAGTGGTCGGATGTGCAGACTAAAGAGGCATAGATGTTGTCATCAACAGAGCAGGTCAGTACCATTGCGTCTTTGTCTTTTTCAGGCTTGTTTGTAGCGGAGAATTCCCATGTTTCACGGCAGTATGGTGGCCTTGGTCACGCCCATGAAGGCCGACGGTGCGGTCGATAACGAAGCTCTTGACGGTTTGGTGGATTTTCACATCGAGAATGGGAGCAATGCCATTGTGGTGGCGGGCACCACGGGCGAGTCGGCAACGCTGGACGAGCGTGAGCATTGCGCGGCCATTCGTCGTGTCGTGGAGCATGCCGCCGGACGTATTCCTATTATCGCCGGTACTGGTGCGAATTCCACCCGCGAGGCCATTGACCTCACCCGCTGTGCGCTGGAAGCGGGGGCGGATGCTTGTCTGCTGGTCACCCCTTATTACAACAAACCGACACAAGAAGGGTTGTATCTGCATTATTGTGCTGTCGCGGAAGCGGTGGCTATCCCGCAGATTTTGTATAACGTGCCCGGTCGTACCGCAGTGGATATGCTGCCGGAAACGGTGGAACGCCTGGCGGGCATCAGTAATATCGTCGGCATTAAAGAAGCAACGGGCGATCTTGCTCGCGGGCAGGAGATTCTTGATCGCTGCGGTGACCGCCTGAATCTTTACAGCGGTGATGATGCCACGGCCATGGAGTTGATTCTCATGGGTGCCAAAGGGGATATTTCCGTGACGGCCAATGTGGCTCCCAAAGTGATGCAGCAGATGTGTGCTGCGGCTTTGCGGGGGGACCGCACCGAGGCCGGGCGTCTTAATCAGCAGTTGATGTCTTTGCATGAAAACCTGTTTCTTGAATCCAATCCGATTCCGGTGAAATGGGCGTTGCAGGAAATGCGGCTGATTTCTGAAGGTATCCGCCTGCCGCTGACACCTTTGGCGGCGGCTTGTCATGCGCCGTTGCGTGAGGCTATGCAGCAGGCGGGTGTGTTGAACCAGGGTGTAATATGATCAGCTACGCCATATATTTATTCATTATCTAATGACCTGTTCCATACGAGTTACCCAACATCAGGAGAGCGCAGTGCCGATGCCGTTTGTTTTTTACAAGAGAATTTCCTCCCCGGTTTTGCGCGGGCTGTTTTTGCTGATGATTGTCAGCACACTGAATGCCTGTAGCTGGTTTGCCGGTGACGACGGACAGACCGGTGATGCCCGTTTACTGGCACCGTTGGAAATACCACCAGATTTGGTGACCCCCCGGGGTGATCCACGATTGGCGCGGCCAGTATTGCCTGAGTTGGGCCGCTCTTCCGCCAAACCGGTAGCGCAGACTGTCGATTGTCAGTGCAATGAGTCGCCACGTATTGGCGAGCGGGTATTGCCAGCGGGCAAAGGGGTGCAGCGCATGCGTGAAGGTCTGCGCCGCTGGTTGGTGGTGGAAGCCGAGCCTGAACAGGCCTGGCCTCTGGTGCGTAAGTTTCTCGACATGCGTGGTTACCGCATACAGCGTGATGAACCGGCCATCGGCCTGCTGGAAACCGACTGGAAAGCGCAATATTCTGATGAACAACCGGCCGGAAATGCACAAGCTAACTGGCGCGAAAGTTTGCGTATTCGTATTGAGCCCGCCGAAAAGCCAGGTTATACGGATATTTTTCTGACACAGCGTAATAGCCAACGAGTGGCGGGCGAGGACGAACAGACGAGCCGTTGGGAATTGCGCCCGGCTGATGACGGTCGCGCTGTGGAAATGCTGAACCGTTTGGCGCGTTATCTCGCTGCTGAAAATGTGAGTGATGCGGTGCCGTTACAGCCGCTGGACGCACGCATTGATGTGGACAGCGAGCAGAGCACCGCAATCATTGTTAAGGCCGGGTTTGATGTCGTCTGGCGTCGCACCGGCCTGGCGCTGGATGCGTTGGGTTTCACTATTGAAGACTTTGACCGTAGCAGTCGTATTTACCATGTTTATAATGACCTGCCTTCGGGGTTGTCGGAAGAAGAGCTGAATTATGGTAAAAAGAAGAGTGCCACAGTGCGTGAAGAATACTGGATTCATGTGCAGGAAAAGGGTGACTTTACCCATATCAGCGTGCGTAATCAGGTGGGTGATGTCGATGAATCCCAGGTAACACGAAGTCTGCTGGTGCTGTTGCTGGGTCAACTGAAATGAGGAAACCGTTGAACCTGACCAGCGGCTTCTGAATGCGTTTTGCTTCACTGGGGAGTGGTAGTCGCGGTAATGCGATGCTGGTTGAGCAGGGTAATACCTGTGTGCTGGTGGACTGCGGGTTTTCCATGAAAGAAACCGAGGCGCGGCTGGCAAAACTGGGCAGTTCTGCGGAGGCCATCAGCGCGGTACTGGTTACCCATGAGCACGGTGACCACATTAATGGTGTGGGTGCGCTGGCACGAAAATATGCCATTCCGGTGTGGGCCACAGAAGGCACTTTTGCGGCAGACCGGCTGGGTACACAGGTCGAAAAAAAACGTATTTGCAGTCACAGCATATTTGCCATTGGTGACATTGAAGTGCAACCGTTTCCCGTGCCGCACGATGCGCGCGAACCCTGTCAGTTTGTCTTTGGTAACGGCGACAAACGCCTTGGCCTGCTGACGGACGTGGGCAGCCGGACGCCACACCTGGAAACGCAGTTGTCTGTTTGTGATGCGCTGGTGCTGGAATGCAATCATGATGTGACATTGCTGGCGAACGGCGAATACCCTCCTTCGCTCAAGCGACGGGTGGGCGGGGATCAGGGGCACTTGAGCAATGTACAGGCTGCGGATATTTTACGCCGGATTGATACTTCAAAGCTGACGCAACTGGTGGCCGCGCACTTGAGTGAAAAACACAATACACCGGCTTTGGCTCAGGCTGCTTTGGCTGATGTCATGGGGTGTTCTGCCGATTGGGTAAGCATTGCCGATCAGCAGACCGGGTTTGCGTGGCGTGATGTTTAATCGGGATACTATTTCGTGTGCGTTCCCCGGGGGTGTTAACACCCTCCCAAATAAAGACAGGTTTTTTGTGAAACTTACAAAGAGTAAAACAATGGAAAAACGTGAAGAACTTTATGCCGGTAAAGCCAAATCCGTCTATTACACAGATGATGAAAATAAATTGATCCTGCATTACCGCAATGATACTTCTGCCTTCGATGGTGGAAAAATTGAGAAGCTGGATCGCAAGGGTGAAGTCAACAACAAATTCAGTGCGTTCATTATGCAAAAACTGGAAGAAGCGGGCGTGCCCACTCATCACGAAGAACTGCTGTCCGCAGAAGAGACCGTGGTTAAAAAGCTCGACATGTTTCCCATCGAGTGTGTGGTGCGTAACGTCGCGGCTGGCAGTATTTGCAAACGCCTGGGAGTGGAAGAAGGCATTGACCTGAACCCGCCCACCTTTGAATTTTTTCTCAAAAATGACGAACTGCATGACCCGATGATCAACGAATATCACATTCGTGCGTTTGGCTGGGCGGATGATAAAGCCGTAGAAAAAATGAAAGAGCTGACTTTTAAGGTAAATGGTGTTCTTACCCAATTATTTACCGATGCCAGTTTACTACTGGTGGATTACAAGCTGGAATTTGGCCGTTTCCAGGGTGACATTTATCTGGGTGATGAATTCACCCCTGATGGCTGTCGTCTATGGGATGTCGAAACCCGCAAAAAACTGGACAAAGACCGCTTCCGTCAAGGGCTGGGCGGTGTCGTTGAAGCCTATGAAGAAGTCGCTCACCGGTTGGGTGTTGACTTGTCGTAAAAACAGTACCGATGGGCCAGAGGTTTTCTCTGGCCCATTATCTCCGGAAGTTTACCACCAAACCTCTAAAGTTTATTTTTCCCCCTGCCGATGCATCGGTAACAGAGGCTTATGCTCTCACAACGGCTGTGTATGAACGGCCATTATTCCTGGGGAAAAATGTGTATTTGTTCAAAAATCTATCGATCAAAGTGAAAGTCTCAGCTGGTTTTGGCCTGATGCAGCTGATTATTGTGGTGATTTCGCTGAGCGCTTTAATGAGTCTGTCCGCGCTGCAAAATGACTTGACGAACATGGCTGATGAAATCCAACCAGAGGTACTCAATGGATTGATTGAGCAGATAAATGCCACCGAGGTATTGCTCAGTTCGATGCTGGCTTTTGGCCTGGTATTGGGGTTGATCATTGCCTGGGGCATCTTGAAGATGATCCTTACCCCTTTACAGGCTGCTCTGGATGTTATGACGGATATTGTGGGAGGTGAGGGTGACCTGACCCGACGGCTGGATGATTCCAGCAACGATGAAATCGGTAAACTGTCCAGTGGTTTTAACCAGTTTGCCAGCATGGTACATAACATTATCCGGGAAATTATGGGCCACACAGAACGATTAACCCATTCGGTAGATCGTCTGACTGTTGTTACTGAAGAAACCAGTCAGGGGGCTGATCGTCAACAACATCAAACGGATGCCGTAGTCGCAGCGGTGAATGAACTGGCGGCTACCGGTCAGGAAGTCGCACGCAATACCACAGAAGCAGCAGACGCCGCACAAAATGCCGAAAATGCCTCCAGTGAAGGACGTACCGTGGTGGGTAAAACCATTGATGCCATTGACAGCCTGGCCGGGGAAGTGGAACGCGCAGGAGAAGTGATCAACCGCCTGGAAGCCGACAGCGAAGCCATTGGCGGCGTACTGGACGTGATTCGCGGTATTGCCGAACAAACCAACCTGCTGGCACTGAATGCCGCTATTGAAGCGGCGCGTGCGGGTGAACAGGGACGGGGGTTTGCCGTAGTGGCTGACGAAGTGCGTACTTTGGCCTCCCGTACCCAGGAATCCACCTCGGAAATTCAGACCATGATCGAACGTCTGCAAGCCGGTTCGCAGGAAGCGGTGAAAGTGATGAACAAAAGCAAAAAAGATGCCGACGCCACCGTAGAACAGGCAGTGCAGGCGGGTGCTTCTTTACAGGCGATTTCCGAGGCAGTTACGGTGATCAATCAAATGAATGTGCAAATCGCCACTGCTGCTGAAGAGCAGAATGCGGTAGCAGAAAACATCAACCAATCGGTGGTTAACATTAGCGACATCACCGAACAGACTGCGGCGGGTGCGCAGCAAACCGCATCGGCCAGTAATGAACTGAATGAACTGGCCGGGCATTTGTCGGGGATTGTCCGGCAGTTTAAAGTCTGAAAAATCTTTTCATGTATTTGTGCATTCCATGCTTCAGCATGGAATGCGCTCTGCGGCTACTTTTTAATCTTTACGGGTTGAATTTTCAAGCTGTGAGTTAGTTGATATTGATTTGCGTAGCCTCACTCCAGCCAGCATTATCCGAATAACGAATTGCCCACAGCTGATAATGGCTGCCGACACGACTTGTCCATATAACCATTGTGCTCCCATTCATTCCAGTGACAACTTGTGGCGAGTAGGTTTTGTCATTTTTTGTTTCAATAAGTTTTGCAATACCCCAATCATTTTCAACAGAATAAATATTAGCGAAAATATTATTCACGTTACCATCACGTTTTTGCCAGACGGCAATGGCGTTTCCATTTAACTCAATAGCTGCTTTCTGCGACGTTGCACTACCAGAGCTCTCTGGTTCAATAAGTCTGGGATCACTCCAGCCACTACCAGAATTATATTGATTTACCCAAATACTACTTACCTCGCCATTGTATTGATCCCAAATGGCATTGCCGTTGCCATCTGTGGCATTGTTGAGGGATTTAATACCAAAGCAAAACTGACTATCAGAAAAGCCTACGGATTTCGAACCTTTCATGCCGCTATACCACACCTTAGGCGCATTACCTGAACCCATATCAACCCACAAATTCTGCTGAAGAGCCTTATTTAATTTTCATCCTTAAACCGGGTAGCTTGGAACAAGCGTAGCGGTTCCACCAAAACGAGAAAGGGACATCAAGGTTCGATCAGTTATCGATGCCCACCTTGATCCGCCATTTGCCGGTGGGCCGTTATTGCATGAAGGCTTTTTCTCCTGTTTCAGGCGGTCAGATTGTTGGTTTTTTGTCAGTGGTGGTGGGTGCAGAGGCTATTTGTTGTTTCTTATCGCCCATTGGTGGAACCGCTGCGCTTGTTCCACCCTACCGTTTTACTCTGTATTGGAGAGAGCAGAACAAAAAAACGGTAATGCTCCAATTTCACTCTCTTTCCGGGTGGGACTTAGCCTGATGGCTATGGGGGTAGAGGGGCAGTGAGTTAAGGCATATTTCGTCAGGGCTGTTGTGTGCCACTTCTTACATTTTATGTGTATTTTATTTCAGGTGACATTGTTGACAAAGCTCCGGGTCTTTCATACGCAGTGCTGCGAAGGATTGGTGTGGGTCATGACAGGTGGCACAGCTCATTACATGATCGTGCAATGGCAGGGTGTTGCCGGGTGCAGTGACGGGAATGCCGACCACATGTTCTCCAGCGGTGATGCGGTCAATATGGCAGTCAGCACAAAGACCGGAGAGAGGTTGAATGAGGTCGTCGGCGCTGGGAGTGGCAGTGGCGTGGCAATCGGAACAGACGTGGTCTGCGGCATTGATGTGGGTGCTGATAAGCAAAACGGTCATTGCAAACCCCTGCATCATCATTTTCATTACATATTTCTCCATTGTTATACATCTTCCCGTTTATCGGGCTGCGGACAGTTTTTTATGGCCTGGGGTGATACCTGATACCGATGTCAATGTTGCTACCACCGGACTGTCATCATTTTTTTGCTGTTCAATACGCACCGGTAAATAACCCAGCTGCTCGGCACACCATAACGTGGTTTTTCGACTGCCTTTAGTGCGGCGCAAACGTATGGTGTCGAAGGTGCCCAGTTTTGTACGAATACGTTCTTTGCCGATGATTTCAATATCGTAATATTTCAGTTTGCCGCCGTCAGCCACGGGGTAACGCAGCATGGTTTTGCTGGTGGGTAAGTCCTGCATGATGCGTAGCTGATAAAGCAGTTTGTCCTGGGTACCATGTTCCAGCGGCATGGACCAGGGATCACCGTTGATGGTGTTGATTACCCGGTTTTTATCCCAGTCAAAGTCCAGCTTTACGTTGCGGTTTTTTTTGCTGCCGCTGTTAAAAAAGGTGTAGTGCTCTGGCCGGGGCTGGCCGTGGAAAAAATTCCACTGGCTGCGTTCGACGACTTGTCCGCTGGTGAGCAGACGGGCAACACCTTTGGGGCGGGTGATGGATTCAAACTGATAATATTCGCCATTGTGGCTGAGTACACGTTTGGTTTCGCCGATGGTCATGCCGGATGTTTTTACGGCATACACAGCGGTGAATTGTTGCGGTAACGGCGTTGCTTGGCCCAGGCCGGCTAACAGTAACGCGCCAGATAATGCGAGCAGACGAAGAAGAAAGTGGTTAATCATGATTGACCTCTACGGGTGTCGGTGCAGGCAATGCGGGCAACAACAAGCTTAACGCACCTGACAGCAGGGTGCAGCCCAAGACAAACAAGTGCAGGTTCACTGCCGCCTGCAATGCCTCTGTCGGGTTGATGCCAAACGGGGCCAGTCCAGCCACGACGCCCGCTTCATAAGTGCCTGCGCCCGCTACGCCGTGAATGGGCAAAACACTGGTGAAATCACCGAGAGTGGCACCAATCCAGGCCGTCCCCAGCGGAATGTTGGAAAACAGAGTGAGAATCCAGGCAAACACCGCGAGTTTGATGGACCAGTTGAGCAGTGTCCATAACCAGGAACGCCAAAACAGGCGTGGCTGTTGCGGCAGGCTTTCCAGTATGCGTTGCACAAAATTGCTCACTCGGCCAGGGTGACGGGCCAGGCGTGCCTGCCAAAAGGCGGTGAGCCTGAAGGCCAGCCAGGGCACGCTCATCCAAAGTAATCCCAGAACAGCGCCCAGTGTCTGACCGATAAAAGGCTCACTGATGACGATCAAGGCAAAGGCAATGAGGGTGTGTAAATCCAGAAACCGGAACCACAACAGGCCCGGCACGGAACGCATTACAGGCACAGAAAAACAGCGTGACATCAGTACTGGAAAGGCCAGTTCGCCGGAGCGCATGGGCAGCAGGTTGTTCAGCAGGTTGTGTTGCAGGGAGAGACGCAGGCATACGCCAAACTGACCACGGGTGTCGGCAATGAAGTAATCATAGACCCGCAGCGCACGCAGGCCGTAAGTCAAAAATATCAGTATAATGCCAGCGATCAGATATTCAGGGGCGAGATTTAACCAGGGACGGAGCAGTGCGGACCAGCCGATCCAGGTCTCTACAGCGAATAACAGCCCCAGCAGCAACACCGTTCCGGCCACATAGTGCAAGCCGGGTTTTTGCCGTTTTGGCATCGGGCTGTCAGGCGAATTTTTTACAGGATGATTTGCCAAGTGCTATACATCGTTTGTGAGTGAGCGTCTATGTCTATGTTATACCATCTATTCGTATCAAACGGGCAGACTGGATAAGTCTGCTCACTGAGATCGTTTTCATTCACCATTTGTTACTTATATTTTGCGAAGAGACCCAATGCCTGTAATCAGCCCCCAACCTGCCAGCAACTTTGCTTTACGTCTGCTGGCACTGTTTGCCGTCGCGGTGAGTTTTTACCTGAATATTTACGCCGTGCCCCTGTTTGATCTTGACGAGGGTGCTTTCAGCGAAGCGACCCGTGAAATGTTTGAGCGCGGTGATTTTATTTCCACTTATCTTGATGGCAAACCGCGTTACGACAAGCCCATTCTGATTTACTGGTTTCAGGCCGCCAGCGTGTTTGTTTTTGGTATTAACGAATTTGCTTTTCGTCTGCCTTCTGCCATTGCTGCCACCCTGTGGGTGCTGGCGGTATTTGCCTTTGTGCGCCGGATACGTGACGAGCGCACCGGGCTGATGGCTGCCATTATCACGGCTACCGCTTTTGAGGTATCGGTGATGGCTAAGGCGGCCACGGCGGATGCACTGCTCAATCTGTTTATTGCAGGCTCCCTGTTTTGCATTTACCTTTACTGGAAAGAGCGCGAGCGTCGCTGGTTGTTGTCCACGTTTGCGCTTATCGGTTTGGGGTTTCTGACCAAAGGGCCGGTATCGATACTGGTGCCCGTGGCGGTGAGTTTCCTGTTTTTTGCCGCCAGCAAGGAACTGAAAACCTGGTTCAAGGTGGTATTCAATCCGCTGGGTATTGGTATTTTTCTTATTATCGCTATGCCCTGGTATGTGGCGCAATACCTCAAAGAGGGCGATGCTTTTATTCAGGGGTTTTTCTTCAAGCACAATATTGACCGTTTCAGCAGCCCCATGGAACAGCACGGTGGCGGGATCTTTTATTATATTCCCGTGGTGCTGGTGGCCGTGTTGCCGTTCACCACTGTGCTGATCAAGTCGCTGTTGAACATTAAACAATTGTGGCGTGATGAGTTCACTCGCTTCGCTTTATTATGGTTTGTTTTTGTTCTGGTATTCTTTTCCCTTTCCGGCACCAAACTGCCACATTATGTGTTGTACGGGCTTACGGGTACGTTCATTATTATGGCGTTATGGATGCGCAGGCAGGATGAAGCAGGGGCGGGTACGCTGAATTCACAACTGTGGCTGTTTATGCCACAGCTCATTTTGTTCGTTTTTTTACTGCTGTTGCCGGAAGTTATTGCTGGCTCATTACCCGCCATCAAAGACATGTATATGCGCGAAATGCTCGATGAATACGAGTCTCAGTTTTCGTTAATTTACCGGCTGTTTTTTGTGGCAGCGATCATGTTTACTGTTTTTTGTATGGGCGAACGACGTTTTTTGCCAGCGGAGAAATTACTGGCCAGTGGCGTGGTGGTTGTGTTTTCGTTATCCATGTTTCTGTTGCCCGTTATTGGCGGTCTGCATCAGGGACCGGTCAAGGAAGCCGCTGCCATTGCCAAGCGCGATAATCTTACGGTTGTGCGCTGGCGTCTTAATGTACCCAGTTTCAGTGTGTATACGCGACGTGTGACCGAAACACGCAAACCCCGGCCGGGTGACATTGTATTGACCAAGAGCAAATATTTGTCACAGTTGAATAATCCGGAAATCATTTATCGCAAGGGTGGGATAGTGATGGCGCGGGTGGAGTAATTTTTCAGTCTTCACCTGCTGGCAGGACAATGCGCTGTGGTTCGCTGATGTCTGTTATGTCCACCAGATCCCATTGGCCATTGTTACGATACAGTCGTTTGTTTTTGTCCGGGTAATCCGCCACATCGTGTTCCAGGCGCTGCCCCATCACCAGGCATTGCAGCAGCTCATCACTATCGTTGACGATATTGTGTGCTGTTATTCCTCTTGGGAAACCAAGAAAATCTCCCGGCTCCACGGCATAACGTTCATCGTCAATGATGGCCGTACCCCGGCCAGAGAGAATATAAATACACTCTTCCTCATAAAAATGTTTGTGATATTCCGTTGTATCGTGGCCGGGTTTTACGCTGATGATGTGTACACCGATCTGTGTCAGTCCTACCGCATCACCGAGGGACTTGTTAATACGTACGGCGTTGGGGTTGAGAAAATGAATCCGCTTTTCACCAGGCATTGCTGTGATGTCGGCAGCTTTTAATAAGAGATTATGTTTATCCACTTCAGGTTTCCTCTTGTTTAATAGCGGGTTATAAAAACATTTTTTGGCGCTTCAGAAAAATTACCGGGTATTTAGCGCAAAGAGCGCAAAGAGTTTAGTTTTAAAATGAAAATCATGGAGCAATAAAACCTGAATTTCAATCGCTGCGGGTATATATTACTATCAGCAAGCGATTGTTGATTTTGTCAGGAGAAAAATATGTCCATGTTGCGTTTGCCCCATCTTTTATTGTCTCTGTTTTTTGTTGCTGTTTCACTGTTGTCCGCAGTAACGATAGCCAGTGACGGAAATGATGATACACATTACGACCGTATCAGCCTGTTGGCCACCGCCTCGGATGAAATCGAGAATGATATCCTTGAAACGACATTGTCCGTACAGCGTGAAGGCAATAATCCTTCGGAATTATCGGAGGAGGTAAATGCAGCTATTCAGTGGGCCATTGCTGAGGCCAAAAAAATCAGTGGGGTCACGGTGCAGACCATGGGCTACCAGACCAGCCCCGTTTATCAGCAACGGCGTTTATCGGCCTGGCGGGTGCGACAGAGTCTGCGTCTGGAAAGCAAAGACATTGCTGATTTGAGTCAGCTTATTGGTAAGTTGCAAGAGCGTCTGATGGTAGATCGGGTCGGTTATCGTATCTCCGTCCAGCGCCGCAATACGGTGGAGGAAAACCTGATTGCTGAGGCAATAGCGCTTTTTCAGCGGCGTGCGAAACTGATTGCAAAACAGATGAACCGTGATCGTTATCGTGTGGTGCAAATGAATATTAATACTGGTGGTGTGCCGATGCGACCAATGATGCGTGCAGAGATGTCGGCGATGGCTGATACACGTATCGCGCCCAGCTTTGAAGCAGGCACACAAACGGTGACGGTTTCAGTGAATGGCACTATTGAGTTGCAGTTGGATTGATCTCATACTCCTAATCATCATCGTTTTGGCGATATGCCCGCTTGTTTAGATAGGCTGGCTTTAAATTTCTTGCCCTTTTTTCGCGCTTCACTTTATTCACGAAATAACCGTACCATATTGTATTCACGTTGTTGTGTCCGGAAAAAATAAATGTTGGCAAGAATCTATAAGTGTATTTCTAATGCCCTTTAACAATATTGCTGTCTGGAAATACTTTTAGAAACCTGGTTTCATTACCAGCAGTACACTCGCACTCATCGTCATTCATCACAGAATAGCGGATCAACATAAGGGTTGCTCAGTGGTTTTTGGATGCGGGCTCTTAGATTTCATTATTAATCGCATGGAATTAGAGGGGTTTGTAGAAATGCACAGGTATGTTTTATTGTTGATGAGGTGTTCTATACCCGTAGCGATTAAGATTTAGGTGCTAATTGCACGCTTTATTTGTTTTATGGCAGCGTTGAAATTCCTTGCAATAAAGCGACTGTTACGCATCATTTCATCTTGCCATGAAACAAATATGACACACACTTAAACCTAAATCCCAAACGCTACGAGTATATAGTGATTGAAATTTAGATATGTGTCATATTCATTTCACAATATTATTAAAAGCAGGCGTTATTCAACAAGGGAAAATAATGTGGAATAAAACCGAAACCCCAAGCGTCACGGGTATAGAGGCAGATAAATACAAAAAATGAGTTGTAAATGAGCGTCGGAAATCGAATATCTCTTAAAACGAAAACCTATCTTCTGGTACTGCTCAGTGCCGTCGTGGCGCTGGTACTGTCTTTTGTATCCAACAACGGGCTGGATAGCCTTAGCATCGAAATGGATGACCTGATTTTTGCGATAGAAATAGAACGCTATACCAATAAGCTGATATTGGAAGAGCAGAGCTACCGTTTAAATACCAATGGTTCGATATATGATATTGAGGAGGCAAATAAGGCCTATACAAAGGCTATAAAACATGTGGAAAAAATTTATCAAATACTCAATCAAGCGAATAATCTGGTTGGCGGTGAGTTATTGCCGGAAAATTTACAGAAAATCCGTCATTCAACAAATGAATACAAAAAACTGTATTTGACAGGGGTGGCGTTATTAATCGATTTGAATAAGCAGGCGGATATATTGGGAGTCGAGGGTGAATATATTACGCGGCAAATACAGGAATATGTAGAAGCAAAACGGGTGGAAATAAGGCAGGATTTGAGTCAAAAAACGATTGAAAAAATCAATAATGGTTCAAATGTCTGGCAATACACTTATGTCACTCGATTGTATGAAAAAAAATACCGATTAAATCCGGATGCTATGGTGTACGCGGCATTTAAAAAAGATTTCCAGTTCATGATGGAAGAATGGAGCCGTTTAAAAAGGATGTCGAGTCAACCCTTTGAGTTTGAAAAGCTGGAGAAATTTAATCATTCTGCCCGGCTGTATGAAAACACTATGCGTTCGTGGGTGGAAACTAATGAACGATTTGTTTTAGATGTGCTGCCCAAAATGAAACAATTGGGTGAGAATATTATTGCTGATGCTGTGTTGTCGGCTGAGCATTCGGTCAATCATATGTCTGCGAAGCGCAGCCGTGTTGCAATGATTTTATTAGTGGTGAGTGTGACAACGATCATTTTAGGATTGTTATTTGGTGCGATGATTGCAAAATCAATCACATCAATTGTTACATCATTTCAAAATGGTCTGCTGAGTTTTTTTCAATACCTGAATCAGGAGAAAAAATCTGCACAGCCTATTATTGTGCATGGGCGAGATGAAGTGGCTGTGATGGCAGCTGTGATTAATGAAAATATTATTAAAATTCAGGAGGTGATGGATCGCAAGGCTGACTATCAGCAGGCCTTGCTGGAATGGTCAAAAGTGGATTATCAGGATCATCTGGTTACCCTTAATAGGGCCACTGAGTTATCGGCAAAAGCATTACATGTGGAGCGTGTTGGCATCTGGATTTTTAATGATGATAAAACGGTATTGACCTGTATTGATTTATTTGAGCGAAGCTTGTGCAAGCATACAAGTGGGGCAGTATTGACTGCGGAAGAGTTTCCTGACTATTTTAATGTTGTTGGGAATGGTGACATTCTGGCGGTGAGTCGTGCCAGAGAAGATGCTCGTACCTGTGCGTTTAATGAAAAATATCTTAAGCCTTTGGATATCTATTCTATGTTGGATTTGCCTATTATTCAGGGAGATCAATTGATCGGTATTATTTGCCATGAGAGTGTCGGAGAAATAAAATCATGGCGATTGGATGAGCAGGAGTTTGCCAGTTCAGTGGTGAACGCAATTTCATTATCACTTGAAATCAAAAAACGTCGTTTGATTCAGGAAGAGCTAAAAGCCCAAAAAGAGATATTTCATTATCATGCGCATCATGATGCCCTCACGGATTTGCCAAACCGTTTCCTGTTTGATGATCGTCTCAGTCAGGCGATTAAACAGGCACAACGTAGTGGTACAAAGATCGCTGTTTTATTTCTTGATCTGGATCATTTTAAGCGAGTCAATGATTCAATGGGGCATAAGGTTGGTGATGAGCTGTTAGTGGAAGTTGCCCGGCGATTACAAAGTAAAATTCGCCAAACTGATACGCTGGCCCGACTGGGTGGTGATGAGTTTGCCATTGTGTTGGATAATGTGGCTAACCTTGATGTGGTTGTGAACGTAACGCGCGACCTGCTTCAGGTAATGGATGCACCGATTGAGTTGTCAAATCAGTCATTTTTTGTGACGGTGAGTGTGGGAGTGGTTATTTTTCCGGATGATGGCGGAGCACCGGAGGAGTTGCTTAAACATGCGGATACTGCCATGTATCAGGCCAAGGAAGATGGTCGAAATACCTATCAATTTTACACCCATACGATGACTGAAAAAGCGTTTGAACGAATCGCAATGGAAGCCAGTTTTCGTAATGCGTTGAGTCGGGAAGAATTTGTTGTTCATTATCAGCCGCAGGTGGATGCGAACACAGGCCGGTTTATTGGTATGGAGGCTTTGATTCGTTGGATGCACCCTGATATGGGGTTGGTATTTCCGTCCACATTTTTGAGTTTTGCCAATGAAACCGGTTTGATCATTCCTATGGATCAATGGGTGATGAAGGCAGCTATGTCGCAAATCGCACGTTGGTATCAAAATGGATTGCAACCGGGAGTACTGGCGCTGAATGTTTCAATGCGACAGCTGCAAAAGGATGATTTTGTGGACACACTACAGCTGTTGCTGGCAAAAACCCGTTGCCAGCCCCAGTGGCTGGAGTTGGAGGTGACGGAAGAATACATAATGGAAGATGCCAGCATGGTGGTGCAGGTACTTAATGAGGTGAAGGATTTGGGTATCAGTTTAGCGATTGATGATTTTGGCACGGGTTATTCGTCCCTGTCGCAGCTCAAACGTCTTCCTATTAACACGCTGAAAATTGATCGTTCTTTTGTACGTGATTTGCCACACGATGATGAAGATGTGGTCATCTCAAAAACGATCATTGCACTGTGTCGGAATATGGGGCTGAATGTGGTGGCGGAAGGTGTGGAAACTGAAGAGCAGAAAGACTTTCTGTTACAAAATGGTTGCCACTATATACAAGGGTATTATTACGCCAAACCCATGTTGGCAGCGGATCTTGAGGTGCAATTAAGGGCGCAGGCTCAAGTCTGAGTTATTTGGCGATCATTCAGTCTGAATTAGCCTGGATTCAAGGGTGTATTGTTGCCTTTCAGGCGTCACTTAACGATGTGGCTGTAATGTAAAACGCCCGGTTTTTTGTGAGCAGTACCCCCCAGTCTTTCTCTGCGTTGGTTTTGGGCATTTTGCCAGTGTGCCGCAGGGTAATGGGTGTGGTATGATTCCGCGATTAAACGAGCGCTCAAGCGCTGCTTATTCCCCGAAGCCGGAGCTTTGAAACCAGAGCTGAAACCATTATTGAAGAGGTAGTGGCATATCCCCATGACAGACAGCATCGAGTTCGCCAAAGAAACCCTCCCCGTCAACATCGAAGAGGAGATGAAGCAGTCTTACCTTGATTACGCCATGAGCGTCATCGTTGGCCGTGCCCTGCCGGACGTGCGCGACGGCCTCAAACCTGTACATCGTCGTGTGCTCTACGCCATGAGCGTGCTGGGTAATGACTGGAACAAACCTTACAAAAAGTCCGCCCGTGTGGTGGGTGATGTTATCGGTAAATACCACCCCCACGGGGATACGGCGGTGTACGACACTATCGTGCGCATGGCTCAGCCGTTTTCGTTGCGGTATATGTTGATAGACGGGCAGGGTAACTTCGGCTCGGTAGACGGTGATTCTGCGGCCGCCATGCGTTACACCGAAGTGCGTATGGCCAAAATTGCGCATGAACTGCTGGCTGATCTGGACAAAGAGACGGTTGATTTCACCCCCAACTATGATGAGTCCGAGCATGAGCCCGCAGTATTCCCATCGCGTATTCCGAACCTGCTGATCAACGGCAGCTCCGGCATTGCCGTGGGCATGGCCACCAATATTCCGCCACACAACCTCAATGAGGTGGTGGATGCGGTGCTGGCGCTGATTGATGATCCCTCATTGGATATCAATGCGCTGATCGACATTGTGCCAGGCCCGGACTTCCCCACCGAAGGTATTATTAACGGCGTGAGTGGTATTCGCGAAGCCTATCGCACTGGTCGTGGTCGTGTGCTGGTGCGGGCCCGTACCGAAATCGAAGAACACGGTAACGGTCGTCTGCGTGTTGTGGTTACTGAGCTGCCCTATCAGGTGAACAAGGCGCGATTGATCGAAAAAATTGCGCATTTGGTACGTGATAAAAAAATCGAAGGCATCAGCGAACTGCGTGATGAATCGGACAAAGACGGCATGCGCATGGTGATTGAACTCAAGCGCGGCGAAGTACCCGAAGTGCTGATCAATAATCTGTATTCGCAAACCCAGATGCAAAATACCTTTGGCATCAACATGGTAGCGCTGGTGGATGGCCAGCCGCGACTGTTGAATCTCAAGCAAATATTGCAGGCTTTTATTGATCATCGCCGCGTGGTGGTGACCCGCCGCACCATTTTTGATTTGCGCAAGGCGCGTGAAAAGGCGCATATCCGTGAAGGTTTGGCGGTTGCACTGACCAATATTGATCCGATTATTGCGCTGATCAAATCTGCCCCTAACCCTGCACAAGCCAAAGTTAAATTGATGAATACCGGCTGGGAGCTGGGCGTGGTGTTAAACATGTTGGAACGCTCCGGTGCCGAATCTTCGCGTCCCGATGGTCTGGACAAAGCATTTGGCCTGGTGGGCGGTAAATATCATTTGTCTGACGTGCAGGCCCAGGCCATTCTGGAAATGCGTCTGCATCGTTTGACCGGCCTTGAACAAGACAAAATCCTCAACGAATACGAAGAGCTGTTAATTGTCATCGCTGATTTGCTGGACATTCTCGGCAGCATTGAACGCCTCATGCAGGTTATCCGCGATGAGCTGAAGGAAATCAAAGAACAGTACGGCGATGAACGACGCACCGAAATTCGTGAATCGGAAGCAGACATCAACCTCGAAGACCTGATCACCGAAGAAGATGTAGTGGTAACGCTGTCACACGAAGGTTATGCCAAATGCCAGCCGTTGACAGATTATCGTGCTCAGCGTCGCGGTGGTCGCGGCAAGTCGGCCACGAATATGAAAGACGAGGACTTTATCGACAAGCTGTTTGTTGCCAGTACTCACGATACCATTTTGTGCTTCTCCAGCCAGGGCAAAATGTACTGGAAGAAAGTCTATGAACTGCCTCAGGCCGGCCGGACAGCACGCGGTAAACCCATCGTTAATTTGTTGCCGCTGGAAGAAGGCGAACGGATTAACGCCATCCTGCCGATTCGCGAATATGAAGAAGGTAAGTTCATCTTCTTCGCCACCGCTAACGGTACGGTGAAAAAAACCCCTCTGGTGGATTATTCCCGACCGCGTTCCAACGGCATTCGTGCCATTGATTTACGTGATGGTGATCAGCTGGTGGGTGTGGATATTACCGACGGTGAACGTGATGTGATGTTGTTTACCAGTGCGGGCAAAACCATCCGTTTCAGTGAATCCAATGTGCGTGCCATGGGCCGCACTGCCGGTGGTGTACGTGGTGTACGGCTGGCGGGTGATGCCAAAGTGATTTCACTGATCATTGCCGATGAAGGCTGTGTGCTGACCGCGACAGAAAACGGTTATGGCAAACGAACCGCCGTAGATCAATACCCCAGCCATGGTCGTGGAGGGCA
>JAKISS010000057.1 GCA_021648485.1 Gammaproteobacteria bacterium
GAAAAAAAAGCCCTCATGCAACAACTCCTCACCGGCAAACGGCGGGTCAAGGTGGATGTCGATGGCTGATCGAACTCTGAGGGTCTCCCTTTCCCGTTTGGTGGAACCGCTGCGCTTGTTCCACCCTACAGGCCTGATTGTAAACGTAGGGTGGAACAAGCGCAGCGGTTCCACCATGGTCTTGCATACACACTGTAAATTCAGGTTGTCCGTAAAATGAGCGAATACCACCGTACATTCTCCCCGGGTGGCTGTTTCTTTTTTACCGTGGTAACTCATCAGCGACAAGCTCATTTTGCCAATGAAGATAACGTTAAACGTTTGCGCGAGGCTTTTGTTCGGGTAAAGGCTAAACATCCTTTTATCATTGATGCCATCGTGGTGCTTCCCGATCACCTGCATACGCTCTGGCAGTTGCCCGATGGCGATTCCAATTATTCCTTGCGCTGGCGTTTGATCAAGCATTATGTGTCAACAGGGCTACAGACCGATATCAATCACCGGGACGAAAAACAGGTCTGGCAACGCCGGTTCTGGGAACACACCATTACCGATGAACGGGATTGGCGTAACCATATGGATTACATTCATTTCAATCCGGTTAAACATGGTTATGTGAATTCTCCTGCTGACTGGACATCAAGTTCATTTTCCCGGGCTGTGGATATTGGTTGGTATGACAATGACTGGGGGGCTTGCGAGCCGGAAAATATTTTAGGGATGGATGTGGAATGAATATCATTTGTCGTATTGCTGATGAAGGTGAAGAAGGTGGAACCGCTTCGCTTGTTCCACCCTACGTTCACAATCAGGCCTGTAGGGTGGAACAAGCGAAGCGGTTCCACCTTGCGCTAACGCAATTACAATGGGTTGGGAATATATAATGATTCCCAACACCAAAGAGCTCTTCAGTTCTCATATCCCTGCCTTGCAGCTTTTGATGAACATGGGCTATGCCTATCTGCCACCTGATGAGGCAATGAAACAACGGGGTAATAACACGGGTGAGGTTTTGCTGCGGGAGGTGTTGATCAGCGAGCTGTGCAAACGCTGTTTCACCTGGAAGGGTAAAACATATCCCCTCTCCAATAACGCCGTTGATGAAATTGTGCGTCAGCTTGCTTCACCCGGCCTGGGTGAGGGGTTGCTGGTGGCCAATGAACGTATCTATAACCAGCTGACGCTGGGCATTACGGTGACCGAGTTTATCGATGGAAAAAAAGCACAACCCACCATCCCTGTCATTGACTGGCAAAACCCCGAAAATAACCGGTTTCATGTCACCGATGAGTTCACGGTACTGAATACAGCGGGCACAGGTACTCGGCGGCCGGATATCGTGTGTTTCATTAATGGCATTCCGCTGGTAGTGATCGAGGCTAAGCGCTCTGCTTCCCGTCATTCTCATCAGGACATGATCAGGGAAGGTATTTCACAGCAACTCCGTAATCAGGGGGAGGCCGAGATTCCGGGGCTGTTTGCCTATTCCCAGTTATTGTTTTCCATTAACGGGCTGGATGGCCGTTATGGTACGACGCGCACTCCTGAGAAATTCTGGGCACAGTGGCAGGATGCAGACCTGGATAATGCCGTTTTTGATGACATCAAAAACCGGGCGTTAGGTAATGATCAAAAAAACCGGCTTTTTGCGCATCGGCCAAAATGGACGCATGGCCATTTTGATGAAGTACAGGCCCAGGGCAAATTGTTACCCACCGGGCAGGATCGCTTGCTCATCAGTCTGTTGCGACCAGACCGGTTATTGGCATTTATTCGTTTCTTTATTTTGTTTGATAAAAAAAGCGGCAAGATTGCGGCCCGTTACCCGCAATATTTTGGCATCAAACGATTGATCGAGCGTGTCAGCCAAAAAGATGCGCGAGGTGTACGCCAGGGGGGTGTTATCTGGCATACCACGGGGTCGGGCAAGTCGTTCACCATGGTGTTTATGGCCAAAACGCTGATCCTGCATGAGGCATTAAAACAATGTCGTTTTGTGGTGGTGACTGACCGCATTGACCTTGAAAACCAGCTCAGCAATGTCTTTGCCAATACCGGGGCATTGCCGACGGCGCGGGATATTGAACGAGCCAAGGCTCGTACCGGTAAGGATTTGGCGGAGCGTATTGGTAGTGGCAAGGAGCGTATTCTGTTTTCCATTATCAACAAATTTGCCACCGCTGCCCGGCAGCCTGAATGTCATAACCCTGACCCGGATATTATTGTGTTGGTGGATGAAGGGCACCGCAGTCACGGTGGGGAGACTCATGAGCGTATGCGCCAGGCATTACCCAATGCCGCCTTTATCGCGTTTACGGGTACGCCGTTGTTGCACAAGGATAAAACCACGAACAAGTTTGGGCCCATTATTCATGCGTACACTATGCAACGGGCGGTGGAAGACGGCACAGTAACGCCCTTGCTTTACGAGGAGCGCATCCCGGAATTGGGCACTAACGCAAAAGCAATCGATCACTGGTTTACACGCATTACCGAGGGGCTGACCGACAAACAGAAGACCGATCTGAAAAAGAAGTTTTCCCGTAAAGGTGTAATTTATCAGTCCGATAGCCGCATCGAGTTAATCGCTCATGATATTTCTGATCATTTTGTCAAAAATATTCCCGATGGCATGAAGGGGCAGCTGGCAACGGACAGCAAACTGTCGGCGATTCGTTATAAAAAATATCTGGATGATATCGGGCTGGTAAGCAGTGCGGTGGTAATGTCATCGCCGGACACCCGTGAGGGGCATTCTGAAGTCGATGAGAAGCAGCTGCCCGAAATACAGCAGTGGTGGCAGGACAATATTGGCAACCAGAATGATGAGGCTTACGGCAAAGTGGTGGCGCGCCAGTTTGCGGAGGAAGATGATCCGCAGCTACTCATTGTGGTGGACAAGCTGCTCACCGGTTTTGATGAGCCGCGCAATGCGGTGCTTTATATTGACAAGCCACTGAAGCATCACAACATCATCCAGGCCATTGCCCGCGTTAATCGCTTACATGAATCAAAGAAATTTGGTTTGTTGATTGATTATCGTGGCATTTTGAAAGCACTGGATACCGCGCTGGTGGCCTATCAGGCATTGGAAGACCGCACTCAGGGTGGTTTTGATGTTGATGACCTTGCGGGACTCTACCGGCAAATCAGTACCGAATATAAAAAACTGCCCATGCTCCACGATCAGTTGTGGGCATTATTCAGCACAGTAAAAAACCGGGGTGATCGGGAGCAGTTCCGACAAGTGCTTATTCCTGACTACCAGGAAGATGACGCCGGTGTCCTTTTTGATGCTCGCCAAAAGACCAGGGAGGATTTTTACGAGGCATTACAGAGTTTCAGCCGCTGTCTGGGAGTGGCCCTGGGTTCTGCCAGTTTTTATGAGGACCAGAGTTTTACGGAAGAGGATATCAAAACCTATAAACGTGATTTGACATACTTCACCGATCTGCGACGTATCGCGCAACAAGATGCCGGAGAGACAGTGGACTACTCCAGTTATGCTGTGCGTGTCAAAAAACTCATTGATAAACATGTGGTGGGTGAAAATATCCGGGAACCCGATGGGCTTTACCTCGTCAATGAACTGGGTAAAAAAGATGACCCGGCAGAATGGACGGAAGAAAAAACCCGAAACGAAACAGACATCATCCGCACACGCCTTAAAAAAACCATAGAACAGGATCTTCAGAATGACCCTTATGCGCAGAAAATATTTTCAGAACTGCTGAAAGAAGCGATTCAGGAAGTCGAGGCGGAATTTGATCATCCCTATAAACAATATGCCCTGTTCAAAGACCTGGAAGAACAGGTGGAAAACAGAAGGGTGCCGGGTATGCCAAAGACACTTATTGATAATTCACATGCACGCGCTTATTACGGTGTGTTCCGGCTCGTTCTGGGTGATGCTGTATTTGACACACTCCCTGACGAACAACGCCAGATTTACATAGCGCATTCATTGCTGATTGATGAAGTGGTTGATAAAGCCGTTGCTGAGCATTCACTCAACCCACAAAATATTGAAGCTGAAATCCGTAAAGGATTATTATCCCGTCTCTTTAAGTTAATGGGCATGGAAAAAGCGAAAGAAACGATTGAACAGGTTATTCAAATAACCCGTCTTGGACTGACAAAATAAAATGGCGAACAATATGAGTCAATTGAGCTGCCAATATGGGGAAGATGAATTCCAGTACGAGGTTATTTACCTTCCCGAAAGAAAACACAAAATTGCGATACACGTTCATCCCAATGGTGTGGTACAGGTCGATGCTCCTGAAGGTGCGGAACAGGCTGATATCAGACATGCGGTCAGTCAGCGCGCCCGCTGGGTGATGAAACATCTGGCCAATATTCGGGAGCGCCAACGGGAAGTGCTACCCCGCCGCTATGTGAGCGGAGAAAGCTGTTTTTATCTGGGCCGCCGTTATCTGTTGAAAGTCAGCCATGCTTCCGGAGGGAAACCGGAAGTAACGCTTTTTGCGGGACGCCTGAACGTGAGCACACGGGACACATCACCCAAAGCCATCAAACAATTACTTTGGCACTGGTACAAAAAACACGCCCGTACAAACTTTCAAAAACGGCTTTATGTATTGGCGGAAAAAATTCCCCGGGTGAAAAAATCTCCCCCGGAAATTCGCCTGTTAACCATGAAGCGCCAATGGGGAAGCTGTTCGCCGGGGGGCACGATTATTCTGAACCCTCACCTGATAAAGGCACCTCGTGACTGTATTGACTATGTCATATTGCACGAACTTTGCCATTTGCAAGAGCATAACCACAGTCCACAATTTTACCAGTTACTTACCCGGTATCAGCCGGAGTGGAAATCGGTAAAAGCCAGGCTGGATAACCTGTCTGAAATTTTATTAAATCAATAATAATAAAACCTGACGCTGCCTGAAAAATGGCAGGCCGCTAAAAATATGTCAAACATAAATCGTCACACCCTTTATTTTTATCAACAAGGACGTTAAAAATGAAAATACTCATCGCTGAAGACAACCCCGATATCCGCATGCTGCACCAAAAACGAATGAGCAAATGGGGATACCATGCAGACTTTGCCAGCAACGGTAAAGAAGCCGTGGAATATGTTCAAAAATCGGCT
Organism: Gammaproteobacteria bacterium; assembly: GCA_021648485.1. GTDB lineage: Bacteria > Pseudomonadota > Gammaproteobacteria > SZUA-152 > SZUA-152 > SZUA-152. Next base: position 5,120 of record JAKISS010000057.1, read on the forward strand.
GAAAAAAACATGGCACATTACGACCTCTGCCTGATGGATATCAACATGCCCATCATGAGTGGTATCGAAGCCATACAGACGATTCGTAAAAACACCGCGTACCTCCCGGTTATTGCCTACAGTGCCAATATGGATAATAAAGCACCCAGCCTTAAAGCCGGTGCCGATGAATTCCTGCTAAAACCTCATCCCGCCAAAGCACTGAAAGAAAAACTGGAAGAGTGTTCTGTAAAACAAATTGTGCTTTATTTGAGTGATGAAAGCCTGTCAATGTCAAAAATTGGCCCGACTGATAGTGAGGAATTAACTGAACTGAGAATGCTGGACAAAAAAGGAATTGCAAAATTTACCATAATCAGCGCCCCTTTCCAGTTCCTGGCGCACAAAAACATACAGCACAAACTGTTTCATGAACTTAATAATAACAATTTTCAATATACCGAATTACTGGATCGCACGCACCCGGAACATGGCATAATACAAATACATGCCTCAAAAATATGGCTTAAAAAACAAAGTCTCACGCCGGAACAGTTTCAAAAAATGGTGATAGCAGAAGATGAACAGATGAAAAAATACGAAAAAACCTGAGTGCCAATAAGAGAAATAAGAAATCCATATTCTGGGAATATGGATTTCTTATTTCTCTTGATTTCAGTATTCATACCTGCTCTCTTGGCACTTCTATACACATCCCTCATTACTTTTCACAAAAGTGATAATATTTTTCCGTATTAAAAATGTAATTATAACCATATATATTGCGACTTTTCACATAAAACAAAAAAATCAGCTGGCATAACATTTCCCCCTCAACGTATATTCGCAATAAGTAATTATTAATATATATGGAGAGGCACCACTTATACCTAACTCTTTGTAGGTTATTAAATAAGGGCGTGCAATTATTAAACAACTTCTTCTATCTGTAATTGGAGTAAAAAATGAATAAATTATCCTCATTCTTAATTAATCAATTTTCAGCGGATAAGGCTGACCGCAATAACATTCGCGGTATTCTTTCAAAATCAATCATTCCAGGAATTATGGCACTTAGTGCTTATTCAGGCGCAAGCGTGGCTGATTATACTGTTTGGTACGATGGAGACACAGGAGGGATAGCGCACCAGGAACACCAACTATATAATGGTAATACTTTGTTAATACCCCCTGCCTGGGCTTGTGGCCGAAAATTCTCAATGCCATCTCATTACCGACATTTAGATGCTGAGTCCAACACTTTTGGTAGCGACGATTTTTGGAAAGATATTTATGTGTGGATACCGAAACCTGGATGCCCACACACCAGTGAGTCCGTTGTTGAGTATATTGATGGCAGTCAAACCTTTTCACCGCCAATTGGTGCCGTTGCTATAGAAATTTCGACCGATTATAGTTCACGGTGGGTTGATGGAGATGGTGGCTGGCCGCACTACAAAGGTTTCCTGGGATCCTCAGATTTTGCCATCGAAGGTCGCGACTGGAGAATAATTTTTGAAGCCGTCACGACGTTAAAAAAATCGATTTCTAAAAAAGATCTCACTAAATTTAATGATACGGTTCTCCGTACAAAAAAATTGTTGGCTTCTTTTGAAGAAAACATGAATGATGACATCAAGGAAGCTAATGTTACCCGAAGCGAAGACGATAAATATCGTCTCGCCAATATTGAAGGGGCTGCATTAAATCAGCTGTCTATGGCTCGCCAACAACTTAACCAGTGCATACTCTTGGCGGGTAGTTCAAGAACGTTGAGCGATGCTTATCCTTCTTGTGATTTGATTCTCGAAAACCTACAACACTCTAAATCACTTTGGCAGTCACGAAACTAGGCATTAATGCCAAATTGACAGGCTGGGTATTGAATGTCCAGCCTGTCATTGTTACATAAAAAATAATACTAAAATACAATTTCCTGATCCACAAATTGTTTTTCCTGTCGTATAGCGGGCAACAATATTTTATCGGCAAAATCACAACCCGTTGTACCCGGGTCTTGTTGTTCCTGTTTATCAGCCATAACAGGGCGATGGCCTTTTTGTTGTTGTAAAAGCTTCAGCATGACTTCATAACCCGGCTGCCAGGCATGCATTTCATCAAAGCGTTGTTTCAATGCTTTGAGGATATCCATACCGGAATAATCCATATCTCCCCAAAAGCATACCGGCCATTCGCTCACCTGTTGCGCAAACCACCAGGCTTCCAGTTGCTTTTGTATCACATTATTGCTTTTACCGTGATAATGCAGGCTAACGCCATTCGGTTGTCTGATGCGTGTTGCACTGCCTTTGAATCCGGCTGCATATACCAGTATCCAGTTTTTACATATAGCCGGGCTGCCTGCCATGGCACGGGTATAACTATCCTGGTTTTCAATAAATAAAATACCATGAACGGTTGCTGGAATGAAAATATTGACCATCACTGGCCGGGGTGTAATATGTAAATCCGGGTAAAGTTCACGAATCAGCTCTTCGCGATTATCCAGAAATTTGGAGTCCCCGAAAAAACAACGGCTGCTCAATTGTCGCAGGCTCAGGCCCAGCCGCTGATACTCTGCAAGGCTGACGAAGGCATCAATAATAGTGCTATTTTCCATGCTGTGTAAGGTAATATGGTGGGCGGATAATTTCTCTGTTTTTCCTGGAAAACGGTGCTGGTTTTCAGCAACGGCCTTGCGCCATGCCTGTAATGGCGAGAGACCTTTTGCACGCTGTAACCAGCTGCGCAAAATATCTTCCCCCCCATCTTTCAAGGTTAATCGCGCCCGGGTGTATTCTGGAGAAAAGGGGTCTTTTTGGTTTTTTTGGCGGATATGAAAGACCTGATGGTCTTCTTCAAGGCTTTTAATTAAATCCCAGAGATGATCCGCTGCTTCACCTTGTATGAACAAGCCAGGAATATTTTTTTCATTCAGTGTGATGACCACCGGTTTCGTGCGCGCTGAAGCCGGTCGTTTATTTAAGCGATTGATAAACCAGTTGCACAGCCACAGGATTTCGGGTGTATCATTTAACCAGACGGGAGGAGTTGTCATTATTTGTATGACCTTTATTTCAAGAAAAATAAATCAGTCAGTTGTCCTGGTTTTTCCATAACGAAAAAAAGGATAAGCAAATGGCTGCGATTTTTCAGAGCGACGATAACGTATCTGGCCTGATTTTGTACATAACTTTTGATCATCCACGGGGTTGACAATTGCGACCTCATAGAAATGTGGGCATGCTTTTTACCCATGCGGATCAAAAATTACCGCATGGGCACACACTACGTGCCCGCCCTGCACTATTTTCTGTTGTTGAGTTTTATAAAATAAGGGATAGGCATGAAATTCCAAATGTTATGGGTATATATATTTTCTGGCGGTCCTGAAATAATTGTGAAAATTCTGTGATAATAAGGCCATTATGAAATCTGAAACATCTTTACGCACCCGTGCTGGTGAATGGATTGAATCCAGACCGGTCCAGCATCTGATTATTGGCTTGATTGTGTTGAACGCCATCAGCCTGGGAATGGCAACGTCTGATGCGCTTGAGGCAAAATATGGCTATTGGTTGAATCTTTTTGACAACGCCGTGCTGGTGGTGTTTGTCCTTGAAATTGCCACGAAGCTCTTCGCGTTCAGAGGACGGTTTTTCAGCAGCGCATGGAATATATTTGACTTCCTGATTGTCGCCATTGCCCTGATACCCACCAGTGGACCGCTTGAAGTGCTGCGGGTGTTGCGCATTCTGCGGGTGTTGCGCCTTATTTCGCTCATCCCACAACTGCGTGTGGTTGCCGAAGCATTGTTGGGGGCGATTCCCGGCATCGTATCAGTGGCGGGTTTGATGTCCATTATTTTTTATGTATTTTCGGTAATGGCGACAGAGTTGTTTGGCAGTGATCACCCCCAGTGGTTCGGCTCATTAGGTGGGTCCATGTATACCCTGTTTCAAATAATGACTCTGGAGAGCTGGTCCATGGGCATTGTCAGGCCGGTAATGGAAACTCACGCCTATGCGTGGGTGTTTTTTATTCCTTTTATCCTGATCGCTACTTTCACTATGCTGAATCTGTTTATCGCCATCATTGTTGATGCAATGCAGAGTGTGCAGGCAAAAAAAACCAAACAGGATAAAAAAGCTATCGAAGAAGTGGTACACACCGAACACCATCAGCTAAGCGAAGAAATCAGGGATTTAAAGCAAGACATTAATGAGCTGAAATTATTGCTGCGGAAAAGCGATAAACCTGAATGAATACTCCACTGGCCAAAGCCAGTCGCTTCGGATAACAGTTGCACCCGTAACACTGAGCGCTGAACAACAAATTCAATAGGCCGATGCCCTAACACAGAGCGGCCATTACCCCTGGCACCTAACCAATAAAGGTGACTGCAATAAAAACATAGTCTCGTACAGGACAATGTGTAACCTGGGTGGCAGACGGCTAAGCATATAAAAGAATAAAATCAGATCCGAAAATATACCGTTATTTGCTCGTCACTGCGCTGGCTGCGCCTGGTTTCCGAAAACGATTGATAGTCCGATTAATCACCCAACCAGCGACTTACTACAAAATCATCAGTCATTCGACTTCGCTACCCGAATATACTGGTAAAGATAGCAAGACTGGTTATACAGGCAAGGTCAATGGTGGCAAATGTCTGGCAGGAAACCCCTGTGATATGCGGGCTTATGTTATCGCATCAATGTCCAAAAGGGGCAATGAACCAACCATTAATACTCTACAGGAAACACATCATGTCGCATTCACTCCGAACCAAGGATTTCTATTTTTGTGCCCTGTTCATCCTGATGACAGGCATTTCCACAATAGCAACCGCAACAACAACAACAACAACAACCCCGTCGCTTCCTGGCAGCTACTGTCCAGACACGAATATTCTGCTGATCATTGCCGAGGATCTGTCTTCCAGCCTGGACTTCGTCATGCAATCACGCGCCGCGCAAACCAGAAGCGACCAGATCGAAATGCTGGCCATGCTGAATGCCTCAGGCATTACGCTGAAACAGGCAACCAGTCGTGGTGCCGGTGCTCGCACCGCACTACTGATAAACAGCGTTATTTTGTCTCGCGCAAAAGAAAATAATACGCAACTGCTGACGTGGTTTCCATTGTTGCACAGTGCCCTGCTTACCTTGCCATACGATGCTGCCAGAAATGCCGCTGACGACGCCATCGGACGTGCCGAAGAAATATTGCAGGACAATCAAAATGCCGACCCTCTGGATCAGCTCGGAAAGGCGCGCCATTTTCTGATCTGTGATGATCTGGATATCCCCATACAAGCCGCCATCAAAGAGCAGGTTACGTTATTGTCACACATCCGCCAGCACAAACCTGTAGCAACAAAAGACTTTGACAAGCTCATTAATTCCTTACGCACAGCATTAGCCTATGTTCTGGACAATAGCAAAACATAACCCGGTGACATCCCGAGCTTCCACATAAAGATACACTCGACAAAGAGATAAAAATGTCTGCCAATAAAAATACCGCTGTGATGGCAAGCCCTGAAAAAAATAAAAAGATGGGTTTGTGGCAGGTGATCGCACTGGCAGTAGGTACCATGGTGGGTGCCAGCATCTTCTCTATTTTTGGGTTGGGCGCACGCCTGGCCGGGCCAAACCTGCCACTGGTCTTTGTACTTTCAGGCGCTGTAGCCCTGCTGGTTGCCTATTCCTATGCCAGGCTTGGCAGCCGTATCATCTCTGATGCCGGGCCCATCGAATTTATTCTCAAGGGTATGGGTGACAGCTTGCTGACCGGAGCCCTGAGTTTCCTGTTCTGGCTGACCTACGTTGTTTCTATCGCCCTGTTTGCCAAGGGCTTTGCCAGTTATTTGTTGCCATTGCTCCATATCCAGCCATCGACACTGAGCAATGACATCACGGAAACGAGTGTGGTGCTTGTCTTCCTGATGCTGGGAATGTTCGGTTCTGCGGCGGTGGGCAAGGCCGAGTTGATTATCGTCGTCATCAAACTTTCTATTCTGGCCCTGTTTGTTGTGCTGGGTATATGGAGCATCAAAGCCTCTCTTGTGACGCCTTCATTTACACCTTCAGCGGTAACCGGAAGTGTCAATGCGATTGCTATTTTTTTCCTTTCCTACATGGGTTTTGGACTGGTCACCAATGCTTCTGAGCATATGGAGAACCCGGAAAAAAATGTTCCCCGTGCTATTTATCTAAGTATATTTATCGTTAGCACTGTTTATATCCTGGTGTCACTGGTGGCAGTAGGAAACTTGACGTTACCTGACCTGATAAAGGCGCAGGATAATGCACTGGCTGTTGCCGCGGAGCCCTTTCTTGGGCAAACCGGATTTTTACTGATTTCACTGGGTGCGTTATTCTCTATCGCTTCGGCGCTTAACGCGACGTTATTTGGTGGTGCCAACGTGGCCTATGCATTGGCACGGGATGGCGAGCTGCCGCAGGAGTTCAACCGCAAGCTGTGGTTTGGTTCCAGTGAGGGACTTTATTTAACCGCTGCCCTGGGTATTGTTTTTGCGCTCACATTTAACCTGAATGGTATCGCCTCGATCACCAGTGGTGTGTTCATGGTCATTTATCTTTTTGTTCTTTTTTCTCACTGGAAATTAAAAGACCAGTACGGCGGTAATCCTCTGATTATTGCGACGGGTTTTCTGGTGGTTGCGGCGGTATTTTTACTACTCCTGAATTATCAATGGCACACTGACCGCAACAGTTTTTATGGTACTTGTATCGTATTGGGTGGCAGTGTATTGGTGGAACTGGTTTATCGTGGTATCACCAAACGGGGTTTCATTCAGCGTGAACTGGCATTACTAAAGAGAGAACAGGAAACCCTGAAAAGCAAGGTGGGTGAAGAGTTTGACCAGCTGCGACACAAAAAATAAGGAACTCATCTTGCGGGCCACACTCTATGTACCTATGCACCCGCCAACTTTCCACTCATGAAAAAAATCACTGATCACACAACAAAATTATTGATCTGGACAAATCACCTGACGCATATCGTGATCAGTCTGGCACTCGTCAGTGCCACGGCCTTACTTGCTGCACTCTTCTTTTACGATATCTATCTGGCTATTCAAAGCCATTCGCTGATAAAAGGGTTTCTGCATGCCCTCGGCATTCTGTTGCTGCTTTGGACGATGGTTGAACTCATCAATACGGAACTTAATCACTTGCGGGGAAGTGCTATTGATGTGGCTATATTTATCGAAGTCGCACTTGGTCGTCGTGGTACGTGAAATCATTATGCTGCCCGTGGCGGAAACACACCCACCTGGATTGATCTGGGTATGTGGACCGGCGCGGCGATTTTGCTCGGATTGACTTACTATTTTGTTCGTTCCGGCCAACACCTCCTGAATCAAGCGGTTATAACTGGTAACGACACCCATTTTTCTGCAAGCAAGTGAACGATTCGCTTCACTGGCGAAATACCGGGATGGAACACTCACCGGATGATCAATGGCTGACCCTGTCAGCTTTTCCGGCTCCTGGCCGAAAATATTCCACACGGGAGCAATGAGGCAAGCAAACCCTCTCATCAACAAAATAATGCCTGTTTTTGATGATGTCAGAAATCACGTTGGTTATTTTACACGCAATTCTGTAGTTTTACTCGAACACACAAGCTATCATCTCCAGCATTTTTATTGACTTTCCAAATTCAGTAAAGAGTTCCTGCGAATAACAGAAACTCGGCAAAGTGGAAAATAAACAGGCAAAAAAATAATGTGGATTAAATCCTTTCTGGGCAATCATGTGTTAGCCAACACCACTTTTGTGGTGGTGTTATTGATTGGTACACTCAGCTATCTCCAGCTACCTCGCGCACAAGACCCGGAGGTGAATTTCAACTGGATCAGTATTATCACTGTGTTGCCCGGTGCTTCAACGGAAGACGTGGAAAAACTGATCACTGACCCTCTGGAAGATGCTGTTCGCAAAGTACAGGATATCAAGTTTGTTTCCAGTACCAGCCGTGAAGGTATTGCCGATATTCTGGTGCGCTTTGAGGATATTAGCGAGCGTCTGTTCGATAAGCGTATTAATGATTTACGCCGTGAGATTCAAAACAAGGCCAATGCCGAATTGCCGGATGAAGCCGTAGATCCGGTGATAGTGGAAATCACCACATCCAATAATTTCCCCACCGCTACGCTTATTCTTACTGGCGAAGCTAACGATGAGTTGTTACGCAAAACCGCGTTCAATGTACGCAAAGACCTGGAGCGCATTACCGGCGTTAACACCGTCATCGAGGCCGGATTGACCGATCCCGAATTAAATGTTGCCTTTGACCCGTTTCTCCTGCATGAAAAAGGCATTTCTTCGGCACAATTGGTCAACACAGTGCGCAGTTATTTTCGTGATGTGGTCGCGGGTGATATGCGTATCGGCCAACAGTCATGGATAGTACGCGTCATCGGCACGGATGCTGACCCGGGTTATCTGGCGAATTTGCCCATTACCGGTACCGAGCAAAACATTATTATCGGCGATGTAGCAGAAGTCAGTTGGAGCCATGATGAATTTAACAAATTATCACGTTTCAACAACCGGCCCGGTGTCACCTTTGCGGTTACCAAGCAGGCCACAACGAACATTCTTGATCTGATGACACAGATCAACCAATACCTTGAACAAAAAAATGCCGTGCTGACCGAAACAGGTCTGAAACTCACCTTACTGAACGACCAGACCGAAAGCACCCGTGAGGCCATCAGTATTATGCAGGGTAATGCTCTGCTAGGCTTGCTGCTGGTCGCATTGATTACCTGGATATTTCTGGGTGCGCATATCGCTTTTTTTATCGGCATCGGTATTCCTTTCACATTGGCCGGTACCTTTTGGTTTCTCAGTATCGCAGGGCAAACGCTGAATCAGAATATTCTGCTCGGCGTGGTCATTGTGCTGGGTATGCTGGTGGATGATGCCGTGGTGGTGGTGGAGGCCATTTATTACCGCATTCAACGCGGCGCACAAAGTATGCAGGCTGCAATTGATGCCTTGAAAGAAGTCTTTACTCCGGTAACCGCTTCAGTCGCCACCACACTGGCGGCTTTTTTACCGTTAATGTTAATGCCGGGCATCGTCGGAAAATTTATGTTCACCGTTCCCCTTGTGGTATCTGTGGCACTGCTCGTCAGTCTGCTTCAGGCTTACTGGATATTGCCGGTACATATTTCCATGACCGGCCTTGATATGTCGTCACCGGGTAAGCTGCAACGCTGGCGTACACACTTCCTTCACAAGCTGCGTCTCCGATACGGCAGGCTGTTGGTGCGGGTATTGCGCAAACCCAAACGTTCGCTGGCCATCGTGCTGGCATTGTTTCTGGCGGCCATAAGCGCCATTGGCAGTGGCATGGTGCGGGTTGAGTTTTTTGCTTTCGATCCTATGCGCACGTTTTATATCAACGTGGAAATGCCGCCCGGCAGCACTCTGCAAGGCACACTTGATACTGTGGATGCCATCGCCAACAAGGCGCGCGCCCACCTGAATGACGATGAAACCCGTGCTGTCAGTGCCACCGCCGGACAAATGTTTACTGAAGTCGCGCCGTTTTTTGGTGATAACTATGGTCAGGTCTTTGTCAGCCTGAATCCAAAAACGGATGATATGCGTAATGTCGAAGATATCATTGAGTCCATGCGTGCCGATATAATGGCCACAGCAGACCCGCGCCTGATCACTTTTTTCAAACTCAGCAAAGGACCACCCGTAACCAAGGCCATCAGTGTCAAAGTCCGTGGTGATAATTTTGATGAATTACGCACGGCGACAGATGCCTTGCGGAACATCCTCATGGATATTCCGGAAGTAACGGACATCACCGACAACGACAGCCCGGGCAAACACGAACTCAAACTGCAACTGGACAGCGATGCGGTACGCCGTAGCGGACTCAACCCAGTGGATGTCAGCAATGCCGTACGCCTGTTATTTGAAGGTGATGTAGTCGCTTCCATGCAATACGAATCAGAACGTGTGGAAGTGCGTGTACAGGCAAAACAGACCTCCCTGCACAGCATTGATCAATTACTGGAAATACCACTCACGCTGCCACAGGGTGGTGAAATACCGCTGGGCCAGCTGGTCGTCGCAGAAACCGGACTCAGCCGCAGCAACATCCGTCACTATAACTTCCGCCGCGCCATCACCGTGGAAGCCGATATCGACAAACAAAAAATAAATACCCTTCAAGCCAACAACCTGGTGATGGAGGGCTGGGAAAAAATCCGTCTGCAACACCCCAATGTCGATTTGGATTATTCCGGTGAACTGGCTGATATCCAGGAGAGCCTGGATTCCATGCTGGTGTTATTCCTGTTTGGTCTTGGGCTGATCTATCTGATCATCGGCACCCAGTTCAAAAGCTACTGGCAGCCATTGATGATTCTCGCCACTGTACCGTTAGCCTTCACTGGCGTTGTCTTTGGTCTGCTGACGACGGGCAACCCGTTGAGCATGTTCACGATGTACGGCGTGATAGCGCTGGTGGGCATTGCTGTAAATGCCGCCATCGTGATGATCCACGCCGCCAACCAGCGACTGAATGCTGGCATGAGCGTATTACACGCAACGGTTTATGCGGCTCGTCGGCGCGTGGTGCCTGTCATTATTACCTCACTGACCACCATCGCCGGGTTGTTTTCACTGGCTGTCGGGCTGGCAGGCGAGTCCCTGATCTGGGGGCCGGTAGCCTCGGCCATTGTATGGGGGCTGGCCTTCTCCACCGTGTTGACACTGTTTGTTATACCCTTGCTGTATCGTACGTTTATGCGGAAATCTCGCTCATAGGATTCAGGCTTAAAATAACCCTCTCGCAGCGAAAAAATATTGACAATACCCGCTTTATTTAGTTACAAAGCACACCGTTTGACAAAAATATCATATTCCGCATACTAAGGCTGACTATTAATCAAGCATCACATTTCAAACCTGACTAGGGAGTACACGATGAAAAAAACATTAATTGCTGCTTTATTGATCACCCCCATGGCTGCTGGTATATCGACAGCCATAGCTGCCCCCAATAACGTCGGCTGTGGTCTGGGCTCAACACTGTTTGACGGACAAAGTGGCACTGTTCCACAGATACTCGCCGTCACAACTAACGGCACCTCAGGCAACCAAACCTTCGGCATTACCTCTGGCACTCTGGGCTGTGAAGAAGGTGGCGTTGTAACAGCCTCCGCTGCCGTCAACATGTTTGCTGGCAATAACCTGGATGCCCTGTCCCGTGACATGTCTGTGGGACAAGGTGAATCTCTCGAATCATTGGCCAGCCTGATGGGCATCAATGCTGCGGACAAGTCTGTGTTCTTTACAGCTGCTCGTGCAAACTACGGAAAAATCTTTTCCGCAGATAACATCACTGCCGGGAAAATGCTGGAAAACCTGTATCTGGTTATGGCAGAGCAAAAAACGCTGGCGCAATACGCTCGCGGTTAACGATATTCGTTCCTGACCTCCAGGAATGAAAAAATGCCCCCGGCCAGCTCGGCGGGGGCATTTTTTTGTATGTGCCTGCGGTGTCTAGGATTCAGGCTTTTCGTGTGCATCGTATTCATAGCAAAGCGAAATGACGAGTAATAGCCTGACTATTGCGAGGAATTTCAGCGCAGCCATGGAATGAAAAGGGCGTGCAATAAAACTGAAATCTCAATCGCTACGGATATATGCATATGTTTCATCCATTCAGTTTCAATCATGCAAAGTCGGCACATTTTTTTATGTGGCCACCCTGTTGGACTACATCCTCCCATCGCTGGCATACGCTGTTTTATATCTGCGCATTCACTGTAATGCTGATTGTCAGCCCTGCATTATTCGCATCACCCTCCGTTTCAAACACCCCATACCTCAACCAGCTTATTGCACAAGCGCAAAAATTACGCCTGGCTGAAACACCGCAATGGCACTACCTTCTGCATTATAGAAAAAGCCTGTTCGGCCAGCTGGAAAGTGACGCCGATGACCCCACTTTTTTCACTGCTGCCAATGGAAAATATGATTCACAGGCAGAACTTACCGCCACACTGACGCAGTTTTTCTCGACAGAACATTGGGGGGAAAAACCGGAAACGGCTCAATGTGCCTTTGTTGCCCGTTACGAATGGCTGAATAGCCAGCTACATTTTGACCCCGAAAAACTGCCCCCGCAAACCTGTGAGGAATTCGATAAATGGTATGCAGGCATTAACCCCGGCAGCCTCACCCTGATTTTTCCGTCCGCCTATTTGAATAATCCTTCATCCATGTTTGGACATACTCTGCTGAGAGTGGACACCCCTGGACAAAATGAAAACACGCGGCTACTTTCGTATGCCATTAACTATGGAGCCCAGACAAACAATGACAATGGCATTGCCTTCGCCGTCAAAGGTATTTTTGGCGGTTATTACGGTACCATTGGCATTGGCCCCTATTATAAGAAAGTCAAAGAATATTCAGACTTTGAAAGCCGGGACATCTGGGAATATCAACTCGAATTTTCTGATACTGAAATCCGCCGCCTGCTGGCGCATGTGTGGGAGCTTCGCGCCATAAAATTCGATTATTATTTTTTCGATGAAAACTGCTCATACCTGATACTTGTTCTGCTCGATGTTGCCCGACCCAGTCTTAACCTCAGCCATCAACTTGGCGGCTGGGTGATCCCTTCGGATACCCTGAGGCTAGTCGCCGAGAAGCCCGGCCTCATCAAAAAAACCGTATATCGGCCCGCTGCCGGCACCAAACTGACGCACCTGTCTGATTCGATCTCGGACGCTGCCCGGCTTGATGCACTGGCGCTGGCCAATCAGCAAAAAAACCTGGCAAAATTTCTGGCCGAAAAAGGCACAGACCAAGACTCCGAACAGGAAAAAGCTGATATTTTACTGCTGGCACACGATTTTGTGCGGTATGAATTTCTTGCCCAGCGCCGAGAAAAAACAACATCGTCTCGCCTTTCACGGGAGTTATTACGCGCACGCAGCGCAATCACCTCCGCACATCCACCGACCCCGGTCCCTACGCCCCTTGTATCTCCCGAACAAGGTCACGCCACAGGCATGCTACAACTCGGCATAATCAATGAAAACAATGACCGTTTTTTACAGCTACGCTTACGCCCCGCCTATCACGACCTGCTGGACAACGATGACGGATACGTACCCGGCGCGCAAATCGACTTTTTAAATATCGCGCTACGATACCGCGTGGACGAGCCAAAACTGGAACTTGATGAATTCACGCTGGTTAATATTATTTCGCTATCACCACGCTCCCGTTTTTTTCAACCCGTTTCCTGGCGCATACGCACAGCATGGCAGCGCCGCATATTGCCCGATACGCAAGCACCCTCAAGACTTGCATTTCGTGCCGATGGTGGTGGTGGTTTGGCAATACGACCGACCCGTAACATTCTGGCATTCGGCCTTTTAAACGCCGGAATGGATGTCCATTCACAACTCAAAAATAATTACACCGCAGGTATTGGCGCAGAAGCAGGTGTCATCATACAAGCCACCCCACAGTGGAAATGGCAACTACACGCGCAACACATGAATTTCCGCACAGGAAAACCCCACACCTACAACACATTTAAAATTGCCCAGCGTTTTGTTTTTGCACCACAACACGCCCTTAACCTGGAATGGTCACAACAACGCGCTTTTGGCCGCAGGCTGGAAAACTGGACACTCTCGTGGCGCTGGTATTTATGACCGGCACACGCCTCCCGTTACTTTTTATTATTTTCCTCAGCATCAGCCTGAATGGTTGCACAGGGCTTTTTTTCCAACCCATGAAACCATTGGTGCGCACACCGGGCGACATCAACCTCAACTATCAGGACATTCATTTTACCAGCCAGGATGGCACAAACCTGCATGGCTGGTTTTTACCTGCGGAAGGAAAAGCACATGGCACCATACTGCAATTACATGGTAATGCTGAAAACATCAGCACCCATATTGGCAGCGTGCATTGGCTGCCGCCGCGTGGTTTTAATGTGTTTTTGTTTGATTACCGTGGTTACGGACAATCTGCGGGAAATGTTGATTTACCCGGTGCGTTTCAGGATATCGAAGCTGCATTGCAGTGGCTGAAAAACAAACCGGACATTGACCCAAACCGCATTGTCGTACTCGGTCAAAGCCTCGGCGGAGCCATGGGCACTTATGTTTTTGCCAACACCGGCCAGTCAAAAATAATCCGTGCGCTAATTCTGGATAGTGTCTTCAGCGATTATCAACAAATTGTCCGTGAAAAACTGGGCAGTTTCTGGCTCACATGGCCACTGCAATATCCCTTGTCCTGGTTGGTCACGGGTAAATATTCCCCTGCGGAAGCTATCAGCCAATACAACACCACCCCCGTACTTATTATCCACAGCAAAAACGACACCGTTATACCGGCACATCACGCAACACAACTTTTTGCCCACGCAACACCGCCAAAAGAATTATGGCTAATGCCCGAAGGTAGACACATTGCAGCACTAAACCAGCCTGAAACAAGAAACAGGCTGGTAAACTATCTGCTCCAAATCCTGGATAATCCAACACAGCATGAATAAAACATGACAAAAACGACAATTAAAAAATTCATTATCCACCTGTTTTTCATTGTGGCAGGCACATCTTCCAAAATTGGCTTGGCCGCTCTTTCACAAGACCCCTCCCTGAACTGGCAAACACTTTATACCGAACATTTTGAAATCCATTTTCACGATGGAGAAAAACCGCTGGCTCGAAAAGTGGGCAGCATTGCCGAATCCGTGCATACCAAGCTCACCCGGAAATTTAACTGGACGCCCCGTGCGCGCACACAAATCATACTGAGTGATCGTTTTGATTTTACCAATGGCTCAGCCACACCAATACCCCGCAATGAAATGCGTCTGCTGGTAACGCCCCCCACTGGCAGCAGCGCGGTTTCGGATCACGATAACTGGCTGGAGCTGCTTATCATTCATGAATACACCCACATCCTGCAACTGGATAAAGTCAGCGGTTTTCCTTCCACGTTGCGTAAACTGTTCGGGCGCAATCTGTTTCTGTTTCCCAACATATTGCAACCGCCCTGGCTCATTGAAGGCCTCGCCACTTACGAAGAAACAGACAAGGCACGCGGCATCGGTCGTGGCCAAAGCACAATGTTTCGTGGCCTGATGCGACAGGAAGTCATCAACGGTATCAAACCCGTTCGTCAGATCAACCAACCACTGGACAGCTGGCCACTGAACACCGTGCGTTACCTCTATGGCGTGTATTTTTATCAGTTTATCGCAGAACGTTATGGCGCTGAAAAAGTCACTGAACTGGTGACACAATACAGCAACAACCTGCTGCCCTTTTCCATCAACAACAACAGTCGGCGCGTGCTGGGCAAAAACATGACCGTCTTGTGGAATGAATTCAATGAATACCTGCAAGACACTTTTTCCAGTGAAATAAAAAACATTCAACAAGCCGGAGAAATAACAGGCACACAAATCACCCACACCGGTTATTTCACCCGTTCACCACAAGTATCCGGTAACGGAGACATTTATTACCTGGAAGATGATCTGCAAACTGAACCCCGCCTGATGGTGATCCGGCAAGGAACCACAAAACCGGATGTCATTGCCGATGTCCGTGGCAACCGTTTTGATCTGCATCCCACCGCAGGAATCATCGTCGCAGAGATCAATGCGATCAATACCACCAACCTTTTTTCTGACCTGTATCACCTTGACCCGGACAGCGGAAACAAAACCCGGCTAACGTACGGAAAACGTTACCTTCAGGCCACCTGGAGCCCTGATGGAAAAAATATTATCGCCATACACAATCAGCTCGGTCAACACGCCTTACACCTGCTGGACAAACAGGGCAATAAAACCGATACGCTTTGGCAAGGTGAAGACAACACCATTATCAGCTCTGTTAACGCATCGCCCGATGGTAAGCATCTGGTGATGGCCGTATGGCGACCCGACACTCTGTGGAACCTTGAACACTTCAACCTTCAAACACGTCAGTGGACCTTGTTAACCCACGACACCCATATCGAAAACAGTCCGCGCTTCAACCACAATGGTCAATCCATTGTATTCAGTGCCGACTACGACGGCGTGTTTAACATTTACCAATTAACATTAGCCAGCGGAAAATTGGAAAAACTCACCAACGTCATCGGCGAAGCAACCACACCCGCCCTGCATCACACAGCCAACGGTGAACAACTCGTTTATATTAACCTGGGGGCGACTGGCTACGATTTATTCCAACTCAGAGAAACCACTCCCATCACTCTGCCGACAAAGACAAGCACCGCTATCAATAATACAGCCGACACTCGCCCATCACCTCACTATACGCCCGTCCAGAACGCACGCATCGAGCCTTATAATGCATTCCCCCGCATCATACCCACTGCATGGTTTCCCTACTTCCAGTTTGATGATGTGCGCAGCGAAATCGGCTTTACCACTGCCGGTGCAGACCCGTTACGACGACATGCTTATGGTGCCTTGCTGGGATACGATACCGACAACCAATGGCTGCTAGGCCAGTTCAATTATATTTATGACCGCTGGAATCCCACGTTAAAACTCAGCCTCAATCGACAGGTACTGGCATTTATAGACAATACCGGCAAAGTAGAACGCTACCGCAACTCCGATATTGTTTCCGCAGAAGCCATCTGGCCCTTTTTTCATTATGAACAACAATGGTTGTTACATGCTGGCGTGGTCAGTGAATCAGAATCCGATAAAAAAATTCTTTCTAACGTTGGTGGTATCAACAGTCTTGATGATCGCATTGCAGGGCTCGCCGTCAGTTACAATTCCGCACGCACCTATGCACGATCCATCAGCCCCGCCTACGGGCGACAATTCCGTGTGATTGCCGAAGACAACGATATTCTGAATAGCGACTTCAGCGGCCAGACCTACACCCTCGACTGGCGGGAATTCATTGACCTGCCAGGGCAACACGTCATCGCCACTCGTGCAGTGCCCGGCTGGGG
>JAKISS010000058.1 GCA_021648485.1 Gammaproteobacteria bacterium
TTTCAGAACATGTTGAACTCACCGTATGGGTGATACGCTTTCGTCCAAAATAACCTGAAAAACGCTTTATCTTCCGCACCTTAGTCGCTCTCGCTACGGTTTAACTGATTAATTTAGGATAAACGCAGAGGTCACGAGTGTTTAGTGTTTTTCTCTGCAGCCTCTGCGTCTCTGTGATCTCTGTGTTAAATACTCATTGTTTTTTAGGGTACGGATGTTTCAGCACTTAATTCACGTTTAGCAATTATGCCCATCCCCCTAGAGTCTCAGCATTCGAACTCAATCTTCCCTTTCTTCAATCCAGGCCATTTGCACCGCTTCGAGAATACGCTCCCCACAATGTTCCGGGGCATCATCAAACCCGGGCAACGCCATTATCCAGTTGCGTAATTCCACAAAGTTGACATGTAACGGATCGACGTCGGGACGTCCTTCATCCAGCGCAATGGCAATCTCCAGGGTATCTGTCCATTTCAGACTCATGTTACTTTCCTGTTTCAGTGATTTTCAGACACCATATTAATGGTGTATTTGGGGATTTCCACCACCAGATCCACCGTGCCTACTTTTGCCTGACAGCTTAAGCGTGAGTCCGGCTCCAATCCCCAGGCTTTGTCCAGCAAGTCGTCTTCTTCTTCGGTGGACTCTTGCAGTGCATCAAAGCCCTCTCGAATAACGACATGACAGGTCGTGCAGGCACAGGATTTTTCGCAGGCATGCTCAATCTCAATACCATTGGCCAATGCGGCATCACAAATGGTCACACCTGTTTCAGCTTCAATAACGGCCCCTTCGGGGCAGATTTCTTCGTGCGGTAAAAAAATGATCTGTGGCATTATTTTCTCTTCAGCAAAAAACTAGAATTCATCAACTTTATGTCCTGTCATCGCTGACTGGATACTGGCATCCATACGCCGCGCAGCAAAATCGGTACTGGCTGTGTTCAAGGCTTCAATAGCCTGTTTAATTTTTCGCGGGTCATCGCCATCACGCATTTTCCGCAATTCACTCAGCGCAACATCAATCTGGCTGCGCTCTTCAGCGCTCAACAATTGAGCATCCGCAACAATCGCAGATTCCACGGACTCAATAATACGATCCGCTTCCACCTGTTGTTCGCGCAACATACGTGCTGCAATATCCTCCTGAGCATGACTCATGGATTCACGCAGCATGGTTTCAATTTCACCATCCGTCAAACCAAAAGACGGTTTGACCTGTACTGTGCTTTCCACACCGGAAATCTGTTCCCGCGCCGTCACCGAAAGCAGGCCATCCGCATCCACCTGGAACGTTACGCGAATACGCGCATTGCCTGCCACCATCGGCGGAATACCACGTAATTCAAAACGGGCCAGAGAACGGCAATCACTCACCAGTTCACGCTCCCCCTGCACAACATGCACTGCCAGTGCGGTTTGCCCATCCTTGAAGGTGGTGAAATCCTGGGCTTTAGCCGAAGGAATGGTGGTATTGCGGGAGATAATTTTTTCAACCAGACCGCCCATGATTTCGATACCCAGCGAGAGTGGAATCACATCAAGCAATAACATTTCATCATCGGGCTTGTTGCCCACTAAAATATCAGCCTGAATCGCAGCCCCTGCTGCAACCACTTTGTCAGGATCGATGTCTACCATGGGTTCGCAGTGGAAAAACTCACCCACCAATTCACGCACCCGTGGTGAACGTGTTGAGCCTCCCACCATCACCACATCTTCGATTTCATCCACATCAATACCGGCATCACGCAAAGCGCGACGACAGGAAGACAAGGTTTTTTGGATGAGCGGATCAATCAGTTCATACAACTGTGTACGTGTCAGTTCGCCCTGCCATACGGCATCATCCGCAACAGAGCCATCTGTAACAGACAAAGACACGCCCACCACTTCCGCATCGGACAATGCCTCTTTTGCCCGACAGGCTTCCAGCAGTGTGGCACGCATCTGTCCGGCGGAAAGCGCAGATGGATCAAGTCCGGCCTGTTGTATCAACCATTGCGCAATAATACGGTCAAGATCATCCCCCCCCAGCGCCGTGTTGCCCGCTGTGGACATCACTTCAAAGACACCCCGGTTAAGTCGCAGGATGGAAATATCAAAGGTGCCGCCACCCAGATCATAAATCACATGCACACCTTCCGAGCCCTTGTCCAAACCGTAGGCGACGGCTGCTGCGGTGGGTTCATTGAGCAGACGCAATACCTGCAAGCCCGCAAGCTGGGCGGCATCCTTGGTGGACTGCCGCTGCGCATCATCAAAATAGGCGGGCACGGTAATCACAACACCGGTTAACTCACCGCCCAGTGTCTCTTCCGCGCGCAGTTTCAGGTTTTTAAGGATTTCTGCTGACACTTCAACAGGGCTGATGTCTCCCGCCACAGTACGAATGCGTGGTACAGAAGAATCACTGTCAACAAACTCATACTCGCTGCGGGAGCAGCCCTTGCAGATATCCGCCAGTCCGCGTCCTACGTAGCGCTTCACCGAGCTGATGGTATTGCGTGGATCGCTGATGGCGGATTGTTTGGCGATGGCACCCACTTGTGGCGCACCGGTTTCACAATAACGCACCACCGACGGCAACAAATGCATACCCTCTACATCCGGCAGGATTTCAGCCTTACCACTGCGCACCGTGGCCACCAGGGAATTGGTGGTGCCCAGGTCAATGCCTGCCGCCAGTTTGTGTTGATGTGGTGCAGCCGTCTGGCCGGGTTCACTGATTTGCAGAAGTGCCATATAAAATATCTTGAGGTGTGTTGTTCATTGTTTTAAGAATTGTGTTGTCATGCATGGGGACGGATTGCACAGCGTCTTTAATAATCACCCAGCTCATCTTCCAGGGCTTCAACCTCTTCATTCAAGCGCCGGAAAAACTGTAATTTACGGCTCACATTCCGTGCCTGCTGTAAAGACTCTGCACTGGCTTCATTCAACAAATCGGCCATTTGCGTAATTAACGATTTGTCATGTGCAGCAATATCATCGGCGATGATTCGCAATTGTGAAACAGGATCGGCACTGTTTTTCACATCCGCCAGGCGTTCGCGTAATTCCATTTGTTCCATAAGAAAAGCACCATCGAAGGCGGTATCGGAATCATCAAGGGCAACACCGTGCAGTTCAAGCAAATAACGCCCCCGCGACAGAGGGTCTTTCAATACTCGATAAGCTTCGTTTATGCGCGCAGCCATTTGTACTGACAAGCGACGCTCACCCTCCGGGGCATTGGCAAATTTGTCAGGATGCGCAGCACGCTGCGCGTCACGATAGCGTGCAGACAGCGCATCCAGCTCAATATCAAAAGAAACCGGCAAGTCAAACAGTGCAAAAAAATTGCTGGAAAGATCCGCCGCGTGCATACAAGAAACCCGAACCGTTAAACCGTGAAGCTTTCGCCGCAACCACAGTTATCTTTTACGTTGGGGTTATTAAACGTAAACCCTTCATTCAAACCTTCTTTACCATAATCAAGCTCGGTACCATCAAGATAAATCAGGCTTTTGGCATCCACCAGAACGCGCACGCCCTTCTCTTCAAATACCTCGTCATCGCTGCCAATTTCATCGGCAAATTCGATCACGTAAGCCATGCCTGAGCAGCCGCTGGTTTTTACACCCAGGCGCAGACCGACACCCTTGCCACGATTTTCAAGAAAGCCGTGAATACGGTCTGCGGCTGATTGCGTTAATGTTATCGACATTGTTATTTCTACACGTTGGTTACTATATTGCGTTATGCAGCTTTGCCAGAGCCGTCAGCGTTATTTGCGTCATTGGCTTTTTCATTACCTGACTTACCCCGAAAATCTTCGATGGCAGCCTTGATGGCATCTTCTGCCAATACCGAGCAATGAATTTTTACCGGTGGCAGAGCCAGTTCTTCGGCAAGATCGGTATTTTTAATCTGTCCCGCTTCTTCCAGGCTTTTACCTTTCACCCACTCCGTCAGCAGGGAACTGGACGCAATGGCAGAACCGCAGCCATAGGTTTTAAAACGCGCTTCTTCGATGATGCCATCGTCGCTGACCTTGATCTGCAAACGCATCACATCACCACACGCCGGTGCGCCCACCATGCCCGTGCCCACGGAAGGATCATCTTTTTCCAGAGTGCCCACATTACGCGGATTTTCATAATGATCTAAAACTTTATCGCTATATGCCATGTTTCACCTGCCTCACAGTTTTATCACCGTATGTTAGACGTCTGTTCTCTGCATTTTTTCAATCTGTTTTTTTCAATCTAATGTGCTGCCCATTTCACCTGGGACAAATCAATACCTTCTTTGTACATGTCCCATAATGGTGACAATGCACGCAGTTTTTCAATGGCTGCACGCACATGGGTAATTGCATTGTCAATATCCTCTTCCGTGGTAAACCGACCTATGCTGAAACGAATGGAGCTGTGTGCCAGTTCATCGTTACGTCCCAGGGCACGTAATACATAAGAAGGTTCCAGGCTTGCCGAGGTACAGGCTGAGCCGGACGATACTGCCAGATCTTTCAGGGACATAATCAGGGATTCGCCTTCAACATAATTGAAACTGATATTGAAGATATTCGGTACGCTCCGGGCCATATCTCCGTTGACGTACACCTCTTCGAGATCCTTTACGCCATCGTATAAACGGTCACGTAAAGCGGCCGTATGTATTTGATCTTTGGCCATGTCTTCTTTGGCGATGCGGAAGGCTTCACCCATGCCGACAATCTGGTGTGTAGCCAGTGTGCCGGAACGCATGCCGCGCTCATGACCGCCGCCGTGCGTCTGCGCTTCCAGACGAATACGTGGTTTGCGGCGCACATACAATGCACCCATGCCTTTGGGGCCATAAATCTTATGTGCCGAAAAAGACATCAAATCCACTTTCATGCTCGACAGGTCAATGTCCACCTTACCGGCACTTTGTGCAGCATCCACATGAAAAACAATGCCTCTGGCACGGGTCAGTTCGCCAATGGCGGCGATATCCTGAATCACCCCCAGCTCGTTGTTGACATGCATGATGGAAACCAGAATGGTGTCGTCACGCATGGCCGCTTCCAGCTTGTCCAGATCGATCAGCCCTGTAGGCTCCGGGTCGAGATAGGTGACTTCATACCCTTCACGTTCCAGTTGGCGACAGGTATCCAGCACGGCTTTGTGCTCGATTTTGCTGGTGATGATGTGTTTGCCTTTTTTACTGTTTTTTCCACCATAAAAATGCGCGATACCCTTGATGGCGAGATTATCCGATTCGGTGGCACCCGAGGTCCAGATAATTTCTTTGGGATTGGCATTCACCAACGCCGCCACCTGTTTGCGCGCCTCATCAACCGCCGCTTCTGCTGTCCAGCCGTAAGCATGGGAGCGCGAAGCCGGATTACCGAACTCACCGTCCGGCGTCAGAAACTGCATCATTTTTTTTGCGACACGGGGGTCCATGGGCGTGGTGGCCGCATAGTCCATGTAAATCGGTCGTCGGTTCAAGCTTGTCATTTATTACTGCCTTTCATTTTCTCAATTCAAATCAATTCAAACGTTTTTCAAGCGAGGTCAAACACTTTATTCAGACAAATACAGCCGGATCAGGCACAGGCAACGGCTGCAAAGCTTTGCAAAACACGCACCTGTTGTTTAAGACAATCAATAAAGCTGTCAATTTCATCTCGGCGTGATTCCTTACCCAGACTGACACGGATTGCCCCGTGCGCATGCTCCGGCGAAACCCCCATGGCCAGCAACACATGGCTGGGCTCTACCTCACCCGTAGCACAGGCAGAGCCGCTGGAGACCGCCAGTCCTGCCTGATCGAGACTCATCAGCAGGGTTTCGCCATCGAGCCCTGGTAGCGCAAAAAAACTGGTATTTGGCAAACGTTCTGCCTGCTGACCAAAAATGCACACCTGTGGCAGTTCTGCGCGCAACCGGGTTTCCAGATAATGATGCAACGTTTGTACCTGCGCGTAGCGTGTCGATAATTCACTTAGCGCCAATTCTGCCGCTTTGCCAAAACCCACAATAGCCGCCACATTTTCGGTACCGGCACGGCGCGCTTTTTCCTGGCCACCCCCCTGCAACATCGGTTCCATATCCACGGCCTTATCGACAATCAGCGCACCTACGCCTTTGGGACCATAAATCTTATGTGCGGAAAGGCTCATCAGCTGCGCGCCGCTACGGGTAAAATCCACCGGAATTTTGCCTGCGGCCTGTACCGCATCAACCAGCAATATGGCACCAAAATCACGCGCCAGAGCCGCAATGGGCGCAGTTTCATAAACAATGCCGGTCTCGTTATTCGCCAACATCACCGCCAGAATTTTCGAACGCGCTGCCGACATGCCGGAAAAAATGGTGTGTAACTTTTCAATTACCAATAGACCATCGGCATCCACACTTATTTCATCCAGCGTCCAGCCATATTTTTTCAACACATTGGCCGGGGTGCGCACCGAGCTGTGTTCCACTCCACTCAAAATAATATGGCCAGGTGTCAAACGGGCTGCGCAACCTTTCAGTGCAAGATTATTGGCTTCGGTACCACCACTGGTAAATATCACTTGCGAAGGGTGTGCGTTAACCAGTGCCGCCACTTGCTCCCGCGCAACGTCCATTGCTGCACGGGCAACACGCCCGGACTGGTGGCCACTGGACGCATTGCCGAACTGCTCACACAAAAACGGCATCATGGTATCCAGTACCCGCCTGTCCAAAGGCGTGGTTGCGTTGTAATCAAGATAAACAGACATAGCGGGAGTCCAATGCAGTCAGGTTACATACCTGTCGCTGCCTGTAGCGGGTTCTCCGCCATATCCTGCCCCGCTTGATCCTGCACACCGGTCAACTGGCGCTCGGAAACCATTTTGACATGGTCTTCCTGTACCAGATCACCTAACGAGATGCCCGTCAGAAAACCCTGAATCTGATCACTCAACGAACACCAGAGTTTATGTGTCAGGCAGGCCTCACCATTTTGACAATCACCCTTGCCACCACAGCGGGTCACCGCTACCTTTTCATCCACGGCCGCAATCACCTGCGCCACACTGATTTCACCGGCATTCCGACTCAGGCGATACCCGCCACCCGGCCCTCGTGCGCTGGACACCAGATCCTGTTTGCGCAGGCGTGAAAACAGCTGCTCAAGATAGGACAGAGAAATACCCTGCCGCTGGGAAATGTCCGCCAATGTAATGGGACGGTCTTTTGCGTTTAACGCTAAATCCAGCATGGCCGTAACTGCGTAACGACCTTTAGTTGTCAGTCTCATAGCTTCACCTCTGTGGTCTTTGTCCTTGCGATGCCTAAATATACATATAGAATATATGTATAAACTCAATGCCACCACCGTTGTTTGCGGATAAAAAACATACTAAAAAAGTGGGGATTCGGCGAAAGCCTACAGAAACTGTGGTTACGGGTCAAACCACACTTACCCACAACTTATGCCGGTACCGTAATACCCCCAGGAAACAAACCTGCGTAAATTCCTGATCAATTTAATTGGTTATTATCTATATCCTACGAATTTAGTCAAGAACTAAATGCGAAAAATAACCGCTCACAAAAATCAGGGGAAGTCCGTACAGTTTAGTCGTCCAGCCTTTTGTCCGCTGACATGTCTACCGCTTCATCCAGATGGACAGGTTCGTCACTGCCGTCAATAGCACAATCATCCAGATCTGGCAGCTGTACATCTTTAAAGCCTGCATCCAGCTGTTTGATGGATTCGCACATCGCGGTCATTTTACTGTCCATCACATGCACATGATCAAGCAGGCTGTTAATGGCATGAGCCACTGGATCCGGCGCATCGCTGGTCGCACCATAAGCATCAAAACCCAGTTTTTTGGCGGTGGCATGCCGCCGCTTATCTTCACTGGTGGTCGCCTGCTTCACTTTCGCCTTGACTACCTGCCCTGGCACACCCACCACCGTCGCACCGGGGGGCACCTCTTTGATCACCACCGCATTGGAACCCACTCGTACACCTTCCCGCAGCACAATCGGCCCCAAAACCTTGGCCCCGGCCCCCACCACCACATTATTTTCCAGCGTGGGGTGACGCTTGCCTTTTTTCCAGCTGGTACCGCCGAGTGTCACACCATGATACAGCGTGCAATCATCACCGATTTCTGCGGTTTCACCAATAACCACACCCATGCCATGGTCGATGAAAAAGCGTCGGCCAATTTTAGCACCGGGGTGAATTTCAATGCCCGTTAACCAGCGGCCCAGTGCTGATGACATGCGTGCCAGCCAGCGCAGGTTCATCTTCCACAAACGATGTGCAAAACGATGCAGCATCAGCGCATGCACGCCAGGATAAGTGGTGATGACTTCAAATGTGGTGTGCGCCGCAGGATCGCGGTCAAATACGCAACGGATGTCTTCCCGAAGATGACTGAACATCAAACTGTGTAATTGTTGCGCAACGTGTTACGTGTTGCTTCGTGGTTAATTCTCATTGTTCTTGTTTTATCCTGTTACAAAATATTCAGCGCAAAATCAAACTAACTAATGGTGTAATCGGACAAGGTTCCCTGCGCTGCATCCTTTTCCGGTTCGACACGATTCCTTCGATCTCTATTCAGCGGTAATTATTCTCCTGGAGTCCAAAATAATCAATCCATGATTTCTAGTAGGGCTTTGCTGGCTTTTCATCACTGACTTTCCGAGCATCATCGAATAATATGCGCTGACCTGCGTTAACAACAGACCCGTAATTTCCATGACTTTTAATTTTAGTTGCATTGAAATCAATGCATTAAAAACAGAAAGCCCTCTGCTTTATGATTTTTATGCCGTTTTAAAATGTGTGAAGTCAGAAAACTGCTGGATTAACCCACCCGCTAAATTTAGGTTTTGTATTCGCCCGACCATGAGGTTGACGAAGTATTTTTTCCCTTGATGCACCGAATTGATGCGGCAATCCGCTTGTCCATAACAGAAAATACGACCGTTTTACTTTCAATCCGGCCCAAAAACACCTCATCAATTAGTCAGGATCAGGTTGATGTCCGGCCTTTTGCGTCATCGTTAAAATACCGCGCAGAATATTCATTTCCACTTCATTGGGGCGCGCACGATTAAACAGACGCCGCAAGCGCTGCATCATGATACGCGGATTTTTCGGGTCGAGAAACCCGATAGCTTCCAGCGTCTGTTGCAGATGCACATAAAACCGTTCCATATCCTCGGCACTGGCCAACGGTTCTACATCCACGTCATCAGCCACTCCGGTTTGTTCACTCAGCGTCGCCACCCGCAGTTCATAACTCAACACCTGCACCGCTGCGGCCAGATTTAATGAACTGTATTCAGGATTGGTGGGAATATTGACCAGATGATGACAACGGCCTAACTCGTCATTAGTCAGCCCCGAATGCTCACGACCAAAAACAAGTGCGCATTCAATGCCTGCTTCCGTTATTTCGCTCAACACTCTTGTGGCACATTGCCGGGGGGCCAGCAGAGGCACCGATAAATTGCGCAGCCGCGCGCTGGCTCCCATCACCAGACTGCAACCAACCAAAGCCTCGTCCAGTGTGGCGCAGACTGTGGCCTGAGCCAGCACATCATCGGCTCCCGAGGCCCGCGCCGTTGCATCTGCATGGGGAAATTGTTTGGGAGTCACCAGATACAATCGAGCCAACCCCATGTTTTTCATCGCCCGGGCCGCTGCGCCAATATTGCCCGCATGGCTGGTATCAACCAAGACAATGCGCACCCGAGCCTGTAATTGTTCTTGTGTGTTTGCTGTGTTTAACATCGCGCACACCTTACATGAGACGCACAACACATGCACTCCCTTCCTCCCGCAAACAGAACCAGCAATGCAGGACGATCATACTGCCATTACTTAGGGGGTGTTATCAATCATTTTGACAATCCTGTTGTGTCTGAAAAATCGTCAGTCATTAATTCAGTATTCGAGCGCATAACATTAGTGAAGTCATATAACCCGGAAACCATGCCTCAGATTTCAAAATGCCTGTAAACTTTGGCAGCATAACGTAAAGAATACTGCGTTCCGGCTAACAACAGTGCTAATTTCATGTCCAATTAAGGAAAATATCTCGAAGACACCTTCATACCACCAAGCAATGAATGCCTGATATCAATACTTCCTTAATTCATACCAAATAACATTTACAATATCTTCCGCAAAATTGATAAAAATCAATACCTTTACCGACTGAAATATGTATGGGTATTTATATAAAAACGTAACTCGTCAGAACGACTGCAAAAATAGTATTATTGATATTTAAAAATACAAAAATATAAACATGAACTTAATTTGCTCTATAGTAACCCCTCACTGTGATTAGTCACTTCTAAAGAAACGAGACATTCAAAAAAACCCTCTTTGTCTTTAGCTGGCATTTGTTCACCGCAAACCGCACGAAACAGCCCTAAAAAAACGAGAATGGTTTTTATTCCGTAATTCCAGGTAATTTTCCACAAAAGAAAAAATAAACGTATTCATTAATATTTAAATATGTTTTTATTCAGCAATCGCTTTGCCAAATCAGGATGCAAGCTATAATCAAAGTGGATTCGTAAAAAACAATATTTTTAACCTAACCTGTTGGACTTTTCCAAAAATTTGTCACAGGATCTAACCATCATCACTTTTCATTAATTCTGCAAACAGCATCATATCGAGAAATGAAAAAATATCGTTTTTGTCAGTATTTTTGCTGATACTGCTCGGCAATTAAAACCAGCCGGAAATTTTTCAAGGAGGTGTCGCATGCCCAGGATCACGTTCACACTCAGTGTTGCAATTGCTGGCGGGAAAACAGTAACTGCTTCTTCCGGAGTAATTGAAGCAGAAGCCACTGGCCAGATCGATATTGACTTGACGGCTGACGGCACTGAAGTCACCGTCGAAATACAACCCGGCGATTCCAGCCAGTTACACGTATTACTACTCTCTTCAACGTACTACTCGCCAGACTTGACGTATATTTTTAACGATGGCACCACCGATGCTGATGACACACTGACGCTGGACGGCCCGCAAATGTTTTCTGCCGGCAACCTGAGTGCTATCGGCGTTAGCCCCAGACGGATCAAATTAACAATGGCGGCCACCGGAGAGAACGCTACTGTCAGTATTTTTATTGCGCGAGACGCGACACCTTGAATCAGTTCACTTCACCCGGCACACAGGAATCCACAGAACAATCAGTATTCAGGCATCACTGTTTGGTCAGCAGGTTTATTTGGCATAAAGCAGTCATCAGAGATTAACCGGACCCTTAACGTTATTTTTAAGGTTCTGCAAACTGTCACTATGGAGACATTTTATGAGCGTTCCACTAACGTACCCCGGTGTTTATATTGAAGAAATCCCCAGTGGCGTTCGCAGCGTTACCGGCGTCGCCACATCCATCACCGCATTTATCGGCAGCGCATTGCGTGGTGAAGAAAATGAACCGATATTGGTGCAAAGTTTTGCTGAATACACACGCACCTTCGGCGGCTTGTCACGCAATCATCCGCTAGGTTTTACCGTCAGTCAGTTTTTCCGCAATGGCGGCCGGGATGCACTGATAGTCCGGGTCAGTAACGGCGGCATTGCAGCAACACTGCTCTCCGGCACACTTAATCTGCGGGCTGCCAGTACGGGAGCCTGGGGAAATAATTTATCAGTCACAGTGACGCACCCGGACCCGGCCATTAACCCGGATGCTGCCACCAATGAAGTCTTTAATTTAATCATTACGGATAGTGGTACAGGTGAAATAGAAACCTTCAATAATATCTCGGCACTTGAAGAAAACAGTCGGTATGCAACCACCATTCTGGAGCAGCAATCAAAACTCGTGCGAGTCAACGGAATACTGGCTGCCACACGCCCCCCTCCCGCCAACAATCTTGTATTCGATACCACTGCGGGTGAGGACGGTGCCGCCATCTCCGACACAGAAGTGTCTGACCCGCTTCTGGCAGACAATCGCGAAGGTATCTGGGCACTGGAAAAAGCAGATTTGTTTAACCTGCTTTGCATACCGCCTTTCACGCTGGACAACACCGGTGACATTGGTGCGCAAAGCCGTATCGCAGCAGCCACTTATTGCCTGAACCGTCGTGCAATATACATCGCCGACCCACTGTATGACTGGGATAAACACAGTGATATCACCAATCCCGCAACCGGACTGGACAGCGTTATCTGGGGACTGGATCGCAATGCCAATACAGCGGTTTATTTTCCCCGTGTCGTTCAACCTAATCCCTTACAGGAAGGACGCCTGGCCGAATTTTCACCTTGCGGTGTTGTCGCAGGCATTATCGCCCGCACGGATGCCACTCGTGGCGTCTGGAAAGCACCCGCCGGACTGGACGCAACGCTAAAAGGGGTTGTTGCATTGTCCGCAAAACTCACCGATGGCAACAACGGCCAACTGAATCCGCTGGCTGTCAACTGCCTGCGAGCCTTTCCTGTTAATGGTCGCGTGGTCTGGGGAAGCCGCACGCTTGCCGGTGCTGACCAGCTGGCCTCCGAATGGAAATACTTACCGGTACGACGCACCGCCCTGTTCATCGAAGAAAGTCTTTACCGTGGCACCCAGTGGGTGGTCTTTGAGCCGAACGATGAGCCTTTATGGTCACAGATTCGATTAAATATCGGTGCATTTATGCAAAACATGTTTCGCCAGGGAGCCTTCCAGGGCAGCAGCCCCAGGGATGCCTATTTTGTGAAATGTGACGCCGAATCCACCACACAAACCGACATTGATAATGGTGTGGTGAATATCATGGTGGGATTTGCGCCACTCAAACCTGCTGAGTTTGTCGTTATCAAACTTCAACAAATCGCCGGTCAGGCTGAAACATAGGGAGTAAATCATGGCTCAATTTAGTGTTAACGCACAGCGCTTTGACCCGTACAAAAATTTTAAATTTCGCGTGAAATGGGATGGCCGTTACGTTGCCGGCATTTCAAAGGTCGGCGCACTCAAACGCACCACTGAACCGGTCACCTATCGCGAAGGTGGCGACCCCAGTACCGAACGGAAATCACCCGGGCAAACAAAATTTGAAGCCATTACGCTTGAAAGAGGCGTAACCCATGACCCGGAATTTGAGAAATGGGCAAACAAGATCTGGAATTTTGGTGCCGGGCTGGGTGCCGAAGTATCACTGAGGGATTTCCGCAAGGATCTCATCATCGAGATGTACAACGAAGCCGGTCAGGTTGTCATTTCATACAAAGTGTATCGATGCTGGGTATCAGAATACCAGGCATTGCCCGAACTGGATGCCAGCGCCAGTGCCGTGGCCATCCAAACCCTGAAACTGGAAAACGAAGGCTGGGAACGAGACTACGAAGTCTCCGAACCGACAGAACCCTCGTTTACGGAGCCCGCAGGATAAACCGGCCATGAAAGCACTCGGAAGCGGAGAATTATTAAATGCCTGGGAGCAGGGTCTGAACAAGCCTCTGCTGACAAGGATATTGATTCTTCTGGCCGCAGCCTATCCCGAAATACAAGCCGATGCCCTGGCAAAATTAAGTATCGGCCAGAGAGACCTCCGGCTATTGCAACTTCGCACGCACCTGTTCGGCCAGCGATTATTGAATACCGCCGTGTGTCCGCAATGTGGCGAGCGCATTGAGTGGGAAAGCAACACGAGGGACTTTATCCGGGAAACGGAGGAAAACAGCACAATAGCCGATGAATTTAATCTCAATGCAGATAACTATGCGCTACGTTTCCGCTTGCCAAACAGCCTTGATATCACCACGGTTATCAACACCTCGCCTGATAACCACAATGCTGAAAAGATGCAACAACATCTGCTATCACGCTGCCTGCTTAACGCTGAACAATCGGGAAAAAGTTGTGATTTTGACCAGTTGCCGGATTCTGTTATTCGAAAGTTAAGTCAACAAGTTGAGCAACTGGATTCCTGTGCAGATATTCGTATCCTGCTCAATTGCTCTGAATGTTCACACAGCTGGACGGTATTGTTTGATATTGCCGGTTTTCTCTGGACAGAAGTTAATGAGTGGGCACAGCAAATATTGCAAACCGTATACAAACTGGCATCGGGTTATGGCTGGAGCGAGCAGGAAATACTCCGCCTCAGCCCCGTGCGACGGCAACTTTATTTGGGAATGTTAGGATAATGAGTCAATTCCTGCACAACATTATTTATCGACATCAGGCAGGCAATGCCAATCGGGAGGCGAGTTATATTGTTCAGCCACGCCCAAAATCACGATTTGAAAACACTGTAAATACCGGAGAATCCCTCACCCGGCATGATCCGAAAATCGAATCTGTAACAGAAGCTGCCCACATGCAATTAGCGCCTGATCTGCGGATGAAACAAAACGCCGACAACGACAACTTGACACCTTTGGCTGAACCTGAACAAACAATCTTCGCGCAGGAAACATCAGGCATTAACACGCAAAACCAAAGCGGATCTCCGCCAACAACAAAACAACCTGACATTCAAAAAATGTCTACCAGTGATGGGGAAAACTCACACATACACACAATATTGACTCGTTTGAACAGTCAGCACGCACAGAACAACAAACCATCACCAAGCGGATTACAGCAAAATACCACCGTACCAAAGACGACTGAAGAAATTGATAACAATCTATTAAACGAATCCGTGACGTCACCTTTTTTGCCTGAACAGGACGCTACCGTTGAAGCCCCGGATTTTAAAACCCTGAATGTTGAAAGCCAGCACTTTGCAGACCCGCTTGTTAAAAATCACAGCGTTAATCAGGAAGGCCGCGACAAAAAACAAACCCTTGAAAACCCGCTCGAACAACAAGAGACTCACCAAGCCGGTTTATTACAAACCCCTGACTGGCTGGCTGAAATACAGTCCAGCCTCACCGAACGCTGGCAGGCACTTAATGCACAGACAGAACCCGAGCCAGTCATCAACGTCACCATCGGTCGTGTTGAAGTCCGGGCCGTTCAAACGGATTCCCCGACACAGTCTCAACCCGACAAAAAACCGAGTGGCGTAATGAGCCTGAGTGACTACCTGGAACAACGCAACAAGCAACACAACAAGGGACAGCCATGAGCAGCCCCGCCGCATTAGCCACCGTCACTGCGACACTGCAACATTTGCTGAGTGATGTAACGACCTCGGTCACCACCCAGCCTCCAGGCACAGCACGCAGTGGAACCGGTGAACAAATCAATATTTTTCTCTACAGCACCTACCACAACACCGCCTTCAGCAATTCACCCATGCCGGGTGAAACACGAAACGGTGAACACGCACACCCGCCATTACCATTGATACTGAAATATTTAATCACCGCCTACGGTGCAAATGATGATGATATTTCGGGGCAGCAACTGATGGGACAAGCCATGAGCATTCTGCACGATCATCCACTACTCAACCCGGCGGATATCGATGGGGTGACCCCGGACTCCAACCTTCAACATCAGGTCGAACGTGTTCGCATCACCCCGGACATATTATCTCTGGATGACATGTCCAAACTCTGGAGCAGTTTTCAATCTGCCGAATACCGTCTTTCCACAGGTTATGAAGTATCGGTGGTATTAATTGAAAGCACCCGCCCCAGCAGAACACCGTTACCCGTATTACGCCGGGGAACTAATGACCGTGGCCCTGTCGTCATGGCCGGTCCCTCCCCCTCGCTTTCCGGTTTGCGCTTTCCCAATCAGAAACCGTCCGCTGAATTGGGGGATACAGTCACCTTGCTGGGTTCACAATTGAGCAGCGACGATACCGTCGTACGCTTTCAACATCCGCAACTCAATAACCCCATTGATATCCGCCCGGAGGTCAACAACAGCAACACTGAAATGACCGTACAACTGCCTGCTCCGGCAGATGATGCAACGCTGGGCTCCCAATGGCCCGCAGGATTTTATACGCTATCACTGGTGACACAGCGAACGAGTGCGCCCGCTTGGAGCAGCAACTCGGTTGCCATGCCGCTGTCACCGAATATCCAATCGATCAATCCACTGACCGCTCCGGCGGGTAACGTTGTGCTTACCATAGAATGTCTGCCGCAAATAACCGCCGGGCAACGTGTCGCATTACTTTTCAACGACCGGACGATTGCACCTGACGCCATCGTCACACCCGCTGATCCCACTGCCCTGACCTCATTGACCTTCACCGTCGAAAGCGCCGTTGCCAGGCCTGCTGCTCCCTATGTGTTGCGCCTCAGAGTGGATGGTGTTGACAGCATACCCATTGATTTTTCAGGTGCCACACCACAGTTCATCGCCAGCCAACAGGTGACCATCACATGAACGAGCAGGAAAACTGGATGGAAAACAACGACAGGCATCTGGCTGCAACAGTCGCATGGATACACTTGCGCCTTGAACGGCTTGCTGCCCGTACGAACGATAAAAAACCCCCGTCCACTCCTGACAATGCCACCATCGAACACGCACATCAGGAAAAGGTAAAACTGGACAACAACGAACTGCCTCCTGCGCTGACGCTACTCGGTAACGCACTGGGTTTGTCAGCGTTTGACCGGCACGTACTGGCACTGTGTGTGGCAATGGAACTCAACACACAAACCGCCAGCCTTTGCGCGAATGCACAGGATAATCGGGACAAACCCTACCCCACCTTCGCACTGGCATTCGCTTTATTCGATGACCCCGACTGGGGTGCCCTGTCACCTCACTCGCCATTACGTTATTGGCGATTGCTGGAGATAAACCAACCCGGCGCACAACCGCTAACGGGTGCAGCACTGACTGCCGATGAACGCATCGTTAACTACCTTAAAGGGCTTAACTATCTCGATGACCGGTTAACGCCTCTGATTGATCCAATGCGGAATGATTCAACGGGTAATCAACAAACAAAGCAATCCCTGCCACTTTCTCAACAACAAAAACTCGACACCATCATCAGTCGCCTGCAATATTCAGGCAATACAGAAGGCGCACCCGTCATTGAACTTGTTGGGCATGACTCGGCCAGTAAACGCCTGATCGCAACTCGCATCGCATTGACATTGGGCATCAGCCTGCAAACCATGAGCCTGAAAAACATGCCCGGCCAGATCGGTGATTTTGAAACCTTCA
This sequence comes from Gammaproteobacteria bacterium, assembly GCA_021648485.1. Classification (GTDB taxonomy): domain Bacteria; phylum Pseudomonadota; class Gammaproteobacteria; order SZUA-152; family SZUA-152; genus SZUA-152. Next base: position 17,086 of record JAKISS010000058.1, read on the forward strand.
CCCGCCTTTGGCAGCGCGAATGTTTATTAATGCCATTGGCTCTCTATATTGATATCAACGATGCCACGGATTCTGAAAAACCCCTGCTGAAACGCTTTCTGGAACGCAGCCGTGATGTGGTATTTCTGGATGTAGAAGATTCGAACATTGACATTACCCGTCAACGGCTCTCCGTGGAAATCAACAAACCCACCCCCGAAGAACAGCAACAACTTTGGGCGGAAGCTTTGCAAGACAAAGCCAATGATCAACCACAACGCCTGGCCGAGCAGTTTTCGTTCAGTCAAAACGAGATTAATCGTCTGGCCAAAACAGTCCTTGATCAATCATCCGGAAACGAACCCTCATCAAGGCAACCCGAAAACACAAACCTGTGGCAAGCCTGTCGTATCGCCGCCCGCGCTGGAATGGAACAACTGGCACGCAGAATCGACGCCAAAGCCACATGGAAACAACTGGTTTTACCGCCAGAACAAAAAGCCTTGCTGCATCAAATCACCGATCAGGTTGCTTACCGTAACCGGGTATATGAAGACTGGGGTTTTCGGGAACAGATGAATCGAGGCCTGGGGATTAACGCACTGTTTGCCGGAGAAAGCGGTACCGGAAAAACCATGGCAGCAGAAGTCATTGCCAACGCCCTCGAACTCGACCTCTACCGCATCGACCTGTCATCGGTCGTCAGTAAATACATCGGCGAGACCGAAAAAAACCTGCGCAAACTGTTTGATGCCGCAGAAGACAGCGGCGCGATTTTATTTTTCGATGAAGCCGATGCCCTGTTTGGTAAACGTAGCGAAGTCAAAGACAGCCATGACCGTTATGCCAATATCGAAATCAATTATTTGTTACAGCGAATGGAATCCTATCGAGGACTGGCCATTCTGGCTTCCAACATGAAATCTTCTTTGGATAAAGCCTTTGTGCGGCGACTGCGGTTTATTGTTGATTTTCCGTTTCCGGGCATCAAAGAAAGAACAGAAATCTGGCAGAAGGTATTTCCGCCTGAAACGCCTGTCGATGAAAATTTTGACTGTAACCAATTAGCAAAACTTAACCTGACTGGCGGCAATATTCACAACGTAGCATTGAACGCAGCGTTTATGGCCGCGCAAAAGGAAAAACCGGTTTCCATGCCTTTGCTCTTAAGTGCCGCACGTATCGAATATAAAAAACTGGAACGGCCAGCCAAAGAATCTGATTTTAGCTGGCAAGGAAATTTGGAGGTGGCGATGTGAATATTAACTTACACATTAAGCAACTTATTTTAAATGGCGTAAAAATCCCGTTTAGGCAGCATCACTTGATGCACTCTAGCATGGAAACTGAACTGGCTCGTTTGCTCACAGACGGAAAAATTTCACCCAAACTGGCTCGTGGTACTGCCTTGCCATGTATGGCCATAGGAAAAATTCAATTAACTGACAACCACAACCCTACACAAATCGGCCGGAAAATAGCACGATCTATATATGAAGGTATCAGCCATGAGTAAAGTTACCACTAACCAGAAAACCAGAACTGCAAACGTTCTCCCATCCATTCAAACCATGGTAAACAGGAGTTCCAGCTCATGTAGTACAAAACAATTAAACCCATATAGGAAAAAGGTCAATTATGGTAGCAAATGTACCGGAGTCCCGGGTATCGTCCACGAAGTTTTGCACTCATCCGGCCAGCCACTGGACAAAAACGTCCTTTCCTTAATGGAACCACGCTTTGGCCATGACTTAAGCCAAGTGCGAGTACATACTGGTGAAAAGGCTGCAAAATCAGCAAGCGCAGTGAATGCACTTGCGTATACCGTAGGACGAAATATAGTGTTTGGTGGAGGGCAATTCGCTCCCCACAGCGTAACTGGTCAGCGGTTGCTCGCCCATGAACTAGCGCACACAGTACAACAGCGAACTGCCACTATACCATCATCAGGAAAGCTCGAAATTTCACCTCCTGATGATCATTACGAGCACCAAGCAGATCATGTCGCGAAGTCTGTACTGCAAACTATCGGCCCCCAAGCAGTAAAAAATGGAATGTCTGATAGAGTACCTAAAGTTAGTTTTACAACCACCACAAAAAATATGGCACGCCTTCAAAGGGTTATCTCCTTCACCTCTGCACCAGGTGCTTTCACGACAAACAACGTGGTACAAACCGAGGATGCAGCGGGCTTCGTTTTGAGTTCTCCCGTTGCGACCTTCCAGTGGCAGCCAAACGTTACCATCCATGGTGATGCTGGTGACGCTTTTGCAGATTGGGAGGTGGCTCATCACCAGGTAGGTAAGGGGTTCTGGATGAACGTCTGGTGGGGCACAGGTGCGGATAGGACACACCGGAAAAGGACGATCGCAGGCGGGCTGCCTATGCGTGATGCAACCAATGCAGGAAACACATGGTATTCGGACTTCCGAGCGCAAGGCTTCGCCGCTGATGGCGAAATTAGAAGCCCGATCATGGCCGATACGCCAAATACTGGAAGCATACCATGGGCGAACCCCGTAGCCGGGCGAGGGGGAACTCGAGGCTGGTACAACTACGGCTTTGGATTTGTCTCGACACTCAGTGCGCGCCATACCCCGGATGGGACTGGCGCTGCTGCCTTCCGGAATCTGAATCATGTGCATTGGAACTTCATGGTCAACGGCACCTTTGACACCACACAGCCTGTTAATAGCCGTGTCACGCTTACCGGAGGAGCAATCAACAGAAGCGGGATAATACCAGGTATCGACACTAGTAATCCGCCGATGCATGGCGGTGCCGTCATTAACGACAACTTTACTGACACAGACACATGATTGGGTCTATGAAAATCGACTTAACGCGTGTCCTTTCTGGTGAAAATTTGAAAGTCGGCCCTGCCATAATGATCGTCCCAACCATAAATGATGCGACTACAGTCGACCTGTATCGACAGTTCAGGGAAGCTCCCGCAAATTGTCAATCTCGAAAAAAAAACGTTGCTATCGTAGCAACAGGTCTGCTGAACACGCCGGATCAGGTTAGCGGAATCGGCTGTCGACGCGACGGAAATAGCTTCGAAATAAATCTTGAAACCCGTCGCTTCGAAGGGCCTTTGGCAGGAAACGATCCTTGGTTTGCTCTAATCAAGATGGAGCTAGGCTCTCTGAAACAAGGTATATACACGCTAGCAATAAAGGAGCGAGTGCTTCGTTTTATAGATTTTCGCCATCCCGAACATGCGACAAATAGTACAACAACAAAACAACATATGAGCTTCGATTGCATCTGAGCAGATAGCACGAAGCCGTGCCAGAATTCTTTAAAGCCAGTAACTGGCGCTGAGCAACAATTTCGGAGGGAAAAACAATGCGGTACAAGGAACATAATTAAATGACCACTTTCCCAAACTCACCAAAAGTCGTAAAAGGTGGCATCGTGTTAATCGACGCTAAAAGCGGTGCGACGTTAAACATGATCAGCATGCAATATAACCCTGAAAGTTTGAGCCGCACTTATGACCCACAGGGTTTTGGTGATGGCAGCCAGGGAGAAGCCTTGCGATTTAAAGGCCCGGCAGTAGAAACCCTGACCATCGAGGTTGATATTGATGCAGTGGATCAACTGGAATTTCCTGACCAGAACCAGAACGTGGTGGAACATGGAATACAACCGCAGCTGGCAGTGCTGGAGTCGTTAATCAACCCTACCAGCCAACAACTCAATAATAATAATATTCTGGCCATGGCAGGCACATTGGAAATCGCACCAATGGAAGCTCCGCTGGCGTTATTTGTCTGGAGTAAAAACCGCGTTGTTCCGGTGAGTATTACTACTTTCAGTATTACCGAAGAGGCTTTTGATACACAGTTAAATCCCATTCGCGCAAAAGTCAATTTGACAATGAAGGTGCTCAATATAAATGACCTCGGCTTTAAACATAAAGGCGGCAGTCTGTTTATGAATTATTTGCAAAACAAGGAACAGCTTGCCGCCAAAGTGAGTGGCGCATCATTAAGCAGCTTTGGGCTTGGTTCATTGCCATCCTAATGCAATGCACAATAAAACCGGATACAAAAATAATCACCGCACAGGAATACCCGCATGAATGACCCGATCAAAACATTTTTACAAAACAGCGGTCTGCAACAACCCACCTTTGCGGCCAACAGCCGCTACGCGGGTCTGGAAACCGCTGAATGGACAAGGGCCGATGGTCTGCCGGTACGTTATGTCAAACAGCGTTTTATTCCGATGTCAGAAAATTTTGCCACGTTGCAGGAGCATCGTGTCGAAGAGAATGACCGGCTTGATAATATCGCTGCACGCTATTTTTCTGATCCCGAATTGTACTGGCGCTTGTGTGATGCCAATGGCGCAATGAACCCTGTGGATTTAACCGTAAAAATGGGTCGCCGGTTACGCATCACACTCCCTGAAGGCATTCCGGAGCCCACGGAGGAGTTATGATACAGGGCAGCATTCATTTAACACTTCTTATGGGGCCGGTAGTACCGGTGCCTGCGCCGCGTGTGGTGATTGATGCATTGCAAAGCGTTACAGTAACAACAGCGGCCGGTTCGGCCAGCGGTTTTCAAATGCAGTTTTCTTTTAACAGCTCTTCAGAGCTGAATACACTTTTTGTGATTGCGCCTGCACTTAGCAGCAGCGTTGCCACACCGCCTTTGCGCATACTGTTAATTGTCACTATTAATGGTTTACCGACGCCGCTGTTCGATGGCGTTATGACCAATGTGCAGGTACAAGCCGGGCAAAATGGAAGTCCCGGTACGGTTAATGTGACGGGCGATGATTTAACAAAAGTCATGGACACCCAGGAATTTGATGGCCTGCCCTACCCTGCAATGCCTATCGCGGCACGGGTGGCATTAATCTGTGCCAAATATGCGGCTTACGGCATTATTCCCTTGCCCATTCCGGAGATTTTTCTCGACGTACCGATTCCCG
>JAKISS010000059.1 GCA_021648485.1 Gammaproteobacteria bacterium
GTATGATCAACGAATCTGAACGGAATAATAGCGTGCAAAATGGCCTCAACAGAGGGGTTTGGTGCATAAGGGTCGCTCATTGCCGCGCGCTGGGCTCGCACCATGTCCGGGTCGGAAAGCGTGGGCAGCTCCGCCATACGTTTGAGTGTTTCAAGACACACCGGTGCAAACCCCGGTGCTTCAATGGTGGCCAGATCCCAGCCACTGCCTTTCACGTACAATATCGGCTTATGCTCACCAAACAGATTCGCCACCTCCGTCTTCACCGAGGTATTACCGCCCCCGTGCAAGACTAACGAGGGCTCACAACCCAGCAATCGTGAGCTGTATACACGCATTTCGAGCGGATTTTCCGCAAAGGAGGCCGCCGTTTTTTCGTTCCACAGACTTTGCATTGTGGTTCCTTCTTACTATTGTAGTGATTTGAGTAGATGCAATCCGTTCCTTGCTGCGTATAATACGGCAAAACATGTTAACGCCCACCACCTCAAACATCTCCCTATGACTCCGGACGAATATTGCCAGGACAAAACCGCCAAAAGCGGTTCCAGCTTTTATTACAGCTTTCTGTTTTTGCCCGAAGCACAACGCAAAGCCATCACCGCCCTGTATGCCTTTTGCCGGGAAGTGGATGACGTGGTGGATGAATGTAGCGATACCGACCTCGCCCGCAGCAAGCTCAACTGGTGGCGCGCAGAAATTTTCGGCACCTTTGAGGGCAAACCCAGTCATCCCGTCTGCCAGGCATTGACCACCAGCATCGCCAACTTCAATTTACCCAGGGAACATTTCATCGAAATCATCGATGGCATGGAAATGGATCTACAGCAAACCCGTTACGACACCTTTGCAGAACTGAACCTGTACTGTTATCGCGTTGCCAGTGTGGTAGGACTGATGGCCGCAGAAATTTTCGGATTCAAGGATCACGGCACCCTGGATTACGCACATAATCTCGGACTTGCCTTCCAGCTCACCAATATTCTACGCGATGTCAAAGAAGACGCTGAACGCGGGCGTATCTATTTACCGTTGGAAGAACTGGAAAAATTTGCTGTCAGCGAACAGGATATTTTCGAAAACCGCTGTACGGATAACATGAAAAAGTTACTGGATTTTCAGGCCCAGCGGGCACAGGACTGTTACGATAAAGCCTTTGCTCTGCTGCCGGAGGCTGATCGCTATGCGCAACGTACCGGGTTGATTATGGCCAGCATTTACCGGACCACCCTGAACACCATTCAGCAGGACAGTTGCCAGGTACTGACACAGCGCATTTCCAGCAGCCCGCTGAAAAAACTCTGGATTGCCTGGCGCACCGCGCGCGCAGAAAAACGCCGCTACAAACGTTTTCAAAAAAACCGCCCTCACTGCTAAATGAAACCTGATCCTGACACAAAACCGGTTGTTGTCATTGGTGGTGGCTGGGCGGGCATTGCCGCCGCCGTAGAACTGGCACATCATAACATCCCGGTGGTTTTGCTGGAGTCCGCCAAGCAACTGGGCGGTCGTGCGCGCAGCGTACACATAAACGATTTACATGTGGATAATGGCCAACATATGTTGTTAGGTGCTTACGAGTCCACGCTTGATTTATTACGCCGGATTGGCGTCAACAAAAACGACGTGCTACAACGAAAGCCGCTGTCTTTACAATGGCATCGTCCCGGTAAAAAACCGGTTTCGCTCAACACCCCCAATCTACCCGCACCATTTCATCTTGCCTGGGCCTTGTTAACCCTGCAAGGCCTGTCGTTACGGGACAGACTGTCTGCCCTGCGCTTTGCCCGACGGCTGGAAAAAAGCAGTTTCACTCTTGATAATGATTGCAGCGTTGCGGATTTTTTAGCACAACATCATCAATCTCCGGCACTTATTCATGCCCTGTGGGAACCATTGTGCATCGGCGCATTGAACACACACCTGCACGAAGCTTCGGCACAGGTTTTTTTACGCACCCTGGGAGACAGCTTCAGCCATGCCCGGAGTGATTCTGATTTATTGCTGACCCGTGTCAATCTCGGTTCAGTTTTACCAAAACCAGCTGCGGATTACATCGAGACACACAAAGGCAGCGTGCGCCTGGGACAACGCGCCAGCGCACTGTGTATCGAAAACGGGAACATCACCGGCATCACCATTGACGACACCAGCATTGCCACCAACGAGGTCATTCTGGCCACACCACACACCACCGCCCTGCGTCTGTTAAGCCCGCATGACTTATTACAGGAAACCTGTCAACAAATAGCCCTATTACAAGACCGGCCTATTTGCACCGTCTACTTGCAGTTTGACAAAACGGTGCAGCTCGGTCGCTGGCTGTGCGGATCACTGGGGACAATCAGCCAGTGGATTTTTGATCGCGGCCTTTATGGCCAGCATGGTTTGATGGCCGTCGTTATCAGTGGTGATGGTGAGCATCTGCAATGGGATAACCAAACACTCTGCACACAGGTCGCCGCAGAGATTGCGACACAATACCCGCAATGGCCCGCACCTCAATCACAACAGGTGATTCGGGAAAAACGCGCCACCTTTGCCAGCACAGTAAACGTCAACCAGCATCGCCCCAATGCTAAAACCGCCGTGCAAGGCTTATGGCTGGCAGGTGATTACACCAATACTCACTTGCCTGCCACCCTCGAAGGTGCAGTACGCAGCGGGCGCTACAGCGCACAACAGATTATTACCGCCCATCGACGGCAACGACACCAGCGACAGGAAAAAACATGAGCATTACCGGGCATGCACTTTTTACATCACAAGTGATTCTTGTTACCGGTGCTGGTGGTGCCATCGGCAGTGCGGTCGCCAAAGCCCTTGCTGCACAAGGGGCCAGTGTTGTACTCATGGGTCGCAGCCTCGGTCCTTTGGAAAAAGTCTACGATGCCATTGTCGCCGCAGGTCATGCTCAACCGGCCATTTGTCCGCTGGATTTTGCGGCCACAACATTCGAAGATTTCCAACAGGCCGTCAGTATGATCCGGCAGAAACTTGGCCGACTCGATGGCCTGCTGCACGCTGCCGCCACGCTCGGCAGCCTTACTCCTGTGGAACATTTCGATGCCTATCTGTGGTCACGGGTGTTGCAAGTCAATCTTACCGCACCCATGTTGCTGACCCGTGCCTGTCTTCCCCTATTAAAAGCCGCACCCGACGCCGCTATTCTTTTCAGCACCAGTGCCGTCGGTCAGCAGGGGCGCGCCTACTGGGGTGCCTACGGTGTTGCCCAGGCGGGTATTGAAAACCTGACCCAAACGCTGGCTGACGAACTGGAAGCCAATACCACCTTGCGCGTCAATAGTATTGATCCCGGCCCGGTGCGCAGCCGGTTACGCGCCCTTGCGTACCCCGGTGAAGACCCCAATACCCTGCCCGGCGCAGAAACAGTGATTCCGGCTTATTTGCACCTTATGAGCACATCCGGCGTTTCCGGGCAGCGTGTCCGCGCTATCGATTATCTGAACAACAACCCTCTTGTTTAATGCGAATCAAGCGCTAAAACACCTTCATCTGCAAAAGCAGAAACGCGGAAAAAGTGTACAGTGCTATTTCTTTTTTAAAATCGGTTTATGACTTGGCACGCAACAAAAAATGCACGCGCTCCTGAATTTCGATTTTTTTGATACCGCCAAAAAGCCCGCTTTCGCGGCAAAATCCAGACTAACCTGGTCAAAAATGACTCTTCCACAGCGGCAATGATCTGCCGGTTTTTTGACGGTTTTCCGTCGCCTGAAAAAACAAAGCGTTCCAACTCGCTGTTTCATAATGTTTTCATGATTTTTTGCCAACATTGGCACAAAAATCGCTAATCATCGCTAACACACTGAAAACAAAATGTTTCAACAATAGACAGGGAAGGACTATGGCTAACCCACAATTTAATAACGTACGTACATTACCTTTACGCACCGACGCAGGCCGCTTGATGCCGCTGTTCGATGATCAACACATGGATGCGCACAAATCGGATAGCGGACAATTACTGTACTTATCCAGTCAGTTGCAAACCAGCCTGGATCTCGATGAAATCCTCAACCAGTTCAGCGACGAAGTTAAACCCTTTGTTGCACATGATTACCTGGGTTACCGCAATGATGAAAAGAGCTGTGCCTTCTCCACAGGAAAAAATGCACGGCATCGCCTCAACTACCAGCTCACCTTGCAAGACGGGCAACTGGGGAAATTGGTACTGTCACGTAAATGTAAATTTACCGAAAAAGAAACCGGAGAAGTTGAACACCTGATCAGTGCATTATTGTATCCGCTGCGCAATGCGTTAATGTATCGCGAAGCCATTCATGCGGCACAAAAAGATGCACTGACCGGTGTCGGCAATCGTGCTGCACTCAACGAAGCGCTGGCGCGGGAAATCGAAGTGGCACAACGCCACAAACGCACCCTGGGGATGATTATTCTCGATATCGATCACTTCAAAAAAATCAACGACACCTATGGACACAGCACCGGTGACTGCCTGTTGAAAGCACTGACGCGCACCGCAGAAAAAACCATTCGCATGTCAGACCAGCTGTTCCGCTACGGTGGAGAAGAGTTTGTTGTATTGCTGCCCGAAACCGGCTTGAAAGGTGTCAAAAATCTTGCCGAACGTATTCGCCGAAATATTGAAGCATTAAACTGTGTCTGCGACAGTCACCATATTAAAATGACCGCCAGCTTTGGCATTGCCACTTTAAACGTTGATGAAAATGAAGAGTCATTTTTCATTCGTGCTGACAGGGCACTGTACAAAGCCAAAGACGGTGGCAGAAATTGCGCACGGGTTGCCGATTAAAAAATATCGTTGGGCGGTGTGGTTTTTTGTTTTCGTTGAAACACACTCCAACTGAGCGAAGCTGGCCACAGATGACGAAAATTACGTTTCACTATTTTCCGCAATGAGCTGCGCAGCGGATCACCACGCAGCCGCTTGGCAATTTGTGCATAACTGAGCATTTCCCTCATACTCAGAATCCTGCGTCGGGACTTTTGGCTCAATGCCTTTACCGTTTTAACATCCACCCGTTGTTTTTCTTCATCAGCCTTCCAATTTGCTAATGTTGTTGAACGCCAAAGCTTGTCAATGATTAACACATAATTCTTCCGTGCATTCCCTAAACAAGCGGCAGCGGCCGTTTTTTCCACAATGGGGACATCCCGTAATTTTGACTGTCCGATATTATCCATGCGTGTGCGTAACACCGGAGCAATATTGAAAATATTCTGCTTTTCTGCGATGGCATTTTGCAAACATTTTTTGCGAAACTCTTTTGATCTAAGATGCCCCGAAATATGTTCCAGCTTTTCAAAAGGGTTCATTACGTCACTTTTAATATGGGAAGTTATCTGAGTATTTTTCCGTAGCGACTGATACAGTTTTCGCCAGAAACACGCATCCAAAAAACCCTCGGCAATCGCACTGCTTTTCACCGTTTCAAAATAATCACGATCATTTAACCATTCCAGCACTGCAACGTCCGCAGCCAGCTCATCCCTGCGTGCAGCGGGCACCGTAAACCCGGCAAACAACGGCGCATAAAATGAAAAAAACCAGCGCAATGGCATTTCACTGATGCGCCTGCGCTTCTGCAATGCATCCTCATATCTGCACCACAACAAGCGCGTGCGGTAAATCCAGTATGTGGGACGAAACCGGCCACTGGCGCACTGGCCAAGCCTGCGTATCACCTCACCACGGAACTGTGCTTCCGACAGTGTCTGCAACATGGGCATACCAATCACCAATGTATTAGACATCAAAAAAGGAAACCCCAAACGTGGTGTGGCATCAATATACAACTCATATTGATCCGTCAATACAACATCCTTGATTGTCGGACGTTTTGTCAGCTCGCGCACTCCGGAAACCAGGGAATACAAGGCAGGAGCCAGTTCTTTGGACATTTTCAAACCCTGCACACGCGGAAAACGTAACTGAAATATTTTCAGACTGAAAAAAAGACATGGCACGATAATCAACAACCAATATTTTGTGGCTTCAATGTTGGGCAGCTCTTCGATCAACACACTGATGCCTTCAAAAGCAAACCAGGGAAACAGAAGCAAAAAGAAATAACCCGGCAGCATTAATATAAGCGCAGCACATAAATACCCGCGCGGATAACGCTCAGAAAAGGTATTTACCCGCATCATCATCCGGGATTTTCCTGAGTTTTTCGGTCGAATGGAATCTCTATTTGACATCATCAGCCCCCATGCCTGTTCACGATATGCCATTATTACGTACAGCGGACAAAAATAGAAACCGCAGTTATAACTGGACATAGTGTTTCCCGAAGCCCCGGAAAACTACCCCCAGCAGAATTGAAAGGGCGAAGGCCGACTGTACAGTAACCCAGAAGAAAAAAACGAGGAACGAATCACCTTTTACAAGATGGACAGATGTAAGACAAACAGCAGTCAATACAGCCGGGACATTTTTTGCAGGCATCTTTAGCATGGCATACGATCAAGGCATGGTATTCATTGAACACAGCAACATCCGTTTGCAGGCCGGTTTCAAATTGATCTTGCAGCACCTCATAGGGTGCATCACCCGCAAGCAATTTTAAACGTGAAAAAATCCGCCGCGTGTAAGCATCAATAACAAACACGGGGCGCTCAAAAGCATACAATAAAATAGCGTCTGCGGTTTCCGGACCAATACCGTTAACCATCAATAATTGTTTGCGTAACGCATCCGTATCAATACATGACAAACAGGGAAGTTCACCCGCATTAATGTACCACTGGCAATAATTGCGCAACCGCTGCGCCTTGAGATTAAAATACCCGGAGGGCTTCAGACATTCGGTCAATTCTGACAATGGAGCGTCAAGAATAGCCTGCGGTGTCAGACATGCGCGGGACTCAAGCCGGGCAATAGCGCGTTCAACATTGGTCCAGGCAGTATTTTGAGTAAGGATAGCACCCACCATCACTTCAAATGATGTTTTTGCCGGCCACCAGTCCTGGTGACCATAATGTTTCAACAGTTTGTTATAGACCTGGGTAAAGGTCATCACAAACACCTATCGGCGTCGGCCTTTTATCGCTTTACGTGCATTGCCCGCATATTTTTTACCCGTAGAGCGTTTAGTAGAAGAAGGTTTACCCGAAAACTGCTTGCGGGAAAAGCCACCGCGTGTTTTATCTCCACGGGTCGCCTTTGCCTCCAGCCCCACACTTTTCCGCAAGGCATTAACCGCATCATCAGGCAACTCTTCCCAGCGCCCAGGGCGTTGCCCACGGGGCAATGAAACCGCGCCATAACGCACACGCATTAATCGGCTGATCTGCACACCCTGGGATTCCCACAAACGGCGCACTTCCCGGTTGCGGCCTTCGCGCAGAATGACGTGATACCACTGATTGGCACCATCGCCACCAGCCTTGGCCACCACATCAAAATGTGCCGGGCCATCATCCAGCTCGACGCCTTCCTTCAAACGTTTCAACATGTCAGCCGTCACCTCACCTAACACACGCACCGCATATTCGCGCTCAACCTGATGCGAGGGGTGCATCATACGATTTGCCAGATCACCATCCGTGGTAATCAATAGCAGACCACTGGTGTTGAGATCGAGACGACCGATAGTGATCCAGCGACCACTAGCCAAACGTGGCAGGTGATTGAAGATAGTATCGCGCCCTTCCGGATCGGAACGGGTACACACTTCGCCAATGGGTTTGTGATAAATCAGTACGCGGCTGCGACGTTCTTTCAAGCGCGCCTGTTGCACAGGTTTGCCATCCACAGAAATGCGGTCGGTTTCAGAAACGCGATCACCCAGCGTGGCAACCTGGTTGTTCACCTTGATGCGACCGGATTTTATCCACTCTTCCAGTTCACGGCGTGAGCCGTAACCTGCTCGCGCCAAAACCTTTTGTAGCTTTTCGTTGATCGGTGTTTCGCTCACGCTGGATCGGCAGTAGTCACTGCGTTTTGTTCTGCATTGTCTTGTTCTGCATTGTTCAGTTCAGTCATTTTTTCAGCATCAGGAGTTTCATCTGTCATCATATCGGTATCGGAAACGGCCAATGAGGTGTGTTCACTGCCTTCTGCTTCATCAATGTCTTCTGTTCCCACCATACCTTCAGCACTGTTTTCCTTCTCTCTCATATTTTCGGTATTTACATCCGCATGTTCGGTGCCTGGCTCAGTTAGATCCAGCTCAGCATTAATGGAATCAATGTCACGAATTTCTGCCAGCGTCGGCAGGTCACTCAACCCCTTCAAGTTGAAATAGTCCAAAAACTGTTTGGTGGATGCATACATAGCGGGTTTACCCGGCACATCACGATGCCCCACAACCTTCACCCAGTCACGCTCCATCAGGGTTTTTATGATACTGGTACTGACACTCACGCCACGAATATTTTCAATTTCACCGCGCGTAATCGGCTGCCGGTATGCGATCAATGCCAGGGTTTCCAACAAGGCACGCGAGTAACGTGCGGGTTTTTCTTCCCACAAACGCGCAATCCATTGGGCATTTTCCTGTTTGGCCTGATAACGGAAACCACTTCCCACCTCCACCAGCTCAACACCACGATTAGTACATTCTTCAGCCAGCGCTGTCAGTGCATCACTTAGTTCTTCTCGCGACGGCTGGTTTTCATCCAGAAACAGGTTCAACAGACGATCCACCGACAACGGCTGACCCGCAGCCAGCAATGCGGCCTCGACAATACTTTTGACTTTCGCCGGATCCAGCACGACAGCCCCCAGCGACACCGGGCCGGACATTTCATCCGTTGATATCAGTTCGACATCTGTCGTTTCCGGTATTTCCATCGTTACAGTTTCAGAATTTGATGACATGGCATACATCCAATAAATACATCGAGCAATTATCAGCTACTCGCCCGAGGTTTAATGTGAATCGGTTCGTAAGGTTCGGTTTGAATCAGCTCAATCAGAGACTCTTTGATGAGCTCCAGAATCGCCAAAAAAGTCACCACCAGCCCCAAACGGCCTTCTTCCGGCGAAAACAGCGTGAAAAACTCGGTGAATTTTTCACTGTCCAACTGGTCCAGCACAGCCGACATGCGCTCACGTACCGACAACGGCTCCATGCTCACTTGATGACTGGTATTCAATTCTACACGCACCAGCACGTCTTTAAACGCGCTGAGCAACTCGCGCATATCCACTTCAGGTTCGGGTTTAGTCAGTTTGAGATCCGGTGTTTTTGCGGAAGCCTGAAATACCTCGCGGTTCATCCGTGGCAGGCCATCAATATCTTCAGCAGCCTGTTTAAAACGCTCGTATTCCTGCAACCGCCGCACCAGCTCGGCACGCGGGTCTTCTTCATTATCCTCTTCCACCGGGCGTGGCAACAACATGCGGGACTTGATTTCCGCGAGCATGGCTGCCATCACCAGATAATCCGCCGCCAGCTCCAGATTCAGCGACTTCATCATTTCCACATATTCCATATACTGGTGGGTGATTTCAGCGATGGGAATATTCAGTACATCCAGATTCTGGCGACGAATCAGGTACAACAACAGATCCAGCGGCCCCTCAAAGGCCTCCAGAATCACCTCCAGCGCCTCCGGCGGGATATACAGATCCTTGGGCAGCGCTGTCATTGCCTCGCCCTGCACCACTGCAAACGGCATTTCCGCCTGAGCAGCTTGCTGCCCCGGCTGATCTTGGGTAGGTGGCAATGGTTCGTGAGACTCGGTCATGGAATTACTTCAAATTTATACGGCGATTGGTTTCCGGGGGGATAGTGTCCAAGGTCTAATGTCTGCTGTCTAGGAAAATCATCAATCTGCTTGCACATCGCCACATTATTAGCCTGTAAATTGCTCGCAGCTCACCCGGAAAACCTTTGAAACCATTGGACTCCGGCCATCGAGACAATTTGCAGACAGACCGAGATTAATCCAATTCCCACCAGGGCAGTACCCCACCGAGATCGACAACCACCTTGAAAAACATCGACATTCAGCGCTAACTTCATTGATCAAGTTAACATTTCCGGGACTCAGAAAATCACCCGCCACTCCTGCGACAATGCCACCGGGTTGTGGCCCCGATTCCAACGAAAAATACCGATGCTTTCATGTATTATGTATTTACAAACAAACGTTTTTCAACTGAGCCTATATTTTTCAGAATGAGTTTTGTTATCGATACAATCGACGATTTTTTGAACGAAAAATCCCTAATCTGATTAATTCCGACTTGATCTGACACATCACTTGCAAAAGTGAGAGTTACTCGTTTTGATAAAGGTGTCGAATCTTTACATCAAAATAAAAGGGTCTTCAGAAGAACATGTTTCATACCCAGGTTATTTGGAATACTGTGGCCTGCTATACCCACCGTTTAACTCAGCCTAAAATATTATTTTTGTTGTGCCATAAAGGATCACCTAGATGACAGACATTTTTCCCTTCAAACTTCACATCAAAAGATGTACACCATAAATTTACAGGCATCCGTAATCGTACCTCTGATGATCCCTTTTTTAGTACCGGGCTCGTCACCCGTGCTTTTTGAGTATTTTGCCCTTTTCACCATCGGCATTTTGCCATCTGTTGTGACGCTTTTGGGGCCTTTGCTGGTATCTATACCCGTAGCGATTGAAATTTAGGCACTCATCGCACACCCTCTTCATTCCATGGCTGCGTTGAAATTCCTCACAATAGACCGGCTATTACTCGTTATTTCGCCTTGCCATGAAATGAATATGACGCACGCTGAACACCTAAATATCAATCGCTATGGGTATATTGCCTGACCCATATTTGGATATGGAATCGGCACTACGACATTACCAATCTGGGTAAGACAGACATCGGGGAAAACCATACTTTTCCCTCCGCTGCCTTTATGTGACATGCCCTGCCCGTTTAAATGCGTTGCTTGCCCCATGGTATTACCTGTTATTTAATTAACGTACCATGCTTATTTTTACGTCACTTATCTGCAACGTTTTTTTATCACATGGCACAGCTGCTCGCCATGCCATGCCGAGCTTTAACTGATTCGGTTCAATGATCAATGTTTCCAGATTGAATTGGGGGCATACTGAATGGTCCACCACCTTTACATCGGCATTTAACCGAATAAAGGGTACTTCAAAATTGATGGTTCCACGCGGATGCATATTGGTGATCTCTACAGCCTCTCCACCTTCAAGAAAACCAGGATAAATCAAATCCGGATGCGCCATGCTAAAAAAACGTTTATCAAAATCTACGGGCAAGTAAGGTGCCCGTCGGGTTTGCCAGGCTTCATCATAAGTGCCGGAAAACCCGGAGCGGGGCAACCAGTGCGGGCAAGTAAATCCAAAACTGGCAGGCACAGGCTGCTGTTTTGTATCAGTAATCAGGTTATTGGGGTCTTCCAGATTAGGGAGTGGCACACCGTTCATTTCAGCTGATTTTCGCTTACCAGCAAAACCGCGCCCAACCGGATTACGTTCTTCGGTTTCAGCAATCTGTTCATCAACAATATGTACTCCGCCAAAAGCTTTTTCATAAACCATGTCCATGGTTTTAAACGGGTGCGGAGGAGTAATACATCCATCTTGCCAGTGACGATCACCAAAAACCGTAACCGTTTTATGTACTTGCCCCACAGTAAGGCTAACATCGAGTTGTTTAACTTCTTTTTCGTCAGGTACACAGGTATGACCGAGCATAATAATATCACTACAAAGTTTGCCAGTGTGGTAATCAGAGGCGTATTTAATGCTGGATTTTCCCGGTTCTGCCCAGTATTTATCAGCTTCTGTCGGTGGCAACTGCTCACCTACCAAAGTCCATTGTTTGCCAATATTAAATGTGGCCCTGACTAATATGTAGAGCGTATCAACTGCTTCTTCATTCGAGAATATAGCCATATTGGCTGCAAAAGGTGTGCTGTTGTGAAGTTGTAACATGATTTATAGGTTTTCAATATTACCACTTCACATCCTTCATGTTCAGAAAGGATGGGGGAGGTTAGTTTACTTGCACTGAAGCACCCAAAATCCGGTTTACACCGGTAGAACGGGTTAACAAATACTTGCCACGAATCAGTATTTTTCCTGATTTGGTCAGTGTAATACTGGAATCACCACATTTAAAAACAATCTCTTCTTTTGCTTCAAAGACCAGCTTATTGCCATCAATCTGGACATCCTCCACCTTGAGTTCGCCTTCGACTTCTATATTATTCCGGTTTTCTATTTGAGGTGAATTAAAGCTTTCCAGCATATCTTGTAACGGGCTGTGAATCAGCCCCATTATGATCGGGGTATGCACATCCTCATTCGCGAATAACAGGGCGACCTGTCTGCCGATGTGTTGCCGGGTCAGACCAAGCGTAGTTATAGCTGGCAGAGTATGGCCGGAGGTGTTTTCAGAAAAGTTAACAAGCGGCTGCCCTTGCTCATCAAATTTTACCAAAACACCAATAACAACTTCACCAGACGCAACAGGAGAATACGATGATGGCGCTTCATCTGACGCCTGACTGGCATCCGGGTTATTTTGATTCACAATAATTCACAATCAGTTGGTAATGACCTTACTGCCCTTGATCACTACATTCCCTGATCCCTTGATATTAATCGTCTTGCCGCTCAGAGTAATATCCCCATTGCTTGTCATCACAATTTTTGCAGACCCTGTCTGAATGGTAATTTTGTCATCAGCATTCATCGTGATGGCTTTTGCGCGCAACCCATAGTCTTTTGTGACATCTTCCAGATATTTACCACGAACGGACTCCTTGAGATCCTTATCAACTGTAATCGTCATATTGGCCTGGATAGTTTCTTTGTGGTCTTTACCAACATCAATGGTTTTATTCTTTTTTATCGTTTCCGTCTGGTTGTTATTAACTGTTTTATTGCGGTCATTTTCTATTGTTGAATTTTCATCATTTTTGATGATCTTGGTACGGTCATTATCAACCGTTAAAGTCTCGTCGTTCTCGACCATGGTATCCAGGTTTTTTTCAGCATGGATATAGACTTGCTCCGAACCTTTTTTATCTTCAAAGCGCAGTTCGTTAAAGTTTGCCGCAGTGCCACTTTTGGTTGAGTGTGTTTTTATACCGCTTTGTGTTTTTGAGCTATAAGGTGGTTTGTTGACCCCGTTATAAACAGTTCCGGTCACAATCGGTCGGTCAGGGTCGCCATCAAGGAACGTGACAATTACTTCGTGGCCAATGCGAGGAATAAATGAGGTTCCCCACCCGTTACCTGCCCAGGCCTGCATCACACGCAGAAAACAGGAGCTGTTCTCGTCATTTTTCCCTTCTCGATCCCAGATAAACTGAGCCTTAATGCGGCCAAACTCATCAATATAAATTTCTTCGCCTGCCGGGCCTGTCACTATTGCAGACTGCGGCCCCTTCATTACGGGACGCTGATGCTCCCGGGTTGGACGGAAATGTACGTCCGATGAAATGCAATCAAATTTATTACTGTAACCTGTCTCGCCATTTTCACCCGTGTAATAACTGGAATCAGAGGCATGATGCTCAACTTGCAGCAAGGTATAGCTGCCCTGCTCGTTCTTGGCATCGTGTTTGTCCAGCTTAAAAAAACCACCTGCATAAAACGTACTGCAATTGCTGGACCCGCTAACAGTATCCATCGGGGCTTCTTCTGCCTCCATACGGATTTTAACCAAGTCAGCACCCGAGCCGACATCATATAAATCGGGGTATTCGTAATGTTTGAATTTGCTGTTATTGGCAAATTTGCTTTTTGATTTTGTTTCCGATTCCTGGCTTTTTTTCGGCTCTTTAAAATTAAAGTCATTTACAATCCAGCCGCCTTTCCTGAACTCATAATGATGTTCCCAGCTCTGTATTTCAGCATTCGGCGTCGAGCCCTTTGAACAGGTTAAATTCGTTTCAGCACATTCATCATAAGCATTCGCCTTGTCAACAATGATCAGCGTGTGTTTGTCTTCCTCATGAGTGAAATAATAGGCATAGCCTTCTTCTTCCAACAGCCGGGAAACAAAGTCCAGATCGCTTTCACCATATTGAACGCAATACTCCCTTGGCTCACCACCATTTGCCCTGAAATCAAAATCACTAAACCCCAGGTCAGCAAATACCTGGCTGATGATATCTTTTGAGTTTTTGTTTTGAAAAATACGACGATTTTCGGTGTGGAAAAGGAACTGAAGCCATGGCACCATCACCAGATGATACTTGCGGAAACTGCTGGAGGTTATTTCACCAAACGAAAATTTGCTGACAAGACCATGAAAAACCCGGCCATGTTCATTTTGTATTTTAACGGTAATCGGTTTACCGATAAGGTCTTCCGGTTTGATTTCAAGATTTAGAGACAGCGCGGTCAACTGAAACTCAAACGGGCGGGAGATAAACTCAGCGCCATCAAATGAGGCCAGCAAAAGCACATCCTTCCCCAAAGGTGTGTCAACAGCGATAAGACGGCTGTCCTGAGTAAAATCACTCATTTACTGAACTCCCTAACTCGAATATTTGCGGCAGGCACACCTTGTCTTCCAGGTATGCGGTCATGCATGTAATTGTAAAACGGACATTGGTGCTGCCCCTAAACAGGCAGCACCAATGTCGTTGGGCTTCTTTTTCTTTATAACGGCACGGCTTTTGTCAGATCGTAACCTGCACGTTGCGGACTACCCGTTTTATTGGTTGCATCGTGATCTTTATAGTTGATTTCACACTTGGAGAAGCTCAACGTGATCGTTTCTTCAGGCTCGGCATCGCCATTAGCAGCAATGTGGTAGCTACTGACCAGACAGTTTTCCAGCGAATATTCCATAAATTCTTCAACACCGTCACTGCCAGTACGGGTGAACTTAAGAACCGCACCTTTACCAGAGGAGCCGGAAACAGACTCTTTAAACAGTGCAGCAACAGAATTATCGGCTATTTTCGTTAAATTTACTTCAGAAACATTGGGCTTACCGACTTCACGGTTAGCCATTTTACCCGCTTCCATGGTAATCGGGCGTGAAGTACCAAAACTCACTGAGCTGATTTTGATGCACTTCTCAAAACCTTCAGCCGTTACATTTCCCGGTATTCCATCATAATCAAGATATATTGCCATTTTACTTTCCTCTCTCCTTCCCGTTTAAACAAAAAAATACCCGTAAATCGACTTGCAATAATAGGGTAATTGTTAGCGATGAACAACCAGCATTCCTTTGTAACCTATATGATTCCAAACACTTTCTATCGGGTTGTTTAACATAGCCTATCATTACGCCCCATGATCCCGTCCCGCCAGGCTCGGCACCCAACAAGGCCTGACTTTCGAGCCAGTCTCGTTGCTTTGAAAGGGATTCAGGGCTGTGCTATCAACAGCACCAACGATAGCGGCCCATTGTACTGAAATTTCCATATATTTATGTGACATATTCACACAAAACCGATTTATTCAATATTTTCATTTAAAAACAATGAGTTATTTTATATTCT
This sequence comes from Gammaproteobacteria bacterium, assembly GCA_021648485.1. GTDB lineage: Bacteria > Pseudomonadota > Gammaproteobacteria > SZUA-152 > SZUA-152 > SZUA-152. The sequence continues at coordinate 15,446 of JAKISS010000059.1, forward strand.
ACAGTTTAAGATTTAATCAACTTTAAACTGATACTTGGTACAAGACACATACACTCTACGATAGAAAAACAGCAACTATTCCAGTTTGGTTTCCTAGATATACACAACCACTACTCAGGTTACCTTCAATCGTACTTACCCAGTGCGGAATATTGCCTGGCAAAGAGACTGACAACTTTAGGCGTAAAACTGATTATGATGGCCAAAAAATTTCACTTTATCGATCAAAAACTTCAAAGCACCTGCTACTGATGTACTGAGCAAGCGCGAATACTTGCCGGGTTTAGACTCTTAAAAACTATACTGCATATCAAATAACAGCCTGATATCATCTGCTTTGGGCTGTGCGCTAATGTCAGTAAACTGATCAAGTATTTTATAAGCTAACTGCAAATTCCCGCTAAAATTATAGCTGTGCGAAAACTGTAACCCTGCTCCCACATTAGCCAACTGCCCTGTGGGATCTTTTTCCTTGGAACCATCAGGCTCGTACTGTTTGCCATAGCCATAGTCGGCAAATACAAAAGGTTTGGCGAATGATTTGAAATTAAAAGAGCCTATTTGAACATCAAATATATCGGGGCTGTTAAACACCCAGTTCGTTCCCAGGTACAACGCATCATCCGCAGTAAAAAAACTGGGTGAAAACCCTCGCACCCGCGTTGGGCCTGATAAAGAAAATCGTGCGATTGCTGACAAACTAGTCCCAGAATACTGGAGGCTGGAACGAAAAATAAGCCGTGAAGTGCTTTCTGTAAATGGAATTCGTAAAAAAGTTAACAGTGTGTAATCAGCAGACAAAATATTGTAATTTTCATCTTGCCCTATCGTTCCAACTTCGAATTTACCTCGCGTGTATTTAACGTTCCCCTCGTGCAACCGTTTGTTGACATCATCCAGATAATCCAGGTTATATTTTATTGAAGCATGTCGTAACTCGTCACTCTTGGTGCCACTTCCGCCGCCACTTCCCGTTTTCGTATCAGATTTTATTGTTTCAACTCGAAACTCATAGCTACTATTTTTTGTGCGCCCACGTTCTTGCATATACGTACCGTATATGCCCAAAACATCAACCTCACCACTCAAATCAAAGCCTTCGATAGCTGTTTGATCCACAACAAATTGATTTCGTGATGATTCAATACCTGCCCGAAAGCGCGGACTAAAAAAATTACTCTCAAAGGCCAATTGCCAATATGTTGTGTTATCGGGTGATTTTGCCTGCAATAAACCAATCTTCATGTAATCAGCTATACCCAACAGGTTATTAACCTGAAAGTCTGCATAAAACCGGTATAAGCCCGATTCATCTGTACCATGGTTATCGACTCTAAGATTGGCATTGTAACGGGCTTCGTTTTTAACGTTAATGTTCAGCCGGGTATCACCTACCTGGTAACCTGGCTCAAAATAACCATCCACGTTAATGCCAGGAAAACTATTGATAATAAACAAATTTTCTTCTACTGCTTTGTTGGTAACAGGCTTTGTTAAAAAATCATCAAACACTGAACGTAGTGTCTCTGCATTGTACATATCGTTATTTTTTACCGAGATTTCGCCCAATACTCCAAGTAATAACGTAAGGCTCACCACTCCGTCCCGCACACGTTGTTTGGGTATAAACGCCTTGGCAAGGATAAAACCACGCTCTCGATAAAAGCTGGTGATTTTATTTGCGACAGCTTCAATCTGGCCTAGGGTAACACCACGCTTTCCACGCTGCTCTCTGATCAGCCAAACCAGTTTCTGAACTTCAAGTGGCGAAACGTGCCGCTCTACAGTCTCCTCCTCAATTTCGACAAGAAGATCCGATATTTCGCCTAACTCATCAATGGTATAGCCTGATTCGAGAAGTTTACCTTCGTCCATGATAATAAAACGAATATTTTCAACCAACTGAGTCAATGCCTCGCGGGTAATACCCAGCTCAGGAAACTCAACCAGCCCTTGAATCCTGAACTCCGAAACCCCCAGTCTGGGCCCGGCAGCAGGATCAGGCGAACGATCACGTACTGCGGGTACGTCCAAATCCCGAAGCAAGGTTTTTTCTTCCGCATCTCTGAATTGTTCAACTTCCGGCATTTCCAAAAAATCTGCCATTGCTGTTGAAGCATGAATACTCACAACAATAAATATGAAAGCGTTGATTCTTTTCGTTATGACACTAACCATTATTATCCATTTTAGTCAAAATTATATTACCAATACATCTCTTCATACATACTACGGCTTACAAACCACGCTGGTTCTTCACGTCTTCGCCTGTCACGAAATCAACAGAGTATGCCATCAAGTTCAAACTCCAAATGTTATGGATGCAAAATGTGGAGAGACAGTTCAACCCGTTGCGGTCAATTCATGAATCAGCGGTGTACATATAACATCCAGTGCCTGTTGCATCTGACTGCCGGAGATCACCATGGTATTCGGGCGCGACATAAACGCGCCATCAATCAATTCCTGTAATTTGGGGAAATCATAACGTGATGGATCACGAAAACGAATCACAACCATACATTCATGGCTTTCAGGAATTTCTGTGGCAATAAAGGGGTTGGAGGTATCCACTACCGGCACACGCTGAAAGTTGATATCGGTCACTGAAAACTGTGGCACGATAAAGTGAATATATTCCTGCATGCGTTCAACAATACGGGCAGACGTTGCTTCGTGAGAATAGCCTTTGGTGCGCATGTCACGGGTGATTTTTTGCATCCATTCCAGGTTGACCACCGGCACAACACCGATTAACAGGTCTACATGTTGCGCAACATCCACGCCGGTATTTTTTTTTATGTTGCGGCGTTCATTGATGACTTGTTGATTATGCGAGGCGCTCATTTTCCGGCGCGTCCAGCGTTGGGCTACGACGCCACCATGCAGTCCTTCAAAAAACAACAAATCGGATTGCGGGGGTATTTGTTGCCAGTCGGTGAATGTGCCACTGGGCGTATCTGCATCGCTCGCAACTTCTTCACTGATATAGCGCCGAAATTCTCCGGTACCGCATTTTCCATACGACTGGAAAAGTGATTCCAGCAAATCGAAGCGATTCACTTCCGGGCCATAGGGGGTGACAACTTCACCATTGCCTTCTGCTTTTGCCAGCACCGCTTGCATTTCGCTACGGTCATAACGACGAAAACATTCGCCGTCCACAAAAGCTGCATTAATGCTTTCGCGCCGGAAAATACGTGCAAAGGCTTTTTTTACCACCGTCGTACCTGCACCGGAAGCGCCAGTAACGGCGACAATAGGATGTTTTTGTGACATATCTGTGCCTGTTGTTATATACGGCGAGTTATACGTCTATTCATAAACTGACAGTTATACATTATTAACGCATCGGTGTTTGTTGTGTGGCATTTGGCAAACCAAAACTGTTGGCGATAACATTGGCCAGTGTCACGCCGATGCTATCAGCAAAACGGTCCAGATAATTGGGCCGGGGTGTAAAATCGACAATATTTTCCACGCCAATAATCTCCCGTGCAACATAACTGGCACTACCCAACCCATCTACCAGACCTAACTTAACACTCTCTTCACCATTCCAGAACAATCCGGTGAATAAATCCGGATTATCAGACAGTCTGTCTCCACGCCCGGCTTTTACCTGATCAATAAACTGGCGATGCACCGCATCCAGCAGGTTCTGCACATGTTGTACTTCTGGTTTTTTTAATGGTGAAAAAGGGTCAAGCACACCTTTGTGTTTGCCAGCCGTCATTAAACGACGTTCTACACCAACTTTTTCCAGCGTATCCACAAAACCAAAACCGTCCATTAGTACACCAATGGAGCCTACGATACTGGCTTTGTTGGCATAGATTTCATCCGCCGCAGCGGCGATATAATAACCACCGGAGGCACAGATATCTGCAATAACCGCATATAATTTAATCTCTGGGTATTTTTCACGCAAGCGTTTGATTTCATCATAAACGTAACCTGCCTGTACCGGGCTGCCACCTGGGCTGTTAATGCGCATAATCACTGCGGCCGTTTTTTTGTCTTTAAAAGCTGCACGCAATCCACCCACAAGATTATCGGCACTGGCTTGAGTATTTGATGCAATCACTCCTTCGAGATCAATCAATGCTGTGTGTTCGTCATGTGAGATGCTTCCTTCACCCCAGTCTGTGGGGATATACAAAATAATTGCAAACAAATAAACAAAAAACAGGGATTTGAAAAAGATACTCCAGCGGCGGGCGCGCCGTTGTTCATTAATGGCTGCAAATGCCAACCGGTTGAGCGTTTCTCTTTCCCATTCACCAGTCGTTGTTTTTTGGTCTTTTTTATTGGTCGCGCCCACCGGGTCACTCACTGTTTCACCATGAGTCCATACATCAACGTCATTCGTTGCATTGGGTTCGGATGACACGGGTGGTTTTTGTGCATCCATTTTGTCGTGATCACTCATGAAATATACCTTTTATGTTTCATAATTTTAGGTTTTACGCCCTGCTTCTATTTACCGCAGATTATTACGCAGTATTGATTTCATTAGCCAGCCACTCTGGCAATTCTGTAATGGACGACAGGCAGGCCAGCGGTGAGCATGCCATTAAACGCTCCCGGGTGTGTACTCCATAATCCACACCCACTGCGGCGGTACAAGCGGCATTGGCCATTTCCAGATCATATTCGGTATCTCCCACCATCAGAGTACGTTTTGCATCGACATCGAGCATGTCCATAATATCCAGCAACATTTGTGGGTGAGGTTTTGAGTGAGTTTCATCCGCACAGCGTGTTTCCGTAAAATACTGCGAAAACCCGGTACTTTGCAAAACCCGATCCAGCCCTCGACGCCCCTTGCCGGTGGCGACCGCCAGCAAATACCCGGCTTCATGCAGATCCTGCAACACCTGCTCAGCACCCGCAAACGGTTCACAGGGATCATCGGTAAAAAAGTGGTGACGATAACGCTCAGTAATCGTCAATAGCACATCATCATCGCAATCCGGCAACAACCGCAGAATGGCTTCACGCAATCCCAGGCCGATGATGTCACGGATTTTTTCCCGGGCCAACACCGGTAAATCCAGGTCTTTCAGCGTGCGCTGCATGCTGGTCACAATATGGGCTTCGGAATCCATCAGTGTACCGTCCCAGTCGAACACCACCAGTTCATAAGTTTTTTTCATCGCTTTTTTTGTATTTCCTGTTTCATCAAACTATGAATTAGGTACGAAAAACACGCTACCTTTAAAAAATCATCCGGTATTTAACGCCACTTGTCAGCACCACGACAACATAACTCTCCCGATGTACCGAAACGCTTGTCAGGGGGTTACACTTCTGCATTCCGGCTAAAAACATACCGGAATAATGGTATTTCCAATAAAAAATACGAACGAAGAGTAATTTACTCCTTTGAAGTCACATTTTAATATTCTGTTGGCAGAGCGTTCAGTACGGCTTCCAGCTCATCCCCCAGCGGTGCCTCAAATTGATGGGTCGGTGCCCGTTCGTCCAGCCCGCTCAATGAAAAACCCAGCAAGCGCGCATGTAAAAAAAGCCTGCGTACACCGTATTTTTTCATTTCCCGGTCAAACTCCGCATCACCGTATTTTTCATCGCCGGCAATGGGATGGCCAATGGAAGCGGCGTGTACCCGTATTTGATGGGTACGCCCGGTGAGCAGGCTGACCTCCACCAGACTCGCCTGTGCAAAAACCGTCACCGGACGAAAAATACTCACCGCAGACTTTCCTTCGCTACTGACAGTGACCACCCGTTCCCCGGAGCGCAGGGTATTTTTCAGCAGCGGTGCATCCACACGACGCTCACCGCCTCGCCATTGTCCTTTCACCAACGCCAAATAGCGTTTATCCATCCCGCCTTCACGCAATAAGCGGTGCAGCTCACGTAATACGCTGCGGCGTTTGGCAATAAGAAGACAGCCTGAGGTGTCCCGATCCAGACGATGCACCAACTCCAGATACGGTGCCTTCGGCCATAGCACGCGCAACGCCTCGATAATCCCGTAATTCAGCCCGCTACCGCCATGCACCGCAATGCCAGACGGTTTGTTCAATAATAAAAAACCCTTTTCTTCCGCAATGATGCCCGCCTCGATACGTTTCAGCACCCGCTGCCCCGGATTGACCGGGGCATCAGTTTCGGCCACCCGCACTGGCGGAATACGCACGGCATCACCGCTTTGCAGACGGTAACTGGCCTTAACGCGCCCTTTGTTGACGCGCACCTCACCCTTGCGCAGCATGCGGTAAACCCGGCTTTTGGGCACCCCTTTAAGACTGGACAGCAAAAAATTGTCGATTCTTTGGCCCGCCCGTTCCTCATCTACTTCAACAATGCGGACCTGTGTGGAGGCTTCCTGGAGGAGTTTGGGGGGTGCTTGTGGCGGTCGCTGCGTCATGGGGTGCATCATAACAAATCATGCCGGGTTTGCTGCCATGCCATAAGGCTGCTATATTTGCCCGGCTTATTGCGGGATAGTATTGACTCTCCGCTCATTTTCCCTCTGCATGGAGCTACGCGGAAACGCGATGGGATGGGGCGCAGAACGAAA
>JAKISS010000060.1 GCA_021648485.1 Gammaproteobacteria bacterium
GTGAAAGAAGAAGCTGAAAAATATTTACTCACGCCCGTCAGCACCAATGAAACCGACCCCAGTGACCGGGAAAAAGAGTTCATCAGCGAAATTATCGCCCGTATGAACGATCTTTTTGGTGATGTGGAAAAGTAAAATCAGATACTGCATTTTTTGCTTTTTTCATCCAAATCATTGTCGATATTTTTTACACTCCGGGAAACATGCTTAAAAACACACGTACAGACAAGCCGTAAAAAATTAATAATTCCACCAAATATTAACAACTTGCAATACCGTTAAAATAAACTGGCATAAAAGTTGGATAAGCTTCACTGATCGCTGATCTTACGTCTGATCGCCTCTCGATCGTTTCTTTAAGACTTCACTGAATTAGAATTTCTGCAAGCATGCTTGAGGCTGTTATGGGCATGCCCGGAATTTCTGCACACACATTAAAAGCAGTTCTTAAGGAGGATCCGAAAAAATGTGTAAAAAAAATCCAATACTGTGGTCATCACTATTTCTGATTATTTTTTTAACCGCAACAGCAGCACAGGCAACTCACTTTCGCTATGGACACATCGCATGGACAGCTGGCACAACCGCGAATTCTATCAATGTAAGATTACTGAATGCATGGCGTGGAAACGGCTATAATTCCGGATGTGTAAATTTGGTTTCCATGACAAGGGTCGCATGCACAGGCCCGGCTGGTGTAGCCGGTGTAGGTGATGTTATTTTTGAACGCATAGGCCGCTCTCAATTCAACTGGGGTGATGGTTCCAGAGTCAGCTCACCATTTGGCTCGTTATTATATTTGGTAACATCTATTGATCCGGCAAACAATTGGTTATCAGGTGTTGCGGTGGACCCCACCAGCTTACCTATCGCTAACCCAGGCGATCCAATTGATACGGTATTAAACCATACCTACAACAGCTCAGGGGCGTTTACTGCATATTTAAGCAGCTGTTGCAGGACTTCCCGGTTCGCGACTTTTAACGAACATATCAATAATCCTGGCGGAATATATCGGACAGAAACGGTCATTGATTTAAGCGCAGGAAATAATTCTCCATCAAGCGTACAAAACCCCATCGTTTTATGCCCGATAAATTCTATCTGTAATTTTACAATTCCGGCAACTGACATTGATGGCGACACAATATCATTTCGTTTATCCACACCTGCGGAAGCGGGAGGAAGCTTCAGACAGCCAGGCAGTCGAGGCAGCGGCGCGCCCAATCTCGCAACTATCGATCCGTTAACGGGTATTTATACATGGGATACTGCGGGCGCAAGGCTGGCAACTCGTGGGCGAAATACGCTGTATTCCACTCAAGTAATGATAGAGGACGGCACCACAAAAGTGCCGCTGGATTTCTTCATACAATTAACCACAGCGGATCCTGAGCCACCGGTCATACAACCGCCTGAAAACTCACCGCCAATTTGTAACACCACTCAAGTTATCACCCTGGGTGATACGCTGACATTTGGTATTGTTGCGTCAGACCCGGATGCTGGTGATACGGTAACGTTAAACAGCGCAGGATTACCATCAGGCGCATTCATGACACCTGTTTTACCCATCACAGGAAATCCCGTGTCGAGCACATTCAGCTGGACACCTGACGCAACGCAGGTCGGCAATGTTCTGGTGAGTTTTAGCGCCACCAGTTCAAGTGGCGGATTTTCACAATGCCCGGTAACGCTACAAGTTGTAGCCGCACAAAAATGTGATGTTGACGGTGACAATAATATTGACAGAGATGACATTTCGCTTATTTTTTCGGCCCGAAACACACCGGCAACAGATTCAAGCGACCCTCGTGATGTGGACAAAGACAATGTCATTACCGTCCTGGATGCACGTCAATGTGTACTTCAGTGCGACTTAACCAATTGCCAGATTCTTTAAAAAACGACTAACAGTCGTGTGAGGGAAATGGCCTCTGCTTTGACTATTCTTTTCAGTCAACAATGCAGAGGCCAACTCACAAAAAATTGATGTCACTTAATGAAAAAAACGGGAGTTCACATGATGCTTAAAAAATTAATTCTACGCGGTATAACCTTATCTTTTCTGCTTACAGTAAGTCAGTCCGCATTTGCGACGGTGATTCTGGGCTTTACGCCAAATACACAGACCGTTTTATTGTCTGGACAGGCTTCTGTTAACATTGTGGCGACTAATTTACAAAATGAATACGTCGGTGCATTTGATTTTGATGTCAGTTGGGATAACAGCATTTTATCACTTGCCAGTGTTTCTTTTGGCAATGCGTTAGGTGGTGGTTCATTATCACTTCAAAGTGAAAACACAGATAATGGCCTGGGAACTTCAAACCTGGCAGAGTCATCTCTCCTTTCCAGTTTAACGTCACTGCAAACAGGTACCACTGACATTATTCTGGCAACTCTGATTTTTGACACCTTAAGCGTTGGGCAGTCGATTTTAAACCTGACGGGGAATATCCCCGGTGGCGGTTTCCTGGGCAATGAGAATGGCTCTTTATTAACCACCAGCGCTAACACCGGATTAATTAATGTCGTTACAGTCTCTGAGCCAGAGTCCCTATTTCTAGTAGGGGCCGGATTATTGGCACTTTTTGGCATGCGCCGACGAAACAAAACGAAAGTAACATTAAGTTGACTTCCGGGTAATATCTGTAGACCATTCCAGGGCATTCAACAGAAACATGCCCCGGGTTTCCCAGCTTCTGCTTGACGGGGTTGTCAAGGATTATTCGGCATAAATACCTATGTCACTCCTTGGCAACCCTCATTACTGTGGAAGTTTTATTTTTCTGCTCACCGAAAAATAAAATGGTGTATGCACTGAAAATGAAAACCCGGGGACAATCGCATTTAATTGTTTTATGTTGTCAACAGCCTTGCCGGTTCCGGGCGCATCTAAACAGGAAGGAGCCACCCAATGTTCAAAGGAGAGAACTACAAATGTTAACATTTCGCCTGTCTAAATTTATTGTGCTGTTATTACTCATATCATCAAGCTGGGTACACGCAACAGACGTTTCATTCAGCCGGATATTCGTGTTTGGCGACAGCCTGTCTGATACCGGAAACTTTGCCTCACTGACCGGAGAATTGCCGTCACCCTTTTACAGGAACCGCATCAGCAATGGGCCGGTCGCCGTAGAAATACTGGCCGCTCGACTCGGACACACGGTACCGGCATCACTACACCTGCTTGGGCCGGCCGAGGGCAGTAATTATGCGGTAGCAGGTGCTAATGCCGCTGGCATGGAGCCTATGGATCTTGATATCCAAATTGTCAGCTTCCAGGCCAACCACATCGTTGCACCTGCGGACGCGCTGTATGTGATTTTCGTTGGCGGCAATGATGTTCGTGATGCCCGCAGTGCAACAAATTCGATACTTGCCCGCGCAAAAGTCAAAGCTGCCGCTGCCAAAGTACGAAAGGCTATTCAAACCCTGTCCCGGGCGGGTGCGCGCTCGTTTCTGCTGGTCAGCGCACCCAATATCGGCCAGATGCCTGAAACCCGACGGATTGCCGCCACAACCAATGACCCCGGTCTAATCGAACGTTCTCGTAAACTCAGCAAAATGTACCAGGATGAACTGTATAAAATGACCCGATACCTCAAGTATACAAGCCGGGCTAAAATCACCCGGTTTGATCTGTTCGACTTTTTTAACGAACTGGTCGCAGATGCCGATTCTTATGGTTTCAGTAATACCACTGAAGCCTGTTTTAATTCTGCCGACGCCACTTTTCACCCGGACTGCGATGCCGGCTCAAATTTTGACGCGTTTGTTTTCTTTGACGAAATTCATCCAACGGCCCGGGTACACGAGCTGGTCGGTGAAGCCTTTTATGACGCCATCAACAGCGCAAAAACAACCGAGGTGGGATGGTACGCCTACTTAACCAACATTTATTCAACGTATACATCGTTCCAGGGTCGGTAGTTTCTTTTAATCAATACGCTACGCTCTCCGTCATAGGAACGCGCGCGCAATAAAAAAGGGGGCTCATTGAGCCCCCTTTATTTTGCAGATCAAAAAATCACAACGGGTTATCTGCCGCCCATCCGGCCTCCGCCCATCATACCTCCACCCATGCCGCCACGGCCTCCGCGACCACCACGACCATGACCGCCACGGCCACCGCCGCCGTCGTTGGCGGCGGCGGTAATGGTGATGTTACCGCTGTTACCAACAGCACCATTGGCGTCGCGTGCCGTTACCGTTACGCTGCCTGCCGCACGTCCCGTTAACACACCATCACTATCGATACGGGCAACGGAGTCGTTACTCACACTCCAGCTATACGGAGCACTCCCGCCGTTGGCACTGAATTGCAGCGTGGCTCCGACGACAACACTGCCGCTGTTGGGTGATACTGACACAGCAACAGGAGGCGGTGCCGCAGTGACAGTAATCGCACCGGAATTTGCAGTAGTACCGCTGTTGTCCGTCACGGTAACCGTGGTGGCCCCGGTATTTTGCGCGGTGAGTACACCACTGCTGGCATCAATGGTCACCACACCCGGACTGTTACTGACCCAGCTGTAAGGTGCGTTGCCACCGCTGGCTGAAAGCGTCACGCTCTCGCCCACACGCAGGCTCACTGTGTTGGGTGAAATACGAATAACAGCCGTCTCGCTCACACTGACCGTGGCATCGCCACTGCGCACACCATTGGCATCAGTGGCATTCACACGCGTAACACCGACAGCAAGCCCCGTGAAATTACCATTGGCGCTAATACTGCCGATATTGGTATCCGCCACCGACCAAACATAGGGTGTACTGCCGCCATTGGCGCTGAACTGCACGCTGTCACCCACAATAACGTTGGTGTCACCTGGCGTGACCGTCACCACGGGTGTTGGTGGAGGTGGCGGGGTAGTGCCACCACCCAGTGCTTTAAACGCATTTAATCGACCACCCGTAGCAGTACGTCCCGCCAGGTCAGTCACCGAATCGGTGTTATCCAGCAAGGCCGCGCGCAACGCAGGAATACTGATGTTCGGATTTTCAGCGACCACTAATGCCGCAACACCGGCCACATACGGCGCAGCCATGGAGGTGCCATTGAAACTGGCATAGCCATTGTTGCGCACAGTGCTCAGAATACTCACACCCGGTGCGCCCAGGTCCACACTGTTGGCTCCGAAATTGGAAAAACCGGCCAGAGTATCGGCATCATCGGTAGCCGCTACGGAAATCACATTGGGCAAATCGTAATCAGCCGGATAACTGGGATTGCGATCATTGTTATTACTTTCATTGCCTGACGCAGCAACAAACAACACACCAGCGTCATTGGCAGCACTGATCGCGTTAAACATCGCCGAGCTGAAAGGGCCACCACCCCAACTGGCATTAATCACCCGGGCACCGTTGGCCACAGCATAATCGATGGCCGCAATAGCGTCGGCAGAAGTGCCCGCTCCGGTTCTGTCCATAAATTTCAACGGCATGATACGCGCCGACCAATTCACCCCTACCACACCAGCGCTATTGTTACCGCTGGCCGCAATAATGCCGGACAAATGAGTGCCATGATCATTGTCGTCCATGGGATTATTATCGTTATTGGCAAAATCCCAACCACGCACATCATCCACAAAACCATTACCGTCATCGTCACGGCCATTATTGGGAATTTCTGCACCGTTATTCCAGATGTTATCGGATAGATCGCTGTGATTGTAATCCACCCCTGTATCCACCACTGCGATAATCACGTCACCACCCGTCTGTAAATCCCAGGCTTCAGGTGCATCAATATCGGCATCTGCCACACCACCGGTCTGACCGGTATTATGCATGCCCCACAACGAATCGAAACGGGGGTCATTGGGTACCGCATAAGCATGCAATATGTAATTTGGTTCGGCAAATTCCACATCACGGTTGTTGCGCAGACTGCGCAATGTCGCAGACAGAGAATTGCCTCGACCAATTCTTGCACGGGTCAACCCTCGCACCAGACGACTGCGAAAAGCCCGATGCTGTTGACTGCCCGCCCTTCTGAAAACACGGTTCATACGCGCCTGGCTCACGCCCGCTTTAAACTTTACCAGCACACCATCGTAGGCACCTTCTGGCGGCACCGAAGTCTGACCCATCACCGCCAGCACAGGTGTCGCAAGCAAAAGCCCGGCGAACAGCAAAGCCATGCGAAATAGTTTATTTTTCATAATACGTTCCTTTATGTTTCTAATCATGAGTCCCATTTTTACTTTGTCTGCCACTCACGGAGGGGCATCATGCCACTGCTTTGTACCGCCTCCCATTGAGGGACGCGCATATAGTATCCGAGTCAAAGATAAACTCCCAGTTTCTTTTTGTTCACAAGATACCGTTATAACCCCGACAAAGTAACAAGCCATACAACAACAGGAAACACAGTAAAAAAGTTAAATAAAGTAACCAACAGAGCCAAAATCAGCTTATTTTCTAGCCATTTTTGTAGTAAAAATATAAAAAACATGCGCTTCACAGGCTAAGCACCGAAAACCACACCCTTTTTACTTCATTGACTACCACTGTCTGCCGATATATAAGGGAACAGACAAACATTTACGCTGCCGACATATGAGCAGGTCAGGCAAATACCTACAACCATCAGTTTAATACCTGGACTTATGCGCAAAACTACCCATCACCACTCCAGCATGCAACGGGACTACAAACCCGTCGATAACCAGCCTGGCAATTCCGTGCCCGGACAAAACCTTGCCAACAGCCTGATAAACCGCAAAGCACACTGGATAGGACTGGGCACAAGCCTAACTATAATCATCAGTATTTTTGTGTTGATGGCCGACAGCACCCAAGAAACACAAGCTAATGCCCGTACACCGGTTGAACTTGAGGAAGAAAGGGCAATGCTATCGACAACGGTCTCTGCACAAACGCGCATTACCCTGCCGTTATCCATTCCTGATGGAAAAGCAGCAGCAGAAACAGTCTCTCTCCCTACGACACCCGCCCAGCCGGACATCGCCTGGAAAACAGCCACCGTCAAAAGCGGTGATAACCTGGCACTGATTTTTGCCCGACAAGGATTAAGCCCACAGGAACTGGATCAAGTCATGCGCAGCGACAAATCCACTGCCGCACTCAAACGGCTGATGCCCGGACAACAGTTTGAGTTCGGTATTGACAACGGCAAGCTGCAACAACTGGTCTATAAAATAGATGACCTCAACACACTGAAAGTAAACCGTGATACCGATGGTCATTTTTCAGTAACAACCGACACCCGGCAAATGGAAAGCCGAGTCACCAATGCCACCGGCGTCATTGATTCTTCACTGTTTCTCGCCGGTCAGGCCGCAGGCCTGTCGGACAACCTGATTATGGAACTTGCAGGCATCTTTGGCTGGGATATCGACTTTGTGTTAGACATCCGCAGCGGTGACCACTTCACTCTGGTGTATGAAGAACTTTTTCTCGACGGACACAAAAAACGTGATGGTAATATTCTCGCCGCTGAGTTTATAAATCGCGGCAAAAGTTATCGCGCCCTGCGTTATACCGACACCAACGGCCAGTCCGATTATTACTCGCCCGACGGCCGCAGCATGCGCAAAGCATTTATCCGTACCCCGGTAGACTTCACCCGCATCAGCTCCCGCTTCGGCAAGCGTTACCACCCCACACTGAAAAAACAAAAAAACCATCACGGTGTTGATTACGCAGCACCTCGCGGCACCCCTATCAAAGCTGCTGGTGACGGCAAACTGATACACGTTGGAAGCAAAGGCGGTTACGGCAAAACCGTGATCATTCAACACGGCGGCAAATACAGTACACTGTACGCACACATGTCACGTATCAAACCCGGTATGCGTCGAGGCAAACGTGTACGGCAGGGACAAATCATCGGCTATGTCGGCACCACCGGTCGCTCCACCGGGCCGCATTTACATTATGAATTCCGAGTTAACGGCGTACACCGCAATCCACTCACCGTTAAACTGCCGGATGCTGCGCCCATCAAGAAAAAATACAAAGCTGACTTCCTTGAAAAATCCCGCAACCTCATTGCACAGCTTGACGTACTGCAAAGCACCACCGTCGCACTGAATCACAACGACAAATCACAAGGACAAGAGTAACCATCTCTACCAAAGCCTATGAATTATTACATCGGCCTCATGTCCGGCACCAGCCTCGATGCCATTGATGCAGCCCTGGTCAGCTTTCCCGATGAACGACCCGTTTTACACCACGCCATCAATTACCCCCTAAACAAATCGTTACGTGATGATATTCAAACCCTGTGTACCCCCGGTGACAATGAAATCGACCGCATGGGGCAACTGGATATTGTACTAGGCAATACCTTCGCCACGGCCGTCAAACAGCTACTAGCCGACACAGACACCGACGCCACGCAAATTCACGCTATTGGCAGCCACGGACAAACCATTCGACATCGACCCGGGTTGGAAAAAGGAAAATGTTTCACCTTGCAAATCGGCGACCCCAACACTATTGCCGAACTGACTGGCATCACCACAGTAGCCGATTTCCGCCGACGCGACATGGCCGTCGGCGGACAAGGCGCGCCACTGGTACCGGCCTTTCATGCCGCTTTTTTCAGCACTGACACACAGGCCCGGGTAATCCTCAACATCGGCGGCATGGCCAATGTAACCCTGCTGCCAACGAACACAAAAACACCCGTCTCCGGCTTCGATACCGGCCCTGGCAACATATTGCTGGACAGCTGGATTCAACAGCAACAGCAACAGCCTTTCGACCACAACGGACAATGGGCCGCTTCCGGCAACGTAGATTTACACTTATTGGACGCTCTGTTAAAAGACAACTTTTTCCGGTTACCCCCACCCAAATCCACCGGACGCGAATATTTTAACCTAGCCTGGTTACAGCAATACCTCGACAAATATAAACACACCCTCACACCCGTGAATGTGCAAGCCACATTAAGCGAACTCACCGCCACCAGTATCACCGATGCCATCAAAAAATATGCCGCAGAAAATATAGAACTCGTCGTGTGTGGCGGGGGTGTACGCAATACCGACTTGATGCAACGTATCGTGAAAAAACTGGCATTAACAACCGTAAAAACCAGTGATGATTACAGCCTGCCCGCAGAATGGATGGAAGCCGTAGCCTTTGCCTGGCTGGCACGGGAAACATTGGCTTATCGTCCCGGAAATCTGCCCGGAGTGACGGGAGCACGCCGCCCTGTGGTGCTGGGCGGAATTTATCCGGGGTAAGTGCAGCCAGGGTTCAGAGGCAGGTTTTCAGATGAAAATACTGCGACCCTTTGGAACGGAAGGCAAGTAGAAAAAACAAATATAGAGACAAATAAGATACCCATCTTAAGTATTAACGATCCAAACCAACAAACCCGATACTCACCCCTCAAGGAATCACACCACCGGTTAAAGGAGTTAACTATGCCCAGGTCTCGCTGGAATCCACCCCCTATTACCATTGTGTTTCCCGCTGTGTTCGCCGGGCGTTTTTGTGTGGCCGTGATCAGTTATCAGGCAATAGTTATGAACACCGGCGGCAGTGGATTGAGGATAAGTTACTGGATTTGGCCGGTATCTTTTCGCTGGATATCTGTGCTTATGCCATTATGTCTAATCATTACCATGTGGTGTTTCATGTTGATCAGGATAGGGCTGAAAACTTGACTTAGTCGGAGGTCATTCAGCAGTGGCATCAGCTGTTCTCCGGAAACCTGCTTTCACAGCGTTTTCTGCGGAATGAAAAGCTGGGCAAGACTGAATTGACGGTGCTGGGTAAAAGTGTGGAGGAATGGCGTAGGCGTTTAATGGACTGTTTCAGCACTCAAGCCTTACTGGATGAATCTGCCCTGGCAGCCTGTATGGCGTATGTGGACCTTAACCCGGTGAGAACAGGCATCGCGAAAACACCCGAATCATCAGCCCATACCAGTATTCGGAAACGCCTGAACAAAGCACAGAAAGCGGTTCAACCCAATCATCCGCAACAGCAGGAAAATCAATTGCTTGTTTTTGCGGGAGATCCCAGAAAGACGATGCCCAAAGGTCTGCCCTTCCGGCTGACGGATTACCTTAAACCTAAATTAATCAGTTAAACCTACTGCGAGCGCCTAAGGCACAGAATCTAAAGCATTTTTCAGAACATGTTGAACTCACCGCATGGGTGATACGCTTTCGTCCAAAATAACCTGAAAAACGCTTTATCTTCCGCACCTTAGTCGCTCTCGCTACGGTTTAACTGATAAATTTAGGTTAAACTGGTGGACTGGACTGGCCGTATTCTCCGAGAGGATAAACGCGGGGTGATACCCGAACACACACCGCCCATTCTGGATCGATTGAATATCGAAACCAAACACTGGCTTTACCTCAGCAAGCACTTTGAAAGCCCTTTTAAGGGGCTGCTGGGGTCGGTCAACAAACTCAAGCAAGTGTATCAGGCACTTGGTTATGAACGAACGCCAGGGATAAGCAGTTGTAAGCAGTATTTTCCGGGCTGATAACCTACCCCTCAACGTGGTGATGTCGATCAGCGCCATGCTGAGAGTCATTCTTGCGCGTAAACCTGAATACTGGCTTTCCAGTCTCATTAACGCCTGTTTTTCTGCCTCACCACTCAACAACATTCCTGAAATAGCAGGCAGCGCTGGAGGTTTTTTTGTAGTTTGTGTTTCAGGCGGCCTTTCTTAGCCTGGGTGTCTTTTTTTGTGTTTTCTGCGTGAAAACCCTAATCCAGCAAGGCCAAAGCCCATCAAAATAATACTTGCTGGTTCAGGCACCTCAACAACAGCGTAAACCATATTATCCAGTGTATATGACACAGTTGTATCAACTCCGGCAAGGATTACCTGGATTGTGGACAAAGGTTCAGTCGATATAAAGCCCCAGAACTCACCATTATAGGTGCCCGGGATATCACCAGCGCTACCAGAATTATTGATACCATGGCCAACAATGCGGATTCCTGAGATTGTACCAACATCCCAGTAACCACCGAAACCATAAATTGGAGAAGTGAAGTTCCACCAAGTATCCGATACGAAAATGCCATCGTATTCAGCCACGCTATCGTTAAACACTCCTCCGCCAATTGCCCCTCCAGCCTGAGAGAAAAAAGTAATGCCAGGATTCAGCACCGCATCATCAAAGAACTCTTCTTCGAAGCCAATGCCGGTCGGTAAAGCAGCTTCCCATGCACTTCTGTCGGTATAATTCACCAAATAGGCCTGAGCATGACCAGCAGTCAGCAAACTCATGGCAATCGCGAAAACCCAAGCAGGTAAAAGTGTAGTAATAATACGCATGTCAGTCTTCCTTTTGTCAGCTTATCAAGACGGCACAGAAGGTTAGGCATTTTTTATGCCATAAATGTTATTACTTTTAATTTCATATAGTTGATCGATTAATAGCCAGACAAAATGCTGGAGAGTGTAAACTATTCCGACATCATCATGTCGCCAATGGCGCAAACAATTTCTGCAAGTCACGTAACATAAAAGAGAACATTTTTTTGCGCCTGAGAAGCTGTGCCAGCCTCATATTTATAGGTTTGCTCTCTTGGTCTGGTGGCTATAGGAGTGGCCATCTAGCGAATGGAACACAATAACTTTAGTTCGTATCTATTCATATTAATTGAGTAAAAATGCAAAAATAGTGATTCTTATTTCGAGCTTTTACGATTGAAAAATGGACACTACCAAAAGTAGGTGCTTTTAGGCGAAGACGAGCTGAAACTGAGATGCAAAAATCAGGGTGTTATTTCGTGCGCGTCTAAATACCATTCTGACTTATCTCCTATTTACGCCCTCATCATCTCCTGCGTTTATCGCAGTACCCCTCACCTAACATTCGCCCTCGGTCAAAATGCTCCATAACTTCTTCATCGGTAAGTGCTTTGCTATAGTAGGCCACTTCGTCCAGGTCACCGTTGTAGTGAAAGCCATCACCCAGCTTCAAGTACCCAATATTAAGAGGTGTTGTAGAAGCAAAACCTGCGGTATAAGTTTTCGCAACCGAACTTTTAATCCCGTCTACACAGAGATGAATATGTGTTTTGGTTTTGACGGTGACAATATGATGCCACTCCCCGTCTGTTACTGGACTGTTACTCCTGGGCCAATTGTCACTGGAATCCTCGCCCCTCCCACCGTCAACGTCTATTAGTGCGAAGACAGCCAGACCTTGTACACCAGGGCCACCAGTGCATTCGGTCCACATATGAGGCTTTGGATGGGTAAGGCCTTGCCTGCCATCGCCCCCATTGCAGTCACTCGTGCTGCGCATCCAGTACTCGATAGAAAATTCGTCGCCGAGTTCCCAATCAAACTGCCCATTGTCCGGCACATCAATTTCGTTGGTACCCTCAAAGCGCAGACCCATGCCAACCAGGCCTTGGGTGACGATAGGACAATTGGAGCAATTGGCTCTGGAACCTCCAAGAAGATCTGTATAGGGTGGGGTGTTTTCCTCAAACTAAAGTACTGGGTCATTTGCGCGAGACATGCGGACTCTCTCGGCGGGTCATTCGAATCACTTGGGTCAGTTCTGTCTTCCAGTTCAGCTAAATACTCATCCCGTCTTTATCATCGTCGGGCAGTGGCTTGTAATCATCCACAGAGAACGTTAACGAGGTATTTTTCCCTTCTTCAATCGTTAATTGTTTTTTCGCATTCGCTATTGGCCAAAACCCATCTTGCCGGATGGGATTGCTAAAAGTAGTGTCTTGATACTCCCACATCATCTGCGGGCTATATGTGCCTGTTGCGAGCTGGATTTGTGCCGTCGCGCTATGCGCGGCAATATCAACGGTAAGCTCACATGTATCGGCATCGATTGGCGTATCACAGATTAAATTTCCTGCACCAGGAATAGTAACGAAGGCACGCCATATCCCCTGATCCTGGGGTAGCTGGGAGTATTTTTGCTGTCGGCATCGCAATGAAGACTTTATCTTGCGAATCTGTCGGCGACCAAGAGTCCGATTCTGAACCACAACTTGATAGAACAGTGGTTATTAATATAACAAACACACGCCTAAGTCTCATAGCAGATTCCTTTTCCCGACTTGTATCACAGAGCGAACGTTAACTTTATCCAATTCTTTTATAACGTGAAAAGTACACGCTGACGACCTATGCTGGTGGCGGTGTAAACCCCTCAGGCACTTCACTGCCATCACCGAATAAAAACTTTTCCATCTCGGCCTCCAGAAATTCACGGGCCTTGGGGTCAATCAATGACAAACGATTTTCGTTGATTAAAATCGTTTGATGTTGCATCCACAGCTTCCAGCCTTCTTTTGACACATTGTTTAAAATACGCTGACCAATATCACCCGGCAGCGGCGCACGATCCAGCCCTTCGGCTTCTTTACCCAGCTTGACGCAGTTAACCATTTTACTCATTGCCGTTTCCTTAATATTTGATTTTTGAAAGCTCCTCAAACAGAGGCTTCCCTCATTTTCGCCAATAGTCGTGCAACCGGTGCAGGTAACCCACCAATATCAGCGCAGCCTTTATACCAGACCCATTCCGGGCCTTCCATCACTGACATTGTATGGGAATTACTGCCAGTGGCATTCGCCGGGCTAATCAATACCGGGCTGATATCCAGATGAAAATGACTGAAAGTGTGCCGGACTACCGGCCAACAGGTTTGTTCTTCGACAGCAAAACCTAAGTGCTTTTCACACCATCCCGACACATCGTCATCCATCGATATTTCCGGCAGACTCAACAAGCCTCCCCAAATACCCGTGGGTGGGCGGCGCTGCAATAACACTTCACTATTAGCATTACTCAACAACAGCATTTGTGTTTCACGCACCGGTATTGTTTTTTTAGGTTTTTTGCCGGGGTAGTCGGTTTGTCGCTGCTCAGAAAAAGCAACACAATTCCGTTGTAATGGGCAAAGTCCACATTGTGGTCGGGACCGTGTACAAATACCCGCCCCCAAATCCATCATCGCCTGATTAAAGTCGGCCACACGTTTTTTAGGTGTCAGTCGCTCACTGTGTTGCCATAACAACTCGGCCACCAATGTTTTTCCTGGCCAGCCGTCTACTGCGAATACTCGCGCCAAAACACGTTTCACATTACCGTCCAGTATGGCGTGGTGTTGATTCAGTGCCAGTGACAAAATTGCCCCGGCAGTGGAACGACCAATGCCCGGCAATACCAGCACGTCAGCAAAGTTTGTGGGGAAAATGCCATCGTGTTGATCACGCACCATCTGCGCTGCTTTGTGTAAATTTCGTGCGCGGGCGTAATAACCCAACCCTGACCAGCGCGCTAACACATCGTCCAGAGGCGCATCGGCCAAATCATGCAGCTGTGGAAAACGCGCCATAAATGCTTCAAAATAAGGAATCACCGTTGCCACTTGTGTCTGTTGCAACATGATCTCTGATACCCATACCCGGTACGGTGAACGATCCTGTTGCCAGGGCAAATGTTTTCGACCATGTGTATCAAACCACGTTAATACGGACCGGGAAAAAGACGGGGCTTTTAGCGCTGCTTTTGACATTAGCGAAACAACCCTTCAAGTTTTTCTTTTAATTTCTTTTCCGCTTTTTCTTTTGCCCTGGCTTTTTCCTCATTCAGTTTTTTATCGACCTCTTTTTTAAGTTTTTCTTTTTGGCGTTTAAGTTCTGTTTTTGCCTTGGCTTTCAGTACCGGAGCAAGGTTCAGTTTGAATGTTGGCTCAGTAAACGTACCACTCACTTTAATGGGAATAGTCAGTGCTTTCAGCTCCGATACATCCTTACCCCCCTGCCCTTGATCCGTTTCCACAATGGAGGTGTTTAACAAATAATCAATACGCTGTTTGGCTAAATCCACACGCCCCTTGCCCGTCACACGCAACATGGGTGATTTGATCTGCAAATCCTGGTTATCCACAACACCGTTACGAATCGTCACGCTGCCAGACATTTGTGCAAAATCTGTTTGATTATCAGTTTTTTCCGGTGCCGCTTTCTTTTTGATTTTCGCGTAAGCTTCACGGATCATCTGGCCAAGATTGACACCTTTTATTGCGCCATCACTAAGATCAAAACTCGCTGTACCATTCAGGTTTTTACTAATAACTTCAGGTGTGATACCAATGGTGGTGATTTTTGCTGCCAGATTGACGGTACCTGAAGCCTTGTCATCCCCCAGCATATCTCTCAGCAATGGCCCAAGCTGTACCGCACTGATTTTTTCGTCGGCGGAAATTTTGGGTGTGTCTTCACGCACATCAAGCACTATATGTCCACGATATTGCCCTTTATACAAGTCAGCTTGTAACGGCAACAATTGAATGGTTCCACCTTTGGCGGTCACGCCCAATACGATGCCTGCCAAGCGGGCATTGGCCAGTTTGATTTTATCCGCACGGAATTCACCTTTCACATTCAGTCCACGCAACAGCTCTAACGGCAATTGGGGACTTTCCGTAGCCGTCGCTGTGGGGGGCGATGGCGGTAATTCAGTGGCTGGTGGCAAATAACGGTCAACATCCAGATCATCAAGCATTAAATCAAAACGCACAGCGGGCTGGGAAAAATTTTCCACACTCAAACTGCCAGTCAACCGCGAATCATCCAGTACAACATTCAGTCTCGGCACGTTCATCGCATCTGCCGAACCGGTAAAATCCAGGTTCAATGCCGCTTTGCTCAACACCGAGGTATCCATTGATTCTGGCAGTTCAATGGCCAGCATCTTTGTCAGTTCGCGCGGTGAAAAACCGGCTAATGACAACTGTCCCTCGGCCTGCGGCATCGAGAGGATATTCTGGATGTTTAATTCAGCATTGGCCGTGAGACCCAGGATTTGTAATTGCAAACCGGCAAGCTGCACTTGTTGCTGTGCAATATCGGCATCAATATTTCCTCGTAGACGAATATTCAGTGGTGACACGGGTAACAATTCACTTTGCACGCTCAGCGAAATATCCAGTCCATGCAAACGATATCGCTGGGCTGACAGATCAAACGTCAGCCGACCTTTTAATTCAATGGGGGTTTGCAGGGCAGGCTCCGACATAGCAAGCCGGGTGCGCAATTCAATATCAATGGGGACTCCTGGCGCAATGGAACCTGTACGCAGGGAAAACCGGTCTATTTCAATGCGCTGACCGGCCTGCCGGTCATCCCAGACAATTTGCGCGTCTTCAATATTGACACCACCAATAGCCAGCGCCAGCGCGGGTTTGGCCTCTGACTCCTCCGCAGAGCTTTTCGCTGGCTGACTGATATCGTCGATGGGTGAGGTCAGCAAATCATCCCAATTGCTGCGGCCATCCACCGTCCGACTCAGATTCACCCGCAGACCACGCAAGTGCAGCGTTTTCATTTCAATACGCTGTTGCAGCAGAGGCAACAGCTTCACGTTAATATCCACCGATTCCACGCGGGCGAAATCTTTTTCTGCATCTTCTCCGGCGGCATTACTGAGGCGTGTTTCGCCCAGGCTCAGCCCCAGCCAGGGAAACAACGACAAACTCAGGTCACCGTCAATGTTCAATTCGCGGCCCGTTGCGTCCTGTACTGCGGCGGTAATATCATCCCGATAATCATTGGGATCAACCAGCAACAAAATCGCCGCAGCCAACAACAGCAACAGACCCAGCAGGGCGGCAAACCCAAGACCGGTTATTTTCAGAATTTTGATCATCATTTTTGCGCGAAACTTGCGCTTCCTTACTCGATAATGAGTGTTCACCGTAGCCCAGGGCGGGCAACGGCTCAAGGTGAATAAATCAATTTTTCACACGAACAGTTGATTTCAGCCAGCCACAAAGTCAAACTTCCGCTCACCATGCCCAATATCGAAAACACTCAGGTATCCATCAAAAACAATGATGGTAAAACCACCGTCGGCCAAATGCAGACGACCTGGTTCGACCAGGGTGACCGTCTTAAGCGCGCCCTGCAACGACTGGGATTCCTCTGGTTACTGGCAGGTGTCACCCTTTTCATCCCCATTGCCCACTTCGTGCTGGTGCCAGGCTTTCTCATCGCCGGACCCGTGGTCAGTTACCTGACTTATCAGATGTGCTGGATGCGCGATCATATTAGTGGCAGCTGTCCTGCTTGCAATGAACAAATCACGATAAAACTGGAAAGCAAAGACAAATTACCCAAGTGGACGTATTGCCCAGCCTGCAATACGCCCTTGCATATTACTCAACCTGATAATCATCCTGAGAACTAAAACCACACATTATGCGCCCTTTTATTGCCCTGTTAGTCGTCACCATCATGATCGGTTCCGCACTCACTGCCGTCGGTTTGTTATTGTTTCAGATGGGACTGTTTGGCTGAGGCCAGCTACACAACAGTCGTTTTTAATGCTGACAATAGTTTCTGCAAAGCCTGTCCACGGTGGCTGAGGCGGTTT
This sequence comes from Gammaproteobacteria bacterium, assembly GCA_021648485.1. Taxonomy (GTDB): domain Bacteria; phylum Pseudomonadota; class Gammaproteobacteria; order SZUA-152; family SZUA-152; genus SZUA-152. Next base: position 17,388 of record JAKISS010000060.1, read on the forward strand.
TTCAGCTCTGACGGCAATTCTGCTGATGTACACTGCTCACCGGGCACCCAAAATACCGGATCATAACCAAAGCCATTATCACCCTGCGACGTAAACAATATCCGCCCTTCCCAGCTGCCCTGGCAAATCAGCGGTGTAGGGTCTTCGTCATGAGCCATAAACACCATCAGACATTGAAAACGCGCTGTACGCTGCTGCTCGGGAACCTCTTTCAATTCCACCAACAGCTTTTGCAGATTGTCGGCATCACTGGCACCTCCCCCCGCAAAGCGGGAAGAATAAATACCGGGCGCACCATTAAGCGCATCCACTTCCAACCCGGAATCATCAGCAATAGCGGGCAGCCCGGTGAGTTGTGCGGCGTGTCGGGCCTTGAGAATGGCATTTTCCACAAACGTCAGGCCTGTCTCGTCGGCATCAGGCACACCAAAATCAGACTGTGGCACTGCCGCCATGTCCAAGTCACCGATAAGCTGATTGATCTCACGCAACTTGCCTGTATTACTGCTGGCCAGCACGACTTTTCCGGGAAGAATTCTGCTGCTCACGCCGATGGCACATCTTTCTGGTGATTGATCAGCTCCGCAATACCCGATTTGGCTAAACCCAGCATGGCATCCAGCTCTTCCTGACGGAAAGCATGCCCTTCAGCAGTGCCTTGCACTTCGATAAAAGCACCTGCATCGTTCATCACCACATTCATGTCAGTCTCGGCGTTGGAATCTTCGTCATAATCCAGATCCAGCACAGGGGTTCCGTTGTAAATACCCACAGAGACTGAGGCCACCTGACCAATGATAGGGTTTTTCTTGATTTTGCCCGTATCCACTAAATACTGCATGGCATCGGCCAGCGCCACAAAACCACCGGTAATAGAGGCTGTACGGGTACCGCCATCGGCCTGAATAACATCACAATCCACAATGACGTTGCGCTCACCCAAAGCCTCCAGATTCACCACCGCGCGTAGTGAACGAGCAATAAGACGCTGAATTTCCATAGTACGCCCACCCTGCTTACCGCGTGCAGCCTCACGCCCCATACGGCTGCCAGTGGAACGTGGCAGCATACCGTACTCAGCAGTGACCCAACCCTTGCCCTTACCTTTGAGCCAACGGGGAACACGCTCTTCCACTGTCGCCGTACACAGCACTTTGGTGTCACCGAATTCCACCAACACCGAACCTTCGGCATGTTTGGTATAATTGCGGGTAAATTTAATCGAACGAAGCTGCTCGGGGGAACGTCCACTAGGGCGCATAAAAAATCCTCTGCTGAAAATCAATGGGTACGTATTATACCCTTCCCGACGCACCATGCGACAGACTGCGGCCTGTGCGAAAAACTGGACTCATTGGTCCAAACCTGCTCTAATGCGCCGTTCTCGCGACCGGGCAGTTGCCCGCAGGGCGCGTGTTGTACTCAATAATTTGTGAAATTTACGATTTTTTGGAGATCGATCATGGCCAAAGTCTGTCAGGTGACGGGTAAACGCCCCACCTCCGGCAACAACGTTTCGCACGCGCACAATAAAACGCGGCGTCGTTTCCTGCCTAACCTGCATTCCCACCGTTTTTGGGTGGAAAGCGAAAACCGCTTCGTGAAGCTGCGTGTTACCGCCAACGGCATGCGCATTATCGATAAAAAAGGCATCGATACCGTATTGGCTGAAATGCGCAATCGCGGCGAGAAGGTCTAAGGAGAAAATACTATGCGCGATAAAATCAGACTCGTTTCCAGTGCCGGTACCGGTCACTTTTACACTACCGACAAAAACAAGCGCACCATGCCTGAAAAAATGGAGATCAAGAAATTTGATCCTGTGGTACGCAAGCATGTGATGTACAAGGAAGCCAAGATCAAATAGGCTTGCTGCGTTGCAAGGCGCATCAGAAAAAGCCCGGAACTCCCGGGCTTTTTTGTGTTCTGTAATAACGCATAACTGACGTATACTTCGCGAAGATTTCCCAAACGGAACTCTCACCAAAGAACGAACGTCGATAAACAAACCTTTGTCATCAACAATTTTTTAAACCTAAATGAAAGGAGCCGCCCGTGTCCGCACGCATCCTGGCCACATTTTTACTTATCCTGCTCAGTACCACCGTCAACGCCCAACGCATCGACGTTAACCTGAAACAGGACAGTGCCCGCTTTTCCTACATCACGCTTATTGGTGGTTCCACCTTCGGCCGCACAGAAATGACGACGGGCATTCTGTACAACGAAGATGGCAACCAGGTGGTAAACCTTGGCTTGCAAGTTATCGATGTGGCTGGCAGCAAAACGCCGGGGCTGGAGCTGGGCGTAGGCCCCCGCCTCTATTATCTAAAACACGATGACACAGACTCCAGTGGCGCAGCCGTGGCTCTGGGTGGCCAGCTGCGCTACAAACTGCCCAGTTTGCAACGCCTGTCTTTCATCGGCAATTTCTTTTATGCGCCAAGCATCACCACCACCCTGGATGCTGAAAACATGTATGAGTTCGGCATGGGTGTGAGCTATGAATTATTGCCCACAGCAAATGTTTATGTGAAATATCGTCGGATTCGTGCCGATTTCAGCAAAAACATCGGTGTGGAAAATATCGACCGTGGCACTGTGGTGGGCATGACCTTTACCTTTTAACCACGTAGCGTAAAACTCGGGGACTTACTCTAAGCTGGATCACAAGGTCATGATGGAACCGCTGCGCTTGCCCCACCCTGCAATTTTGCTCTGTATCGAATAAAGTGGAACAAAAAAATTGATGGGTGCCCCAGCTCTACCCTCTATCGGGGTAAGGCGGAACAAGCGCAGCAGTTCCACCAAGTTGCATAAAGGCTCTTTCTATTCACTAAAACTCCAAGTTAATACCCAAATCCTCCCGCCACTATTAAGTCACCGTAGTAAGACTCTGGAATATTGAACCTGGATTGATCGGTATCACTTTATATCCTGAGAATAACCGGCCTTATCTATTTCCAGTAAATAAAGCGCAACAAACCCTTCATATTCTCTCTTTTTTTCGCTCGACAAACCCTGCCATCCCGTCACCTTGTCACGACATTTTATAGAGCCACACATGCATTTCACTGGAAAATAGTCAATTTTATAATTTCGCATCGCATAATCGAAAGTTATTTCTTCGTTAACACTGATGTCATTCATTGCGACAAAATCATGGGCACCTGTCACATTGATACTGATACCACAATTAGGCCCACAGGAGTGATTAACCTTAATTATCAATCCAGCATGAAGGGCATACTCATTTTCACCAACCTGTGAAGCATGCGAATGATTCCCATTAAGCATTTTTTCAATAACACCAGTCATTACTATGTCACCCACTTTAAATGATTTGGTGGCAAAAATGCCTTCCCCTTTTCCGGAGGTTTCTCTTAACTCAAACCCTGTTGTCATAATTTTCCTTTAAACGCTGAACATTATAAAAAATCTAATCGGGATAGGAGGACGTTTTTCGACATCCTTCCTCCCAAACCAATCAACATACGAATCGCGCACCAAAGCGATGCATCATCTTACCAGCTGTGTGATCATGTTACCAAAGTAGGGGTTTTCTTAATTCAGCGATGACTGGGGTATTAAATGGCCTCACGTTCGACAGCATCACTTCCGTATCATCTGATTCAACTTTTCCAAGACTGACTCAAAGGCTTTAATTTTGCGAACCAAAGAACCAAAGGGTCAGTTCTCGTATTGTTACATTTTTTCTCGTACAATCCTGCCCACAGTGGCAAGATGCAAACCATAATATTCTGCAATCTCGCGGTAGCTGTACGCCCCGGTGGCATACGCAACAGAAATAGCTTTATTCCGGTCACG